>NZ_MAON01000060.1:0-108335 GCF_001922505.1 Staphylococcus sp. MB377 | reverse complement strand
CCGCCGCTAACGTCAAAGGAGCAAGCTCCTTATCTGTTCGCTCGACTTGCATGTATTAGGCACGCCGCCAGCGTTCATCCTGAGCCAGGATCAAACTCTCCATAAAAATTTATGATGTTTGATTAGCTCATAATACTAAATAATGTTTGTAACATTTATGTTACTGTTTTGGAATTAACGTTGACATATTGTCATTCAGTTTTCAATGTTCATTTAAAGCAATTACATTTATTAATTATATCAATAATCTTTATATCATGTCAAGAACTTTTTTAAATTTTATTTTATTTAAAAATTCTTCTGTTCAAAACTTAATTGATTATTTCAACAAATAATATCTTATATTGTCTTGCGAAGTTTTTCAATAGTCAAAATTACACTTTCTTAACATTAATTTAATGAAATTAATTTCTGAAACAAGAAAGTTTACATTCGTTTTTGACGACTTTTATATAATAGCAAGTTTGCAAAGGAACGTCAATCATTTTTGCAAGATAATAATGGCTAAATTTTCACCTCTAATGTATTGTTTTGAATTAAGAGTATAATTTATATAATTTTTAGCATTATTTTGTCGATGGATCTATTATAAATACTAATGTATATGATTTTCGTGCTTAATAAAACATTTAAGGTGTGTCTATTTTTCACTTATAGCTAGTTTAATAAAAAAAGCAATGGTTTAGTACCATTGCTTCTATTACTTCTATTCTTCTTTATCTTTGCATTCTTTACAAATACCATATATTTCCATACGGTGATGTGTTACGTCGAACTCTGTGATGTGCTGTGCAAGTTGTTCAACTTCATCAAGTTGAGGATAATGAAAGTCTACAATCTTGCCACATTTCTCACAGATAACGTGATAATGATTATGAGTATTAAAATCAAATCGACTTGATGCATCTCCATATGTTAACTCTTTAACTATGCCAATACTTTTAAACACTCTTAAATTATTATATATAGTCGCAACACTAATATTTGGAAAATCAGGTGAAAGTGCTTGATAAATTTCATCCGCAGTTGGATGTGAATGAGATGCAATGAGATAACGAATGATGGCTTGACGTTGTGGTGTGATTCTTACACCAGCTCTTCTTAGGGCTGCAATTGACTCTTCTAACTCATGATTAATAGACTCTAATTCTGCACTCATATGATTCACCACTTTCTACTTAATAATAATTATTACTTGATATTAATATAACTGTTTCCAAAGTGTGATGTCAATAAGTACGAACGATTTCCGTTAATAACCTTTATATAAATCGACTCTATTCTCAATTACATCATTTTTATTGAGAAAATCTTCCAAATTCCTCTCAAATAGTTTTGTAGCATCACTTTTTATATTTTTGTCATTTCCTGTTATATGCGCTGTAATAGTCACATTATCTAATTTATATAATTCATTATTTTCATCTAATGGTTCATTTTCAAATACATCTAAATATGCATGGCGAATTAAGTTATGGCTTAAAACTTTTATGAGTATTTTTTCCTCAACAATTGTTCCTCTACCTACATTAATAAATAAACATGTATCATTCATAATTTCGAAGTGTCTCTCTGACAATAAATGATATGTTTCTTGAGTTTCAGGTAATGTATTAATAATAATATCAGCTTTATTTAAATGTGATTCTAAATCTTCTATTGTATAAATATTATCGAAACCATCTTTATGATGACCGGATTTACTTATACCGATTATTTCCAATTCAAACGGTTTGAGTAATTTGACGGTTTGTTGAGCTAACGATCCTGTTCCTAGTATTAATACTTTTTCATCGCTCAATCGTTTACCGGTTAGTTTAGAATCATACACTTTATTTACTTGATTAACATATGATGTGCGCATTTTCTTATAGTCATCAAGTATGAAGGATAAAACAAATTCTGAAACTTGTTTAGCCTGTATTCCCCTAGTATTAGTTAAAATAATATTTTTTTCTTTAATAACTTCTAATGGTAGATTATTAACACCGGTAGCATACCAGGAGATCCATTTTAAGTTTGGACAAGCATTAATAAAGTTCTTATCAACGCCACTATCATAGCCAATCAATATCTCTAATTCATTTTTAAGTTCTGTCGGTATATCCATTGCATTCTTGAAAAAGTAAAATTCTAAATCTGGATAGTTGTTTATAAGTGAAGCTTCTATTTCTCCTAATCGCTTTAAACTAACTATTTTCATTGATTTCACCCCAAAATTTGATTTAGTTCTTCAATTTGTGTTTTTACTTTAACCTTTTCAATGACATCGATAATAACGCCATCCTCATCAATAATAAATGTTGTGCGAACAATACCCATTGATTCTTTACCAAATGATTTTTTCAATTGATAGACACCTGTTGCTTTAGATAATTGAAAATCCTCATCAACTAATAAATCAAAATTAAGATTATGTTTTGCAATAAAATTTTGATGTTTTTTCTTAGTATCACCACTAACTCCATATATTTGAACATTCAAGTCATTAAATTGTTCTAAGTTGTCTCTAAAGTCACATGCTTCTGTTGTACAAGTTGGAGTATTATCACGTGGATAAAAATAAATAATTGTTTTACTTCCTTTTATTGTCTCATTAGTAATCCATTCACCATTCTGATTTTCTAATTTAAATTCTGGAAATTTTTGACCTTTTTTGAGCACCATATCACCTATTTCTTAATTATATTAATTATATGATACGATAATAAGGAATAAAATTAAAATAAGAGAGGTTGAAATAAGATGAAATTCACTGAGAGTGAACGTCTACAACAATTGTCAAATGAATATATTTTGGGTGGCGTTAATTCACCATCACGCTCTTATAAAGCGGTTGGTGGAGGTGCTCCTGTTGTAATGCGCGAAGGACACGGCGCATACTTGTATGATGTTGATGGCAATAAATTTATTGATTATTTACAAGCATATGGTCCTATTATCACAGGTCATGCTCATCCTCATATAACTAAAGCTATTCAAGATCAAGCAGCTAAAGGTGTACTTTATGGCACGCCAACAGAATTAGAAATTGAATTTAGTAAAAAATTGCGAGAAGCTATTCCGTCACTTGAAAAAATACGGTTCGTAAACTCTGGAACTGAAGCAGTTATGACAACGATTCGTGTTGCTAGAGCTTATACCAAGAGAAATAAAATTATTAAATTTTCAGGTTCCTATCACGGTCATTCCGATTTAGTATTAGTAGCTGCTGGTAGTGGTCCATCACAATTAGGATCTCCTGACTCTGCAGGTGTTCCAGAAAGTGTCGCTAAAGAAGTAATTACAGTACCGTTTAATGATATTGAATCATATAAAGAAGCTATGAAACATTGGGGAGAAGAAGTAGCTGCTGTGCTAGTTGAGCCAATTGTTGGTAATTTTGGTATGGTTGAACCACAACCAGGTTTCTTGGAAAAAGTTAATGAAATTACTCACGATTATGGTGCATTGGTGATTTATGATGAAGTTATTACTGCATTCCGCTTCCACTATGGTGCAGCCCAAGATCTATTAAATGTATATCCAGACTTAACTGCATTCGGAAAAATAATTGGGGGTGGCCTTCCAATTGGTGGCTATGGTGGCCGACAAGATATCATGGAACACGTTGCCCCATTAGGTCCGGCTTACCAAGCTGGAACGATGGCAGGTAATCCACTTTCTATGAGAGCAGGTATCGCATTACTAGAAGTACTAGAACAAAAAGGTGTTTATGAAAGATTAGATCAATTAGGAAAACGACTTGAAGATGGTCTATTAGAGCTAATTGATAAATATAATATTACAGCAACTATTAATAGAGTATATGGCTCTTTAACACTTTACTTCACAGATGAAAAAATCACACATTATGAGCAAGTTGAGAATTCAGATGGAGAAGCATTTGCTAAGTTCTTTAAATTAATGTTGAACCAAGGTATTAATTTAGCTCCATCAAAATTTGAAGCATGGTTCTTAACTACAGAGCATACTGAAGAAGACATTGATGAGACACTTAAAGCTGCTGATTATGCGTTTAGTCAAATGAAATAGCAAATTTTTAACCTACAATAAAGGAGCGTGAATTATAACGTTGCCTTTATTGTAGGTTTTTAATTAATCAAAACAAAAACTTGTATCTATTCAGTCTTCAAGTGTATACTAGTTTAAAATATTATTATAAAAATATATTTAAAGGAGCGTTATAGTTGAGGCTAGGAGCTCGTATACTAAAGACTGGTATTGCAATTATTCTTGCTTTGTTTATAGCGTCTTTCTTACCTGATAATGTCGGTTTAAAATCTGTAGCAGGAATTAGTGCAATTGTTGCTATGCAACCTAATATCTACCGTTCTATTAAAACTATTTCAGAACAAGCTACAGGTAATGTCATTGGTGCTTTATTAGCAGTCATAATGGTAACAATATTTGGAAAAAATATCGTTATTATGGGTGTTACTGTCATTTTATTAATTGCTATATTATATAAATTAAATTTAGCTCATGTTGCTACATTAGCTGGCGTAACAGCGCTTATTATAATGGGACAACATACTGGGTCATTCTATGTCACTGCAGCTTTTAGATTTATACTAGTAATGATTGGTGTTGTCAGCGCTTCTGTAGTTAACTTAATATTTTTACCACCCAAATTTGAAACTAAGATATATCACAACTCAGTGAATATTGCTTCTGATATTTTCATTTGGTTTAAACTCGTATTAAATGACGCATCTGACTATCATCAGATTAAAGAAGATGGAGAACAAATTGAATCACGTATATCAAAACTTGAACAGATTTTTAATTACTATAATGAAGAAAAAGCATTAACTAGAAAGGCTGCCTTCCAACAAAATAGAAAGAAAATTTTATTTAAAGAAGTTGTAGGCACTACAAGACAAGCTTATGAAGTACTAAATCGTATGGCTAGATATCAGAATGATCTTCACAATCTAAATTACAATTTAATTTTCCAGATAAAATTAGAATTAGATTCATTAACAGCCTACCACGAACAAATTTTAAAAAGCTTGTCGAAAAAAGCTCGTTACAATGTGGAACATTTTGATAATCAAATCATGAATCCTCAAAAGAAAGACCTAATGGATGCTTTTCAACAACAGTTAATTCAAAACCCTTATCAAGTAGAATATTCATATTCAAATATCATGCAAATTATTGCTACAATAGAAGAATATCGTTATTATTTAGAACATTTAGATCGATTAAGATTAAGTTTCTTCACTTATCACCGCAATGACACTGATATAGATATTGCTGATGAGGATTTTGATTTATAACAAAAAAATGGGGTTACGAAGCTTGTAAAATTTTCTTTATGAAATTCTCTTTGCTGACCTCCGACCACTCCGGCAAGGTTGAGTAGAATTAAAATAGATTGTTACAAGTGCATTTTAACCAGTCAACTACTGCCAATATATATTTGAAGCCTGAGGCATTGAATTATGCCACAGGCTCATTTTTTACTATAAATTTTGTATGCTATATAAATGCTCATAAGCACCTTGTTTTTCAATCAACTCTTTGTGCGTTCCTGTTTCTACTATTTCACCATTTTGCATTACAATTATTTTATCTGCATGTGTAATTGTTGATAGTCTATGTGCAACAATGAGTGTAGTTCTGTCTTTACTTAATACATCTAATGCTTCTTGTATAATTGCTTCACTTTCTAAATCTAATGCTGATGTGGCTTCATCTAAAATTAAAATTGGTGGATTATTTAAAAAGATTCTTGCAATTGAAAGACGTTGTTTTTGACCACCAGATAATTTAACGCCTCGCTCCCCTACTTCAGTATCATAGCCATCATGAAGATTCATTATAAATTCATGCGCATTTGCCATTTTAGCCGCTTCAATAACTTCTTCCTCAGTAGCATCTGGGCGACCTAGTAAGATATTTTCTCTCACTGTATCTGAGAAAAGAATATTATCTTGTTGGACTAGACCAATTTGATTTCTTAAACTACCAGTAAGAAAGTCTTTAACATTATGATCATCTATTAATATTTCACCTTCAGATACATCATAGAAGCGAGGTATCAAGTTAATTAAGGTTGACTTACCACCACCACTCATACCTACAAAAGCTACTGTTTCACCTTTATTAATATTAAGATTTATATCTTTTAGTATAGTCGATTCATCTTCATTGTATTTAAAACTTACATTCTTCAACTCAATATGCCCTTGTTTAATTTCAATAGGTTGAGCGCCAATACCATTTTTTATATCGTAATCTTCATCCATCAATTGGAATACCCTATCCATTGATGCAAAACTTTGAGTTAGTGTCGTAAAAGAAGAAACCAATCTTCTCAGTGGTCCGAATAATTGTTCCAAGTATCCTACAAATGCAGCAAGTGTACCAACAGTAATTGAACCATTTATGGCTAAATAGGCACCGAATCCAATGACGATAATTGGTCCTAAATCTGTCACAGTATTAATTGCTGCAAATGAGTAGGCATTCCATGACGTATGTTGAAATGCTCGATTTAAGAAGTGTTGGTTTTTATGATCAAAGTTTTTAGCTTCATTATCTTCTATCGCAAAACTTTTAATGACAGACATACCTTGTACACGTTCATGTAAAAAGCCCTGTACTTCAGCTAAAGCTTGCGAACGTTTACGAGTCAATTTTCTTAAACGACCGAAGAAGAAATACACTGTCAAAATATAGAATGGGAAGATGAATATAGCTGCGAAAGTTAACTTAACATCTAGGAAAAACATAATGGATAGTGCAATGACAATTGTTATACAATCTAACCATATGTTCATTAAACCGGTTAAAATAAAATCTTTAGTTTGTTCTACATCATTTATCACTCTTGAAATAACTTGCCCTACCTGATTGTTCGCATAAAATCTAGCACTTAAAGCTTGCAAATGATTATATAATTGTTTTCGAATATCATATAAAATCTTGTTACTTGTCCATTGCGCAAGATATTGACGTAAGTATTCGATTGGTGGTCTCACAATTAAGAATATAAATAAAGCTATACCGATAGCTACACTTAGATGTTGAAATTTTTCATTCGTAGAAAGTGCACTATTATTAATTACGCCATCAATTGCATATTTGATAAGTAAAGGAATTAACATAGGAATGCCGAATTTTATAATCCCGATAATTATCGTCGCTATTATACGATATTTGTAAGGTTTAACAAATTCTAAATAGCGTCGTATCATACTAGTCCCCCCTATAATTTTCAATTTAATTTTTTAGAAAATTAATAGAGGTTGAAACTTTCAATTGCAAGCATCTCCTTTTGCAACTTTAAAGTAAATTCAACCTCTGCTTATTATTACTCAAGTACTATAAAACATATATGTAGCAATTACATCTTTTATGCTTAGTAATTTCGAATTTTTTTGTAACGCTCTTTCCAAACTTTTATAAAATCATGGGCGAACGGACCTTTCTTTTGTTCTATCCACTGCTGTAAAATATCTACATTACGGCGTAAAATAACATCGATATCGTGTGGATAATTCATCTGATTCATGTGTTGTTCATACTCATCTTCATCTAGCAGATGATATTTACCATTAGGATAAACTTTAATGTCTAAATCATAATCAATATATTTCAAAGCTTCTTCATCACAAACGAATGGTGATGAAAGATTACAATAGTAATAAATGCCATCTTCTCTAAACATACAAATAACGTTAAACCAGAATTCTGAGTGAAAATAAACGATTGCCGGTTCTCGAGTAATCCACGTGCGACCATCACTTTCAGTAACTAAAGTATGATCATTTCCACCGATAATAACATGATCTGTTCCTTTTAAAATCGTCGTTTCAGACCATACTCGATGAATATTACCATCGTGTTTGTAACTTTGAATTTTTATATTTTCGCCTTCTTTAGGTATGGATTCTTTTACCATACTCCACACCACCCTTTTAGTAATTTTCGCACTTTAGATTATATCATAATTTTAATTAACTCTTTAAAAATGCGTTACTATTTTTAATATAGCCTCCAAAAATCACCTATAAATTTATGTTTTCAACCATTTATATAATTATATATTTTATCCATTGATACAGGTAATGTATATTCATCACGGCGATTTAAATTCATCCACTCAAGTTTATAGTCTTCCATCATTTTTTTAGAAATAGATACTGTCTCAATTACACTATATACACTAATATCCCAAGTCATATGAGTGAATTGATGTTTAAGTTTAAATACTATTTCCCCAGCTATCGATAGTGACATTCCTAATTTATTCTCTAATTGTTCCAATGCATTTGGTGCTTCAAACATGGGAAATTGCCACATACCATTTAACAATCGCTCTTGTCGTTGCTCAATTAAATATTCCCCTTTTGCATTTCTAACTAAAAACACATGTTGCTGAATCGTTTTCTTCTTTATGTTTTTAGTTTTTACTGGTAGATTTAACACAGTCCCTTCTTTGAATGCACTGCAATTGTCTTGAACAGGACAGAATAAGCACAACGGATTCTTAGGTGTGCAAACTAATGCGCCTAATTCCATCATTGCTTGATTGAAAGTACCAGAATGATGATAAACATAGGGCTGTAATTCTGTTTCATATGCCTTTCGTGTTGATTGCAATTTAATATCTCTTTGATCATTATTTAATCTAGACCATACTCGAAAGACATTACCATCAACGGTTGCTAAAGGTTTATTAAACGCTATACTCAATACAGCTGCTTGTGTATATGGACCAACGCCTTTAAGTTTTCCAAATTGATCTGGTGTTGAAGGAACAACGCCATTGTATTCATATACCACTTCTTTTACAGCAGTATGAAAGTTACGTGCACGGCTATAATAACCTAAACCTTCCCAATATTTAAGCACTTCATCTTCATTTGCCTGACTCAAGTCTTCTATGGTTGGAAAACGGCTAATAAACTTATGATAGTAGTCAATAACGGTTTTAACTTGCGTTTGTTGAAGCATAACCTCACTCAACCAAATATAATATGGATTAGAAGTCTCACGCCAAGGCATTTCTCTTTGATTTTCATTAAACCACTGTATTAAATTCTTTTTAAATGTAGATACATTTAACATATTTACATCCTTTCCAATCTCATTATTTATTTCATCTAATCGGTTTATAGCAAACTAATAGTATTTTAATAAGTTTCTTAATTTCGTTATTTCAATTTTTAGATTATAATATATATTAAATTAACATGAAAAGAGTGAACGTTATGGATACAGCCACGCATATAGCAATAGGTGTTGGATTAACTGCTCTAGCTAGTCAAGATCCAGCTATGGCAAATACTATGGCAGCTACTGCTACAACCTTAATTGCCGGATCGTTAATTCCAGATGGTGACACCGTTTTAAAATTGAAAAATAACGCCACATATATTTCTCACCATCGTGGTATCACTCATTCTATACCATTTACAATTTTGTGGCCTATACTGATCACATTTATTATTTATGTTTTATTCCCAGGAGTAGATACAACGCATATATGGTTATGGGCACAGTTAGCAGTATTTTTACATGTGTTTGTTGATATATTTAATTCTTATGGTACTCAAGCTTTGCGTCCACTCACAAACAAGTGGATTCAATTAAGTGTTATTAATACATTCGATCCAATCATATTTATTATACTTTGTGTAGGGATTGTCGTTTGGTTATTCGGTGTACATCCATTCATAGTATTCTTTCCAATTATTGGTATACTCATCATTTATTATATTATTCGTTTCAAAATGCAGAATATCATTAAAAAGCAAGCATTAAGCCAGATAAAAGCACAACATAATCCTGTTAAAATATTTGTGGCACCTACGATGAAATTCATGGAGTGGCGCGTTGCTATTCAAACTGAAGAACATGATTATGTTGGAAGAGCATTTGGTCGATATGTTGTCTTTAGTGATAAAGTTAAACGACAAAAATTTTCTCCAGACACTTTACTCTGGCAGATTAAAAGTAATAAAGACATTAGAACATTTCTGAACTTCTCATCAATTTATCGATGGCAAACTCGTAAGCTGGATGACGACACCACAGAAGTTCGTCTAATAGATTTACGCTATTTAAATAAAGGTCACTATAGTTTTGCAGCAATAGCACATGTCGATAATGATAACAATATAGATCACTCATATATAGGATGGGTTTTCACTGAAGAAAAATTACAAAAAAAATTATATTCTAATTAAATTTTAAAAAGAGTGAAGCAGAACCATAAACGACACTATGATTCTGATTCACTCTTTTATTTATTTTTTGTCGAAATTATATTAGAGGAGTATTTATATTTTGAATGTGCTACATATCTCATAAGCATAAAATTAATTGCTCCAATCGTTACTATTATTAAAATGAAATAGATATGATATGAAATATTATACATATTCACTTCGCCATAAATCGTAGAAGTCGCTAATCCATCAATTAAATAAAACAGAGGATTTAACTTTAACAATTGAATCATTAAATTCTCATTTGCAGAAGGAATAAAAATAATAGGCACTATAAAAAAGTTTATAACTACAGCTAACAAGAATATCATAGTCATATTTTTATATATAATATCTAACAATCCTAAAGTAACAGATATGAATATTATAAATAGAATCATCATTATATAAAATACAATAAATGCAATGAAAGATGCATCGAAATTCACTGGTTTAAACAATAAAGTAATAATTGATAATATACAACAAACAGAACTTCCGATAAGTGTGTTCGCAACTGTAGTTATCAATGGTGTTGATTGGAACGACTTAGTTATTAAATAATCTTGACTATACTCTTTAAAAGATTTAAAAATTGTCGCAAACATTGTAGCAAATGTAATCATAGCAAAAATTCTATATAACCACCTAGCTTTACTAAGATCTTCAATCTCGATAAACGACAGCATAATTAGTGCTATTAATACTAAGACAAGTTCAACAATTAAGAGAATTGCAAACCATTTCCAAGTATCTATTATACGTTGCTTAGTAAACTTTATTAGTGATGGGAAAAGTTTTATATATAATAAAATGTTATCTATCATTTTTACACCTACAATTCAATGTATATCCACTTACTATTTTTCATATCTGCGATAAAATATCCATCACCTGACTTAACAATCCATATATCTTGATTAATATGATATTTATCTTTAAGTTCATCTTTATTAATTATTGGAAAAACAAATCCTGTTAATTTGTCTTGATCATTAAATAACAATTCTACTGGTTGTTGCGTTACGCCTACAACATATCTAGAATCCTTATCGGGAACAAGTGATTTTTTAACTTGATCATGTTTTTTATGTAAATGGCTATTATAATAATCTACAAAATTACTATAATTTGATTTCATATATGGAGATAATTTTTTAAATGAATGCGACTCATATAAAGCTGCTGGGTTAAAATATTGTAGTTTATGTTTTTCTACAACATAATCTTGATTATCGATATTAACACGATATTTTTTTGAATTTTCACCTGTTATTGTTAAAAATGCGTATTTAGGAACTTTTGTATTAGAATCACCATTTAACGTTATCGAGTCGTCTAATACGATTCCATATGCCAATTTTTCCTCAAATGGGTCTTTATTTTCAACTTTCTTTTGAGCTTCAATTATAGGAACATCAAAGCGCCCAATGTTGTTAATGACTAATGCTCCAACGATGGCCAAACAAATCAAGCTTGCAATCAAAATTGTCCAAAACCTCACGACAAAATCAGGAACTTTCGCATGTCTATATCTTTCTACTCTTTTAAAGTTATAGCTCATTTCAGGGAGTCGGCTACGACTTTCTTTCCAATCTAAATCAAAATTTTGCTGTTCTTCATCATTTCCTATACTCATTCGATCTTGCTCATGTTCTTTAAACACAGGTAAAACTTGATTTAGTGAACCTTCCATCCTCACTTGCCCATGTGAAATCCATGCTACATAATTACTTACTTTTTCAACTTTTTCAAGATCATTATCGATGAATACTAACGAATTATTATCGTTAACATAGTCTTTCGATAATTGTTTTGCTTTCTCTAAAAAGTCTTCATCAAGATGTTCAATGATATGGTTTAAAATAATCAATTCTTTTCGACATACACGTGCAATGCTTAAGATTAATTGTGCAAAATCAGAGTGACTAAGCATATTTATATTAAACGTAGACTTATCATCTAAATGTGCAAATTTGATAATTTGATCAACACTGTGCGATGTTGTTTCGTAAGAAAATAATCTTTGAATTTCTTTTACATATTGTCGCACTGTTATATGTATTAAATGTTTGTCTTTTATATCACCATAATAAGTAGAGACCGATTTATTAATTTTACCTCTATCAGGTTTAATGTCACCAGCCATTATCCTACCTAATAAAGTTTTAGAAGCCCCTGGCTCGCCAATAATAGCTAAAGCCTCACCTTGATATATATGTAGTGAAATATTGTTTAATTCTATGTCTTCTGCGGCATAACCAAATGGTAAATACCACTTTCTATTTTTCTTACTTCTATAATAATGCGTGACATTGAGCATTTTTAAGACTATTGAACTTCCCATTCATGTTACATCCTTCTAAATTTTTAATAAAGCGAGTGGCAATCCTTCTTCAGGGGTCTTACTATTAATTCTATATCCCCATGCAAATACACCTTTTAATCGTTCGACTTTGAAGTATTGGTCGCTTCCATCATTAAGTTTATACATTCTACCAAGCACTACCTTAGTACGATCGACTAAGTAACTTTCAGCAATGATGACTTTACTTTGATATACATCGTACTCATTCATGATGCCATTCATTTCAGCTTTACGCATTTTTTCTTTATATGTTTGTATTTCATGTCTTAATTCTTGCTCAGACATTTCACTTAGCTTTTTATCATTCATCAGAAATACCACTTTCTTCTAATTTTAATTTAATTTTATCATATTTATATCCTTTTCTCATAAGTGACTCTATCGTCTTCATTACTAATTGTTGTCCGTCGTACTTACGCCTTTGTTTTGTATATACTTTTTCAAGATCTTTTTGCAATAAATCATCTAATATATTTTCATCTTGTTCAAAATTTAATTCAGCTATTGCCTGTTGTGCAACATCCATAGAATATCCTTTTTGAATCAGACTTTGAAGTACCTTTTGACGTATTTTAATTTCAGGGCCTTTTTTAGTTTTCATAACTTTTTTGGCAACTTCAATTACCGCTTCAAATGATTGCTCTTCTTCGTAAATCGGAACATATGTATTTATAATATTAGGTTCAATTCCAACTTGATATAATTTCTGTCTATAAATTTCAGGACCTTTGTCAGTAGTGTTTATCATGGTATTCTTTAAGCTTTCAGCATAATCTTCATGGTTAATATACGATTCTTTGTAACAATAATCTATAACTTGTTGGATTGCTATGTCACTTATTTCATTTTGTTGCAAGTGTTGTCTCACTTCTTTTTCAGTTCTTTTTTTATATGATAAGTATTGAATTGCCATATTAATACCTAAACGATAATGCTCATACTTTTGAATATTCTCCATATCTGATGGCTCAAGAATTTGACCTTTTTTTAAATTAAACTTTACAAGTGTATCGATATCTATTCCCATTTCAAATGCTTCATCCAAGAATAAATTAAATCGCTCTTTGTTATTCTTTTGTACTTCTATTTTCGTTATTTTAGTCATATACCCACCACCTTAACTTCTAAATATGTTCTCTATTAACTCATTCAGTTTAAAATATTCTAACAACCATTATTTTATATCACTTATCGCGTTACACAAAATGTTTTACCTATATAAAAAGTCCTCATAAAGTTCATTTATATTATGACTACTTTATGAAGACTAAATTATAATTACGAATTTTGTATATACGCATGCAAAACAATTCAATAGTTATTTAGTTGACTTAATGCCTCTTGATATTGGCTATCAGATATATATTCTTGTTGTTTCATTTTTTCAAGGTTTGTTTTAATTCTATTTTTAAAGTTATCAGACATATTACTTATATCATAAACACTAGGTGCATTGACCTTACTAGCTAATATCGCACTTTGTAATACTGTAATTTGAGACATACTATCACTATTTTTATTTACTGTCGTACCAAAATAGTAATTGGCGGCACTTTCGATTGTATATTGATCGCTACCGTAATAAATGTTATTTAAATAGAAGCTCAATATTTCATTTTTACTATATTGTTGTTCTACTTTATGTGCTACAAACAATTCTTTTAATTTTCTAGTGAAAGAACGTTCATTATCATAATAATAATTTTTCACAGTTTGTTGCGTAATTGTACTTCCACCTTGAACATCTCTATCCCCTATCGTTGAAAACAATGCTCGTGTTGTACCTTTTACATCAAAACCGTGGTGTTTATAAAAACGTTCATCTTCCATTGAAATAAATGCACCTTTTACATAATCAGGCATATTGTCTGCAGATACATAACTGCTTTTATTTTCAATAGTTTTAAGGTCATCAACATTTGCTCTAGAAGATAAGTAATACATTAATCCGATAAACAATGCAAATATGATGATAAATATAATAAACAGACGTAAAAATATGCGTTTACTCTTTTTCTTTTTAGGTGGTTTACCTATAGGTTGATAATACGTATTGTAATGTGGTTCATTACGGTATTGTGAATGTCTCTCAGGCGAGTTGTTCATTCTTTGGCTTCTTTTCATGCGGTAGCTCCTTTACTTAAACTCACTCTATATTTGAGAGTTTAACAGTAGTTCTTATAATAAGCCATACTTAAAGCGAAAAATCGGTCCCAAGGTGTATGAGAATATATGACTATGAGACCAATATCTGAAGTTAAGTCATTAAATTACTATAACTAAATTTTGAATAAAAAAAGAACTGAGAAGAGACATATTAAAGTCTCTTCTCAGTTCATTAAATATTGCGAATTTGTAAAATTGACGTATTAGATTATATCGAATAATATTCAAGCTTTACATCAACAAGATTTATGCTTGAAGTTGTTTAACAATTTCTCTATTAAAATCGTCTAAGTCATCTGGTGTACGACTAGTTACGATATTTTTATCAACTACAACTGATTCATCTACTACGTTTGCACCAGCATTTGATAAATCTTTACGTACATTAAGTACAGCTGTTAGCGTACGTCCATTTAAATCATCAGTATCAATTAAAATTTGAGGTCCATGACAAATTGCAAATGCTGGAACATCATTTTTAGTGAAGTATTTAGCAAACGTACCATATCGACCTTCTGCATCTCCGCGAAGATGGTCTGGTGAGAATCCACCTGGTATTAGAAGTCCATCATAATCTTCTGGTTTAGCATCAGCAATACTTACGTCTACTGTAAATTTTTCACCATGCTTACCTACTACTTCAGCATTTGCAGTATCACCAATGATTTCTGTTTCAAAACCAGCTTCTTCAATTGCTTCTTTAGGGCTAGTTAATTCAATATCTTCAAATTCATTTGATAAGATAATTGCTACTTTTTTAGTCATGTACTAATCACCTTTCTTGTTCGAATTATATTTATTATATAGACGAAATAGAAGGATATTAAACATAGTTGAACTTAACCGGTTATTATTTAGTTAGACACTTGCTTTACTTTTTCTTCTAATTGATCTAGTAACCCAATCCATTCATCAATGTCTTCAACACTTACTTCATCAGGATTAACATGATCAATATCTTCTAAGAATTTTGATAATCTCGTTTTAATTTGTTCCATTGTTTGTTGTTCATTCATAAATGTTTCTCCTTTTTTATATGATTTTATTTAACAATACGTTAATTTTATCCTAACAGAATTTGACAAAAAGGGATATAATCTTAATAATGTTTACTGTACTTTTGCAACG
Organism: Staphylococcus sp. MB377; assembly: GCF_001922505.1. Taxonomy (NCBI): domain Bacteria; kingdom Bacillati; phylum Bacillota; class Bacilli; order Caryophanales; family Staphylococcaceae; genus Staphylococcus; species Staphylococcus sp. MB377. The sequence goes on along the minus strand of NZ_MAON01000060.1, from coordinate 92,447 downwards.
AATAGAGGAATTTTTTTAGTTTAGGAGTAATAAATATGTGGATGACAAATCAGAAAAAATCCATTTCAATTTCAAATGATCCTTGGGAAGCTTATAACGATATTGAAGATTACGGACAGTTGACGTTGAGTAATATAGAATTTACAACCACAACGCTATGTAATATGAGATGTAGCCATTGTGCAGTTGGTTATACATTACAAACAAAAGATCCTGATGCATTACCTATGGATATTATTTATCGTCGTTTAGATGAAATACCTCAATTAAGAACAATGTCAATCACGGGTGGCGAACCAATGTTCTCAAAGAAATCAATTAAAAATATCGTTAAACCCTTATTAAAATACGCGAAAGATCGAGGTATTTATGTTCAAATGAATTCTAATTTAACGTTGCCTCAAGATCGTTATTTAGATATCGCGGAATACATAGATGTTATGCACATTTCACATAATTGGGGAACTATACAAGAATTTACTGATGTTGGCTTTGGCGCCATGAAAAAACAACCACCTTTAAAAGCAAAATTAAAATTATATGAACAGATGTTAGATAATGCGAGTACCCTATCAAGTCAAGGTATGTTTGTTTCAGCTGAAACGATGTTAAATCAGAGTACTTTACCTTACTTAGATAAAATTCATAAAGAAATCGTTAATGATATGAAATGCAGTCGTCATGAAGTTCATCCTATGTACCCAGCAGATTTCGCAAGTCAATTAAATGTTCTTTCTCTAAAAGAAATGAAACAAGCAATTCATCATTTATTAGATATTCGAGATGAGAATGTATGGATGCTGTTTGGTACGTTACCTATCTATCCATGTATTAATGACGAAAATGATCAAGCACTATTACAACGCTTAAGAGATGCAAAAAATGTGACAACACGAAATGATCCAGATGGACGAAGTCGCTTAAATGTAAATGTGTTTAGCGGAGATGTCATTGTAACAGACTTTGGAGATGAAAATGGTACCATCTCAAATATAAAAACAGACAAATTGACTGATGTATTTAATAAATGGCTCACTTCAGATTTAGCAAAATCTTTAAATTGTCATTGTGAGGCATTTCATTGTTTAGGCCCTAATGTATTAGTGAAAAACATGTATTATCCAAACACTGATTTCAAACAGAAAGAAATAGAAATGCACACAGAAAATATTTTTAGTTAAGCATCAATAATTCACATATATCTATAAAATAAGCACCTCATAAAGTGAGTTTTAGAATAATTTTATGTGGTGCTTAGTTCTGTTTTATGAGAATTATAATATACTAGTTACAACGTTTAACTTGTCCGTGATTTATAATTCTTCAATATGTTGTGCATTTGATAAAAATTCAATAGTATTTTTACTTTCTTCTCTTCTATCTTTTCTACGTTGTACACGCTTAGGCGCACTTTCATAGAACCATTTTTCAACTTTTGATTCTGGATAGACATCTGGTACTTGGACTGGCTTACCATTATCATCTAATGCAACAAAAGTTAAGAAACTTAAGGCTGCTAAATGTCTTTCTTTATTTAATACATCTTCAATAATTATTTGAACACAAACTTCCATTGAACTTGTACCTGCATAACTAACCATCGCTTCATAAGAAGTAATATCTCCTGTTTTGATTGGTCTTAAAAAATCTACAGAATCAGTTGATGCTGTAACTACTTGGGCATTAGCATGTTTCATTGCAGTAATGGCTGCAATTTCATCTATGTTAGCCATCAATGAACCACCAAACATTGTATGGTGATGATTGGTGTCTTGAGGAAATACTTGTTTAGCTTTATAACTTTTTGATTCAGACATTGATTTACGAATACCTTGAGAATTTGACATGCGTTATACCCCTTTTATTTTAATTTCTATTTTTATTGAGCCCAATTGCCGTTTTTAAACACTAATTCTTTAGTGTCATCCTGTTTAATTCCATAAATCGTTAAATCTGCACTTCCTATCATGAAGTCAACATGGACATTTGAATCATTAAGACCACTAGCAATTTTTTCTTCAGTCGTCATTTCAGTACCACCTTCAACATTAAAGCCATATGCCGAACCAATGGCTAAATGACATGATGCGTTTTCATCAAATAACGTGTTGTAGAAAATAGTATTACGATTTGAAATTGGAGAATCATCAGGTACTAAAGCGACTTCTCCTAGTCGCTTAGAACCCTCATCAGTATTGATCAAATCTCTAAGCACATCTTCACCTTTATCCGCTTTGAAATCTACGATTTGTCCATCTTTAAACGTTAATGTAAAGCCATCGATAATTGTACCATTATAACTTAATGGTAGTTTGTTTGTTACATATCCATTAACGTTGTTACGATCAGGTGCTGTAAAAACTTCTTCAGTTGGTAAATTAGCTATAAAAGCTTGTTGATTGCCATTAACATAGCTCGTAGCATCTTCCCAAATATGTCCTTTAAGAAGTCCTACAACTAAGTCTGTCCCTTCGGATTGATAATGTAACGCTTTATAATTTTTTTCTTGCATCAATTTAGCATGTACACTTAAGTTTTCTATATGTTTTTTCCAATTTTCAATAGGATCGTTACCGTCAATTCTTACGATATCAAACACTTCATCAATAAACTTCTCTAATGCAATTTCTTCATCTAAATCTGGATAAACACGTCTAGCCCAATCTTTAGAAGGAAAAGCAGCAACAACCCATGGAAACTTATTCTTTTGACTTCCTTCCATATATCCTTTGAATGCTTGACTATAACTCATTTGATTGGCTTTGAGTTTTTCAGGGTCTATACCATTTAGCAAGTTTGGATCACCACTAAGTAAAGCTAAATTTGCAGCGCCACGATTAGCATAATCCATTCGTTCATCTACTTCATACGATTTAACTGCATGATTTTCAAAGTAATTTACTGATTCATACTCAAATTTAAGTCTATTTAATTTAGAATCTGAATAATTTACTTTTACGTCTGAAGCTCCAGCTTTATATGATTCTTCAACAATTAAACGTGTTAAATCGACGGCATCAACTGAAGATCTAATAAAAACAGGTTGTTTAGGTTGTACATTCATACCTATTTTAACTAATAATTCTGCATACTGTTGTAATTTCTCGTTATAACTTAATGAAGTCATATCATCATCCTCCCTAATCTTGACGTAAGTTCCCCAACTCATCAGCAATTGCTGTAACTTCGCTTGGCGAAAAAGAATCTTTAGACATAACAAAATTATGAATTTCTTCTATATCTTGCTGATTGGCATTTTTAAATTTATCCGGATTTAACAAACCTTGATTAACAATATTTAATTTTTTTCTAATATCTGCAATCATTGTTTCATTATTATTTTGACTCACGTTATCACCTCTTTAATACAATATTCTATCAAAGTATGATAATTTAACAAACTTTTATTGGATATAGTATTATTATGTCTTTATAAAATTTTAAAATAACTATAAAATGGTTTATATAGGATTAATTAGGGGGAATAGAGTATGGTAGATGTAGCATTTGTATGTCTAGGAAATATATGTCGCTCTCCTATGGCTGAAGCAATCATGCGTCAACGTTTGATAGATAGAAACATTTCAGGCGTTAACGTTTACTCAAGAGGAACAGGTAAATGGAACCTTGGAGAACCTCCTCATGAAGGTACTCAAGATATTCTTAATCGCCATAATATACCTTTTGATGGTATGATTAGTGAGTTATTTGAATCAAGTGATGATTTTGATTATATTATTGCTATGGATCAGAGCAATGTTGATAATATCCAATACATCAATCTTAATATAAAAGGAAAATTGTTCAAATTGCTCGAATTTAGTAACATGGAAGAGAGTGATGTGCCAGATCCTTATTACACTAATAATTTTGAAGGTGTATATGAAATGGTACAATCATCTTGTGACAATCTAATTGATTTCATCGTCAAAGATGCAAATTTGAAAGAGGGGTAAATAAAATGGAAAACAAATTAATTCCTGGTATTTTAATTGGCGCTATTGTTGGTGGTGCTGCTACTTTAGCTGACAAATCAACACGTAACGCTTTAATTCAATCTGTAAAAGATGTTAAAGAAGGTAATCGTACACGCAAACCTTCTAAATTCAATTCTATTAAAGACGAAGTTTTATATTGGAAAGATACAATTGAAGAAATTCGTCGCAATAACCCAGAATTAGAAAAATCAATTAAAGATGCTAAAGATACTTTCGTTGAACGTAAGAATAACCGCATTGGTCAATAATTGATTGTTTATTTTAGCTAAATCTCTTTTATAACTTTAGTTAAAATAAAAACTAACTGAAAGTGATAAGTAAAATATTATTTTTGTTTTTCACTCATAGTAAGGCGGGACAATGAAATCTTTATTATATAACAGGTTTCTGTCCCGCTTATTTTACTATTTAAATTAATGTATGTGGTTAAAGCAAAGGAGATTGTTATGTCAAAAGAAAATAAATCAAACTCGAAGTATCTTAACTCTATTAAAGACGAGCAAGAGAAGAATCAAGATAAAATTAATGTTGATCGTACATATGTAGAGCCTCAAGAATTTCAATCTAAAGAACCAAAAAAAGAGAATCAAGTCTTTTTCGTTTCACGGTTAAACAAACCAGCTAAGTATACAAAAAATTCTAATTTTCTTTCTTATTTAATTTATCGAATAGGCAAAGATGACGCTTCAGGCTTAGCAGCACAAATGACTTATCATTTTGTATTAGCTATGTTCCCAATGTTAATTTTCCTATTAACATTGTTACCATTATTTAACTTAGATCAAAGCCAAATCACCGGTTTATTAAGTAATGCACCTGCTGACACATCAAGTCTTATTAAAGATGTAATTAGCGATGTCACTAAAAATTCTAGTGGCGGTTTACTTTCTATCGGGTTAATCTTAGCAATTTGGTCAGCTTCAAATGGTATGACTGCAATTATGAATTCATTCAATGTAGCTTATGATGTTGAAGATAATAGAAATGGTATTCTTTTAAAGATACTAAGTGTTATTTTCACAATTGTGTTAGGCGTCGTATTTTTACTTGCCATGGCATTACCTACTATGGGGTCAGTTATTGCTCATTTCTTATTCGGTCCTCTTGGATTAGATAGTCAAGTTAAATGGATCTTTAGTTTAATTAGAGTTGTATTACCATTAATTATTATTTTGATTCTATTTACAATTCTATACTCAGTAGCTCCAAACGTTAAAACTAAACTAAAATCAGTATTACCAGGAGCTATATTTACATCAGTTATCTGGTTACTTGGGTCTTTCGCATTTGGTTTCTACATTTCAAATTTTGGAAACTACTCTAAGACTTATGGCAGTATCGCAGGTATTATTATCTTATTAATTTGGTTATATTTAACAAGTTTTATCATTATTATTGGTGCTGAAATTAATGCAATCATCCATCAGAAACATGTTATTAAAGGACAAACTCCTGAAGAAGCAGCGCTCGACCATGATGATAATAACCAGAATCACTTTAATGAAGATACTACTTATGAATATAAACATACAGCTACTGGCAAAGATGAAGACTATAAAGTCGATAAAGATCCAAAAGATAAACAAGAAGAAGATGCTTCATTAACTGAGAAAATTAAAGATAAATTTACTAATAATGACGATGATAATAAAAAATAAGTGTTTAATTACTAATTAAATTAATAAAAGGTTGAGGCAACGGTTTATCGCCTCAACCTTTTTTATTGAATCAAATTATGTTGGAATGCATAAATTACGGCTTGTGTTCTATCTTGTACTTCTAATTTACTCAATATATTACTTACATGAGTTTTAACGGTTTTAATTGTAATATGAGAAGCACTCGCTATTTCTTGATTTGAATACCCTTTTGCAATTAATAATAAAATTTCCATTTCACGCTCAGTCAGCATTTCATATAATTCTGCACGTTTCTTCATTCTGTTACGCATCTTAACTAAAACTTCAGGTTCAAATACAGATTCACCATTATAAGTTTTGCGTACTGCGTCGGCTATATCACTAGCACTAGTCGTTTTTAAAATATAGCTATCTACACCAGCATCTAATGCTCTATATACCTCTTTATCTTCAATAAAACTAGTTAACATTACAACTTTAATATGTGGCAAACCTTTTTTGATTTGAGTAGTTGCTTCAACGCCATCCATGTCATCCATTAATAAATCCATAAGAATTAAATCAGGTTTTAATTCATGAGCTTTTGCAATGGCATCTTTACCAGATTCCCCTTCTCCAACTATCTCAATGTCAGATTGTGTTGATAGATAACTTGATATCCCAATTCTAACCATTTCATGGTCATCAACGAACAAAACTTTAATCGTCATTATTATCATCCTCCCTATTTAACGGTGCTTTAACTTCTATTCTCGTTCCAGAATCCGGTAACGATACAATATGGAATGTCGCACCAATTTCTAATGCGCGTTCTCTCATATTTTTTAATCCATAACTTTGCTCTAATTTCTCGTCAACATTGAATCCTTTACCATTGTCTTGAATTCGAAGTAATAGATAATCTTGTTGGTTAAATAATTCCACTGTGACTTTAGTTCCATTTGAATGTCTTAACGTATTTGATATAGCCTCTTGTGTAATTCTAAATAAATGATCTTCTATACCTTTAGGCACCTTGAAATCTTGAATATCGTGTATGACTTTCATAGGCACTTTCTTTTGCAAATCAATAACTAAATCTTTGATACCTTCACCTAGTGATTTATCTTTTAGACCTAAAGGTCTTAAATGAAGTAATAATGCGCGCATTTCAAGTTGAGACTCCTGAACCATTTTCTCTAAAACTGGTATTTGTTGATCAAGCGGTGCCTCTAACTTTGTTTCTTTTATTGCAGATAACATCATACTTGCTGCAAAAAGTTGTTGACTTACAGAGTCGTGTAACTCGCGAGCTAATCTCTGTCGTTCATCCTCAATGATTTTCTTAACTTTGACATCATTCATATTGTAATTTTCATTAGTTAAGTTTTGCGTTTTCATTCGTAAACGGTGCAACTCTTGATTTAGCGGAACTAATGTTTGATAAAGGTCTATGGTTTCGTTATAAAGCTCAATATTTTGATCATTAATACCTACTGTTTCTCCTTCAATGGCATGTTCAATTTGTGACTTAATCCACTGATTTTGTTGATTAATTTTATATGCGAGAATTGAACCTACAATAATACAAAGTAAAATGATGACTAAATTTAAAAATAGAAAAACAGGTATCCCAAAAATTTGAGTATAAAACATACCTTGGAAATAGATAATATTAACAAATACTTTATCTATAAATAAGAACGCGGTTAACATGCTATAAACTAGTATAAGCATTGAACCGATAGCTCTTAAGTAGTGGTTCATCGATAAATCACCTCAACATCTCCTATGAATGTTGAAACATAAACATTGACATTATAATTCTCTTCTTTAGGCTTCTCTTCAACTTGGATATGATTATTTTCAACTTTATACGATTGGCCATTTAAATAAGCATTTCCATATAGAGCAGCCATGTGTAAATTAATATTATAATTCAATGGTACCACTAACTGAATTTTCCCTAAAATATGTCTTACTACTATTGTATTATTCTCTTTAATATTTGCAGCTTTTGTCATATCAACGTGTATATCACCAACACCATGTTGGATTTGTACATCTTCCCATTTATAAACATATACTGGTGTGCGTTGCTCTCCAAACCACTTTTGTTTAATAAATTGAGGGGATGTAACTTCATCTTCTGAAGCAATCACTTTTAAAGGTTTAAACTTAAAAATGAGATATCTAATGATTACGATAACTAGAAAGACAAATAATATTATGATGGTATATTTATTCGACAATAAAGTAAATGCAATAAGCAATGCACCTATCCAAAACGCTAAGAGACCCCTTACTTTATGAAAGTAAAGGTAGCCTACATAAACTAATATACATCCTAAAAGTAATACAAATAGATAGCCTATTTTCTCAAAAAAGATGTAATAAAAATTGGCAATAATCATTAATGCCGTAAATACGATTAATAACTCTGTCGATATATATTTTCGAGTCAATGTGTCGCCTCCTATTCCTTTCAATTAAGCTACTACACTCATTTGTTCAATTATGTCACATTGGCCTTGTGTTGTGATCTTTTCTTTAGAGCAACGATGAATATCCGCTTCAATTTTTGCACAATAGGCTTCAAATAGATCAAGCTGTCTTTTAAGACCTTCAATTTCATAATTATTAATTTCTTGTGCATGTTTAATATTATACGTATTAGTAATATCAATATATTTATTTTCTAATGTTGCAGTTAAACTGTCAATTAACTTATTCATTTGCGCTTTCTTTTCTTTTAAATATTCAATGTAATTTTCAATACTCTTTAATTTTTGATCTAAACTGATTTTGTAATCATTAATGTTTCGTTTAATAACTACTTTAAGAAAGTGTTGTAAATATAAGTCCATATAATTCATAGAACCACCTCGTCCTTGATTAAGCTCAATTATAGTTTAGAGTGACTCAAACTCATATAGGCTCTAGGACCATCTTACTCTCATACTTTAGTACGATGTTTATTATTTCTATAGAATTTATATAAAATTCATGTAAGTTATACCTCAAATTTTATTTTCAACTTAAACAGGTGTATGATTAATTATATTTATTTTTGAACGAAAGTAACATCAATGATTAACACACATCGTCTTAATTGGCTTCCTTATGTACTTATTGTGATTCACTTCACATTCTGGGTTTGGCCTCCTCTATTTAGCAAATACTAATCATTTACTACTTGGTATGAGATTACTTGCTTATACATCATTAGGACTTCGATACGCTTTTGATGCAGACCATATAGATGCTATTGATAATACAGTGCGTAAATTAATCCAACAATAACGTAATCCAGTAGGTGTAGGTTCCTACTTCTCAATTGGACATTCTACAGTAGTCTTTTTTTTGGCTGTTTTTTTAGGCATTTCAATTAATGGGCTAAAAATGCATTACCCCACTTTCAAGAAATTGGTGGAATTATTGGCACTCTCGTTTCAGGAACATTTTTATTTATCATAGGTATATTAAATCTAATGATATTAATTTCTTTAATAACTTTATTTTTAAAGTTTCGCAAAGACAAAATTAATGATGAAAAGTTAAATGATTTATTAGATACACGTGGCTTTGTTTCTCGTATGGTCGGACCATACTTTAAATTTATTAGTCATAGTTGGCATGTCTTGCCACCAGGCTTTCTATTTGTTTTAGGATTTGATACTGCTAGTGAAATATCATTGCTAGCTTTATCTTCAGGTGCATCACAGCAAGCAATTTCATTCGTAGGTATAATATCTTTATCTATATTGTTTGCTTCCGGAATGAGTTTGCTATATACATTAGATGGTATACTTATGATTTCTGCTTATAATTGGGCATTCTTCAATCCTATTCGAAAAATTTATTACAATATTACAATTACTGCTATATCTGTTATCGCTACGCTATTAATTGGCACTGTTGAATTACTACAAATACTAGTTGATAAGCTTCAATTAAAAGGTTCTTTCTGGGAATTTATTGAAAACATACAATTTGATAATATAGGTTATATTTTAGTGATTTTATTTATTATCAGTTGGCTCATTTCTATTTTAATTTGGAAATTTGGCAAAGTTGAACAACGATGGTCTTAATAGATTCATTTCTTTGACATTATTCGTAGAATAGTTAATACTTTAGTGACTTTCACAAAGGAAATTATGTTATGAATAAAACTATTGCTCTAGTTACTGGCGCTTCATCAGGACTAGGATTTGAAACATCGCTCATGCTTGCTGAAAAAGGATTTCAAGTATATGCCACGATGCGTAATTTAGAAAAATAAATAAATTAAAAAAATGAAACGACTAAAAGAAATGTAGACCTAATCATTTTAGAATTGGATGTAACAAAATTAGATAGTATTAAATCTGCTGTTGAATTCATTATACAAGAAGAAGGTCGCATAGACATTTTGATTAACAATGCTGGCGCCGGCTTTAATAAAACTACAGAACAAACAACCGATGAAGAAATAAATTGGCAACTTAATTTAAATTTAATGGGTGTTATTCGAATGACCAAAGCTGTATTACCAATCATGAGATCACAAAGAGAAGGTCGTGTTATCAATATTTCGTCAGTTGGAGGCCTAGTTGGATAACCTTTCAACGAAATATATTGTGCCGCTAAGTTTGGTGTTGAAGGTTATACAGAATCTTTAGCAAGTTATATTCAACCTGAATTCAATATTAAATTTACTATTATTGAACCCTGAGGCATCCAATCTGAATTTATGCCCAACATTATGAACCACTTAACTCAAACTGGTGGCATACAAGAAGATGAATATACGCACTTATACAATTCATATATAAGTGGTATTAAAGAAAATTATGGGCATGATGTTTCTCAAAGTTCACATGAAGTTGCGCAAGTCATTTAAAAAACAATTGAAATGAAAGAGCCACCTATCAGAACGCGTACGTCTGATTGGTCTGAAACTTTCACAAAAATTAAAACCAAACTAGACCCAGATGGCAAACAACAGCAGAAACAAGTCTATAAATTATTAGGTAAATAACTTTATAAAACTAACTAGTATAAACTAAAAAACCAGTAAATGAGCGTTGTCATCTCATTTACTGGTTAATTTATATATATCGAATTTTTAATTAATAGTAATTAAATATGAAATCAATCAATTTTTGTAGTTAATAATGGTCCATCTTTAGTAACGATAACCGTATGTTCAATTTGAGCGACAAAACTCTTATCTCTAGTTTCGAAGGCCCATTCATTTTTACCTTCTGTTACAAAAGTTGCTTTAGAAGAAATAAATGGCTCTACTGCAATTACAACCCCTTCTTTAAGTAAAGTTTTATCTTTAGGATCATAATAGTTCATAACATGGTTAGGGGCCTCATGTAGTGATTGACCTACTCCATGCCCAGTTAGATTTTTAATGACAGTTAAATCATTTTGACGTGCTGTTGCATGTACTGCTTTACCGATATTACTTAATTTAGTTCCAGGTTTAACTTTTGCCATTGCATTTTCAAATGCCATTAGTGCAACATCACATACTTTTTGTTTAAGTGGGTCACTTGCTTTACCCACAACAAAAGAAATACCTGTATCAGCGTAATAACCATTTTTTAGAGCTGATACATCTATATTAACTAAATCTCCTTCACGAATGATTCGTTTGCCAGGAATGCCATGCGCTACTTCTTCATTAACACTTATACATGTTTGCCCAGGGAAATTCTCATCATGAATAGGTGCTGAAATAGCACCATGTTCTTCAAACAAATCTTTAGCTATATTGTCTAATTCTTTAGTTGTAATACCAGGTTTAGTAGCTTCTTGCATAGTATCTCTAACCTTAGCACAAATGTAACCTATCTCTTTTAAGGCTTGTAATTCTTCTTCTGTTTTTACAATCATAATATCCCGTTCCTTTTTAAATTGTGATTACATCTTATTATACCAAAAAAATTTTGATATACTAAACATACAAAAAATGAAGCGCAAAATAATTTCTGTTTAAAAGATAAAATTATAATTGTTATTTTCGTACAACGAGAGGATTTATCATATGGATAAATGGTACAAGAAAATTATAGGAGCGAGAACAATCAAAACTGGCCTAGCGACCTTTTTAACATCGCTATTTTGTTTGATGCTTGATCTCACTCCAATCTTCGCTATATTAACTGCTATTGTAACTATCGAACCTACTGCAAAGGCATCATTAAAAAAAGGTTATAGAAGATTGCCCGCAACGGTAATTGGTGCATTATTTGCTGTACTTTTTACTTTTATTTTTGGTGACCAATCGGCTTTAACGTATACGTTTAGTGCACTTTTTACTATCTTAGTTTGTACTAAATTAAACCTGCAAGTTGGTACTACTGTTGCGGTGTTAACATCGGTTGCCATGATACCTGGCATACACGACGCCTATTTATTCAACTTTTTTTCAAGATTATTAACTGCATTAATCGGTTTGGTTACAGCAGGATTGGTCAATTTTATAGTTCTGCCTCCTAAATATTATCAGCAAATTGAAGATAATTTAACGCAATCCGAATATAAAATGTATGAGTTGTTCTCTTCAAGATGTAACGAATTATTATTAGGAAAATTTGATTCTGATCATAGTAACGATCTTTTAAATAAGTTGATGGGTGTTATAAACAAGACTGAAACTTTAACTGGCTATCAAAAAGACGAATTACATTATCATAAAAACAAAGAAGATGAATGGAAACGATTAAAAAATATTTCGAACCGTTCCTATATCGATAGATTACTGGCTACTCACCTATCAAATATTATATATTTACCTAAGCACATACATTTAGTTTTTACACCTGAGGAAAAAATAGCTATTATTAAAATTAGTAATAGTGTCAATAATATTATCAAAAGCAATCATTTTGAGCCTCACCTCTCATCTGCATCAACACTTAAATCTTCTGTCAAACTCTTAGAAGAATTTGATCAGAATCAAATCAAAAGTCATGTCATTTATGAAATACTTCTAATCTATAAATTATTAGATAGTAGATATAATGACAAATAAAAAGTGACGTACTGGAAAATTTCTATAGATCCGGTACGTCATTTTTAATTGCTTATTATATTTGTTATTTTTTTGATGATCTTTCTATAATAACTCTTTTAGCCGCTTCTTCTTCAGTGTTATCTAATTGTTTAGGTTCAAAAGGCATACCTTTACGTTCGCAGGCTTTTTCTAATAAATAATCAGTCAGTTCATGATTCTTTGGAAGGATAGGTCCATGTAAATATGTTCCTAATAAATTTTTATAGTGAATACCTTCTTGTTTATCATCATCATTATTACCGTAACCAACCGTAACATGTCCTAACGTACCAAAATTATGATGTGTTCGACCACCGTGATTCTCGAAGCCAACTATCGTTCCAAATGTATCACTCTCGATTACTATATCACCAGTTAATCGTTCAGTTCGTGATTCAGTATAGAAATCTAAGATACCTAAACCTTCAAGTTCAGTTCCATCAGGCGTAATATATTTTGTTCCTAAAAATTGATAACCACCACAAATCGTTAATCCTGGCATACCATCTTCAATAGCATCTTTAAGTGTAGTCTTTATCTTGCTTAATTCCTTAGTAGCAATACTTTGTTCTCTATCGCTGCCACCGCCAATAAAGAAGATATCACAATTATCAAGCGTCACACCTTCAGTTTGGTTAACTTCTACTACATTTAATTGAATACCACGTTTCTTTGCTCTTTGTTTGAGTGCAATAATATTTCCTATATCACTATATAAATTTAATTTATCTGACATAAAATGATAAACGGTTAATTCATTCATATTTATTGCCCTCCTTTAAATGAACGATTAAGTTGTTCTAACATTGGAGATAAAGATGTGTAGTTAGGAATAGCTACAGTGAAACCTTCATAATTCATTGTCATTGCAGTTGCTTTATAAATATCTTTTTCAAGTATAATTGGAACATTTATTTCGGCTAATTTCAGACGTAATTGTAATTCTTCAGCTCGAGTCCCAGTAACAATGATCGTTTCAATATTTTGTTCGCTTAATTTCTCGAAATCGGCATCATAAATCCAAGAAGTATCACGACCATCAGCAGCATTATCATTTAGACTAATGACATATACTTTTTTACCTTCTAACTGTTCTCCTACGGATAAACTAGCATTCATACCTGCAGGATTCTTAGCTAAATTAATCATAGCCTCTTTATGATTAAGTTTAAAATATTGCATACGACCATTATCTGAAGTATATGATTCGAAACCAATTCGAATAGACTCATCATTGAGCCCTAATTCTCTCAACACAGTATAGGCAGCTAATGCATTATAAGCGTTGAAGTCTCCGGCAATTTTCATGTTAAATGTTGTTTCATTTATATTTAATACTAAGAACGGAGATACTGTGAATGATGAAACTTCATATTTAGGTAATTCACGTTTGAATCCACATGAACAATGGTAATGACCGATTTGATTATAATGAATGTAATCGTATGCTAATAATTTGCCACAATTTGGGCAATACTTACTCTCGTTCATAGTACTTTGCTCAAACTCATGTGCGTGTGCTTTCATACCATAATAAACGATAGAGTCACTAGCTATTTTAAGTCGACTTACAAAAGGATCATCTGCATTGAGTAACAATTTAATTCCTTTATTACTAATTGACTTAGCTATGTTATTTACCATTATATCTATTTCGCCAAAGCGATCCATTTGATCACGGAAGAAGTTAGTAAATATCATCATTGATGGAGTGACTTCTTTTAAAACTCGAGGAATAGATCCTTCATCGATTTCAATAACCGCTACTTTAGTATTTTTAGTGCTTTGCATGATAAAGGCAGATGTGATACCTGCTGCCATATTAGCACCTTCATTATTATGTATAATATCAATACGATTTGCTTTTAATGTATGTCCTATAAGATTAGATGTCGTCGTTTTACCATTAGTCCCACTAATAAAAACGATGTCATCTACTTGTGCAGCTAATTTTCTTAATATATTTTGATCCACTTTGCGGGCAACTTGTCCAGGTAAATCTGTACCTTTTTTCCCGGCAGCGATACTAGCCTTACGAGCCAATTTCGCTAAGTACGTTGCAGTCCATTGTCTCATGTGCTTCCTCCTCATATAAATCACTTGAATAATTATAACACGTAAAGGGTATAACAAAAAACATTCTCAATTAAAAATAACAAGTCACATTCTAGATTATAATAATTATTATTTACTAATGAGAATAGATTTGTTATACTTTTAATGAACAAAGACAAAATCAATTATAAAATCTTAAATAGAGGTGACTTAATTATGCTAAGTAAAGACTTGTTAGAAGCACTTAATGATCAAATGAACCATGAATATTTCGCAGCTCATGCTTATATGGCAATGGCAGCTTATTGCGATGATGCTTCATATGAAGGTTTCGCAAACTTCTATATCCAACAAGCTAAAGAAGAACGTTTCCACGGTAAAAAAATCTATGATTATATCAATGATCGTGGTGAACATGCTGAATTTAAATCAATACCAGCGCCTAAAACTGAATTTAAATCTATCCTTGAAACATTTAAAGATGGATTAGCACAGGAACAAGATGTTACTCGTCGTTTTTACAATTTATCTGAAATAGCTCAAAAAGATAAAGACTATGCTACGATTTCTTTCTTAAACTGGTTCTTAGATGAGCAAGTTGAAGAAGAATCAACATTTGAAACACATATTGATTATTTAAATCGTATTGGTGATGACTGCAATACTTTATATTTATATGAAAAAGAATTAGCAGCTCGTTCATTTGATGAAGAATAACTTTTATCTCAAGGTTTAATTATGATTGAGACAAACTATTTTTATTGCTTGCCTAGTACATTGTAAGTAACTAACATACACAAAAAGGTATAATGCTAGTTATTCTCAAGACTCATAAATAAAAAAAGAGTAGAAATGAATTCGAAATGAATTCATTTCTACTCTTTTTTTATTTTATGAATGCAACATTCTGGAAATAAATTTATATTTTTAGCTAAAATAAAAGAATCAATACTTGAAAGGACAGTGTTAGGAATGGAAAATGCCTTTATAGCATTAGACTTCGAAACTGCAAATGGTAAACGTACAAGTATCTGTTCAGTTGGTATGGTCAAAGTAGTTAACAATGAGATTGTGGAATCTTTTTATACTTTAGTTAACCCTTTTGATTATTTCTCTCAGACGAATATTGAGGTTCACGGTATTACACCTGAAGACGTGAATGATGCTCCCAGTTTTGAATATGTATTCCCTTATATGATGCAATTTATTGGTAAATTACCTGTTGTTGCTCACAATGCTGCTTTTGATATGAATGTACTTCATCAAAGTTTAAAACAGTTAAATATAGAAACACCCTCCATGATTTACTTCTGTTCATATCAACTTGCTAAACGTACAATTGATGCATATCGCTACGGACTAAAACATTTAATGAAACATTATAAATTAGATTTTCACGGTCATCATGATGCACTCAACGATGCTAAAGCTTGTGCAATGATTACGTTTAGATTATTAAAACACTATGACAATTTACAAAGTATGCTACAAATTTATGGCAAAAATTTAAAAGATAAAGGTTAACCCATATGAATCGCAATTACTGGTTTAGTTTAATTACTAATGTCATCATGAACCTTTATCTTTCTATAAAATCATAAATCGTCATATTCTCATATGTTGACTGTTCTAAATTGCCAACCGTTACACCGATTAACCTTATTGGAACATCAGGATCCTTCAAATCGTTATACAAATCATAAGCTACGTTATATATATCAATATCTCTACTTACTGCCTCTCTCAAACTTCTTTGTTTGGAAAATGTTTCATATTGATACGTTTTTAATTTAACTGTTACGGTGCTACCTGATTTTTGTAACTTAGATAGACGTTCTGCAGTCTTGCCAGATAGTTCCCATATTTTTTGTAAAATTTCTTCATCATCATTCACATCAGTTGAAAATGTTCGTTCAGTACCCACGGATTTACGCACTCTCGTTGCTTTTACTTCACTATGATCAATTCCTCGAGCTTTAAGATATAAGCCACGACCTCTTTTTCCGAACCAATGTATTAATTCAAATTCAGTTTTATCATACAAATCTTTACCTGTATATATATCATGGTTATGCATGACTTTTTTCGATGCTTTACCCACACCTGGAAAGTCACCAATATCAAGATTCATTAAAATATCGTTTACATTATTATAATCGATAACCTTCATGCCATTAGGCTTATTCATACCACTTGCTAATTTTGCTAAAAATTTATTATACGATACACCTGCAGAAGAAGTTAATCCAGTTTGTTCAAATATGTCGCGTCGAATAAACGTTGCGATTTTAGATGCAGACAAGTCAGGTCTAACAAGGTGAGTAATATCTAAATACGCTTCATCCAATGACATAGGTTCTACAATATCTGTATAACTTTTAAATATAGACATTATCACGGCAGAGGCTTCTCTATAAGCGTCAAATCTTGCTCTTACATAATATCCATTAGGACATAATTTATGGGCTTGAGACATTGGCATTGCAGAATGAACCCCATATTTTCTAGCCTCGTAAGAAGCAGTAGAAACCACACCACGAGTACTTGCCTTACCACCTACAATTACAGGTTTACCTTTTAATTTAGGGTTATCTCGCATTTCTACTTGTGCAAAAAAGTAATCCATATCTATATGAATAATCCTTCTTTCAGCCATCGTCTCACCTCTTTTAAAATAAACCAAAATAAAATAAGCCTCAATATAATTATAATGTGACTAGCAACAAAACTCATGAAATGTGCACATAAATAATTATATTGAGACTCACAATTTATTCAAATTCGTCATTAGCTTGTATTGGTCTTTGATGATACATAATTAAACCTTCATCTGATGGATGTATATATTCAAATTTATTAGTAAATGTAATACCTACTAAATATAAATCAATTAAGCAATATCCAATATGTATACTTAACATAATAATAATTGAGGAGTATGCGTAAATACTGAATATAAACATTAATACTCCTGTTAATATAAACATTGGAGCTAGCATTATTGTGCAAAATTGCCATTTATTAAAATATTTTTTAGAAATATGTACTAATAAAAAACCTTTTTTATATTTAAAATGAGGCTGTTCTCCTTTTGAACAGATAAAAAATGAAATTCTATGAATCAGTTCATGAAGTCCTAAAATAACTATAAAACCTAAAATACCATATAATAAGTTAGCTAAAAATGTTTGTTCATGAATGGTTGTAAACATGAATGCCCATTTATAAGTAAACACTATCATAAATAAAATCACTACTAATTGAGTTACCATAAATTTAGGTAAGTTGATTCTATTTGGAGAAAAATCAATTTTCTGCACAATAATGACCTCCAATCTCTGTTAATTTTCAACCATAGTATACACAGTCGATGTTAAGAAAAAAATCTTTTTTATAAGATTTAATGCTCTGTAACCATTTCTTAATATTTGTATTAAAATTTTACGTTTAAGATTTTCTTTCAAATAATGCAACTGTCTCTACATGTGTTGTTTGAGGAAACATATCGACTGGTGTAATTTCTTGCAATTCATATTGTGAATCTAATATTTGAGCATCTCTTTGTTGCGTAGATGGATTACAAGAAATGTAGACAATACGCTTAGGATTTAGTTTAAGCAGTGTTTGTAAGAAAGTTTCATCGCACCCTTTTCTCGGGGGATCTACCATAACAACATCTGGTTTGATACCTTGTTGTTTCCATTTTATAATGACTTCTTCTGCTTTTCCACAGACAAAAGTTGTATTTTCAAATCCATTTAAAGTCGCATTTTGTTGTGCATCTTTAATCGCTGACGGCACGACCTCAACACCATAAACATGTTTCGCTACTGACGCCATATATAAACCTATCGTACCAATACCGCAATATGTATCAAGAACTGTTTCTTCACCTGTCAATTGCGCATACTCTATTGCTTTTTGATATAATTTTTCAGTTTGAGAAGAATTTATTTGATAGAATGATTGGTCACTTATCTTAAATGTAGTATCACTAAGTTGATCAGCAATCTTATCTTTGCCGTATAACGTTACAGACTGTTGCCCCATAATTACATTGGAATGACTATTATTAATATTTTGTTTAATGCTAGCTATGTTAGGAAAAGTTTCTTTTAATTTTTCAACTAAAATTGAAGCTTGCTGGAAATTTTTACCATTTGTTACAAAAACGACCATCTTATCATCAGAATAATAGCCTGTGCGAATAACTAAATGTCTTAAAAGTCCTTTTTTTGTACACTCATTATAAACACTAATATCGTAATCAATAATCCATTGTTTGACGTGATTCATAATATCTTGGTGTATATCATCTTGAATTAAGCAACTATCCATATCGATAATATCGTGACTTCTTTGTCGATAATATCCTATAATTGCTTTTCCATCTCTATCTTTACCAATTGGCAACTGTGATTTATTTCTGTAATGCCAAGGATGATTCATACCGATAGTTTTGTTAATGATTGTATTACTAAATTGTGCTTTTCTATGGAATAAGTTGGTAACTTGTGACTGCTTCATAGCTAATTGGGCATCATATGTCATGTGTTGCAATTGACAACCACCACACTTCCAATAGTATTTACATGGCGGTTCCACGCGTTGTTCACTTGGTTTAATAACTTGAAGTAGTTTACCAATAGCAAAATTTTTCTTTACTTTTATAATTTTATATTTAATCACTTCACCAATTAACGCATTTGGCACAAATATCGGATAACGGTCGATTTTAATGACGCCATGCCCTTCATGTGTTAAATCAACAATGTTACCTTGTTTTATTTCATTTTTAATTATGGTTTCCATTATTTCACCCCACATAAAAAGAGGTTAGAGTAGTTTAATCTTGGTTTTGTTTTTCATACCTAAGACATCAAAACTATTGCTCAACCTCTTCAACTGTATAATTTACTCTGATATTTCATTGTTTTTAATAATTTCTTCATTCGATGGCTTCTCTTCAATAATACCATCTTCGACTTGTTGATCTTCAGTTAATTCCTCATTATATATATCTTTTGGCGTACATACTTCGATATGTCTTTTTAAATTCAAGAAATTAGCTGGTAATTTACCACCATATTCACCATCTACATTCAATTGCATTTCAGTAAAGGATGAGATATTAATTGATTTAGCTTTCTCATAAATAACCTTTGGATGCTTAATGTGTTCTCCGCGAGATGCTAAGGTCATGATGTGCCCTAGTTCAGCAAGGTTAGCCTTTTCTACAATAATTAATGTAAAATGCCCGTCGTCTAACTTAGCATCTGGAACTAATTTCTCAAATCCTGCCATTGAGTTTGTCAGTCCTAATAAGAATAATAATGCCTCACCTTGAAAAACTTGATTATCATATTCTATACGCAAATCTACAGCTTTCATCTGAGGTAACATTTCAAATCCTTTAATATAATACGCAAAGGGGCCTACAATTGACTTTAATCGACTTGACGTCTCATAAGAAACTTGAGTTAATTGACCACCAGCTGCTAAATTGATGAAATAACGATTATTCATTTTTCCTATATCCACTTTAGTCGTGTGATCATCAATAATAACATCAACAGCACCCATAATATCACTTGGTAAGTGCAAGGCTCTACCGAAATCATTCACTGTCCCCATAGGGATGATACCTAATTTAGGGCGATTGGGCTGTTCAGCTATGCCATTAACAACTTCATTAAGTGTGCCATCTCCACCAGCTGCTATAATAATATCATAATCTCTTTTAAGTGCACGTTCAGCTTCAAGCGTTGCATCGCCTTCACGCTCAGTTGCATAAGCACTTGTCTCATACCCGGCACGTTCTAATTTAATTAAAACATCTGGTAAAGTTCTTTTAAAAAGTTCCTTTCCAGAAGTTGGATTATAAATGATTCTTGCACGTTTTCTCATAAATTATCCCTCATCTTTTTATACATATTCTTATATTAAATGATTTATAAGAGAGTTGGAAGTATTTAAATCAATAATCTTTAAAATACATTTATTACACTATTTACAATTAAATAATCATAGCAGTTATAACATTAAAAATAATTGAACTAAAAACACCACACACCAAAATTAAAAGGCTTGTTCCCTAACCATGATAGGAAACAAACCTTAAATGATGCTTTAATTCATTATGTTTAAATCTTTAATTAACGTTTATTTAATTCTTGTTTTAATATTTGGTTTACTTTTTGAGGATTAGCTTGGCCTTTAGATGCTTTCATAATTTGACCAACTAAGAAGCCCATTGCTTTCCCTTTACCATTTTTATAATCTTCAACAGATTGAGGGTTATTATCTAAAGCTTCAGTAACGAATTTAGTTAAAGTAGCTTCATCAGAAATTTGAACTAAACCTTTATCTTCCATAATTTGTTTAGCATCGCCACCATTTTCAGCTAATTCTGGGAAAACTTTTTTAGCGATTTTACTACTCATCGTACCATCTTCAATAAGTTTAATCATACCAGCAAGGTTTTCTGGTGTTAATTTAGTATCTTGTAACTCAACTTGGTTTTTATTTAAATATTCATTAACGCCACCCATTAACCAGTTTGAAGTTAACTTAACGTCTGCACCTTTTTCAATAGCACCTTCAAAGAAATCAGACATCTCTTTAGTAAGTGTTAATACGTGCGCATCGTATTCAGGTAAACCTAAATCATTTACATATTTAGCTTTACGCTCATCTGGTAATTCAGGGATTGTTTGACGTACACGCTCTTTCCATTCTTCATCTACGTATAAAGGTACAATATCAGGTTCAGGGAAGTAACGGTAGTCATCTGAGCCTTCTTTAACACGCATAAGAATTGTTTTACCAGTTGATTCATCAAAACGGCGTGTCTCTTGTCCAATAGTACCACCGTTTAATAATTCTTCTTCTTGGCGTTTTTCTTCGTACTCTAAACCTTTTCTAACATAGTTAAATGAATTTAGGTTTTTCAATTCAGTTTTTGTACCAAATTCTTCTTGTCCATAAGGACGTAATGAAATATTGGCATCACAACGTAATGAGCCTTCTTCCATTTTACAGTCTGATACACCTGTATATTGAATAATTGAACGTAATTTTTCTAAGTAAGCATAAGCTTCTTTAGGAGATCTAATATCTGGTTCAGATACAATTTCAATTAATGGTGTACCTTGACGGTTTAAGTCTACTAAAGAGTATCCATCTTTATGTGTTGATTTACCAGCATCTTCTTCCATGTGAAGACGTGTGATTCCAATACGTTTTGTTTCACCATCTACTTCAATATCAATATAACCATTTTCACCAATTGGTTGATCAAATTGAGAAATTTGATAAGCTTTAGGATTATCTGGATAGAAATAGTTTTTACGGTCAAATTTAGAATTTGTAGCGATATCCATATTTAAAGCCATTGATGCACGCATAGCCCAGTCTACAGCACGTCTATTAACAACCGGTAATACACCAGGATATGCTAAATCAATAACATTTGTATTTGAGTTAGGTTCAGCTCCAAAATGTGCTGGTGATGGAGAGAACATTTTTGAGTCTGTTTTTAGCTCAACGTGAACTTCAAGTCCGATAACTGTTTCAAAATGCATTATTTCCACTCCTTATAATTTTTCATATGCGTCATGTAAATTGAATTGTGTTTCATATTGATATGCCACACGATATAACGTCTTTTCATCAAAAGGTTTACCGATAAATTGTAAGCCAATTGGTCTACCGTTTGATTGCCCACAAGGAACAGAAATACCTGGTAAACCAGCTAAGTTAACAGGTGTAGTTAATAAGTCATTAGCATACATAGTTAAAGGATCATCGATTTCATCACCTAAGTTAAACGCAGTAGTTGGTGCAGTTGGACCTACAACAACATCATAGTTTTCAAAAACTTTATCAAAGTCATTCTTGATTAATGTTCTAACTTTTTGTGATTTTTTATAGTAAGCATCATAATAACCAGAACTTAATGCAAATGTACCCAGGAAGATACGACGCTTAACTTCAGCACCAAATCCTTCTGATCTAGACATTTTATATAATTCTTCTAATGATTGCGCTTCCTTTGAATGGTAGCCATAACGTATACCATCAAAGCGAGCTAAGTTCGCTGATGCTTCTGATGACGCGATAACATAATATGATGGTATACCATATTTCGTATTTGGAAGTGATACTTCATCAACTTCTGCACCTAGAGATTTAAGTGTTTCAACTGCATTCTTAACAGCTTCTTTAACATCATCATTGATACCTTCACCTAAATATTCTTTTGGTAAAGCAACTTTTAAGCCTTTAATGTCTTTACCAATTTCTGAAGTAAAGTCAACATCTTCAACTGGTGCACTTGTAGAATCATTTCTATCAACGCCTGAAATTGTCTCTAGAACGATAGCGTTATCTTTAACATTTCTTGTAATTGGACCAATTTGGTCTAATGAAGATGCAAAAGCAACTAAACCGAAACGTGATACACGCCCATAAGTTGGTTTCATACCCACTACACCACAATATGCTGCTGGTTGTCGAATTGAACCACCAGTATCTGAACCTAGACTGAATGGTACTAAACCTGCAGCAACTGCTGCTGCTGAACCACCTGACGAACCACCTGGAACAGCTGTATGATCGAATGGGTTAACAGTTTGTTTGAAATATGATGTTTCAGTAGAACCACCCATAGCAAATTCATCCATGTTTAGTTTACCGATTAGAATCGCATTTTCATCATGTAGTTTGTTCATTACAGTAGATTCATAGATTGGAACAAAACCTTCTAACATCTTACTAGCACATGTTGTTTCCACATCTTTAGTAATGATGTTGTCCTTAATTCCCATAGGAATACCAAACAATTTACCTTCCATTTGGCCTTTTGCTTGTAATTCATCTAATTCTTTTGCTTTTTTAATAGCATTATCTTTATCTAGTGCTAAAAATGATTTAATAGTAGAATCCGTTTCTTCAATTGCATCATAGATGTCTTTGACAACTTCTGAAGGCTTAATCTCATTGTTTTTAATCATTTCTGATAATTTTTCAACTGATTCATAACGAATACTCATCTTAAGCTTCCTCCTCATTCATGATAGCTGGTACTTTAAATTGACCATTTTCTGTCTCTTTAGCATTTTTTAATGCAAGTTCTTGAGGAATGCCCTCGATTGCTTCATCATCACGTAACACATTTTGTAAATCTAATACATGATAAGTTGGTTCAATACCTTCTGTATCTGCTGTGTCATTTTGTTTAGCAAAATCTAAGATACTTTCAAGTGTATTAGCCATTTCTTCAGTTTCTTCTTCAGAAATTTGAAGTCTTGCTAAATGTGCTATATGTTCAACCTCTTCACGTGTAACTTTAGTCATTTATTAAAAGCCTCCTTATTACTCATTCATCATAAAATTGTATCAAATTTTCACTTAAAAATCTAAATATTTATTGAGACAACATAACTTCATGACATTATTGATGATTAATTCATAGGTAAGTAATCAATAAATGCTTTACAAATAATGTAACTCAATTATTAATTTAACGATAATAATGACCTAAATTTTATATCATAAATATTTATAATCTTTAATTTGCATGTTACGTATAATAAAATCAATAAATATTTTTACATTTTGTAAACGCTTACTACCTTACTTTAAAAGTGTTTATATTTTTAAAAATTAAAATTTATACTTCTCTAAACCATTCACTACATTGTATAATATTACATGTAACTAAATTATTTAAAAAAGTTACATACTCATGCAATTGAAATTTACCAATGTTTATAAGTCATCTAAGTCTTTACATCATATAAAAAAAGGGGGTATTTCTTTATGCTTATTTTAGGAGCAAGCTTGCCTAGTCAAGTTAATACCAATTGGCAAACATACATAATGATTGCGATTTATTTTATTATTTTACTTATTATTGGATATTATGGCTACAAACAAGCTACAGGTAATTTAAGTGATTATATGCTTGGTGGACGTAGTATCGGCCCATACATCACAGCTTTATCTGCAGGTGCATCAGATATGAGTGGCTGGATGATAATGGGGCTACCAGGTTCAGTCTATAGTACTGGTTTATCAGCAATATGGATAACAATTGGTCTCACATTAGGTGCATATGTTAACTATCTAGTCGTTGCACCAAGGTTGAGAGTTTATACTGAAGTGGCAGGTGATGCAATCACCCTTCCAGATTTCTTTAAAAATCGACTTAACGATAAAGAAAATATTATTAAAATTATTTCTGGTTTAATAATAGTTATATTCTTTACTCTATATACGCACTCTGGGTTTGTATCAGGTGGTAAACTATTTGAAAGCGCGTTTGGACTAAATTATCATTTTGGATTAATTTTAGTTGCAGTTATCGTTATCGCTTATACTTTCTTCGGAGGATATTTAGCTGTATCTATAACTGATTTCTTCCAAGGTGTAATCATGTTAATTGCAATGGTTATGGTCCCTATTGTTGCAATGTTACAACTTAATGGTTGGGATACATTTTCTCGAGTTGCTGAAATGAAGCCAACAAATATGGATTTATTTAGAGGCACAACCTTCCTAGGTATTGTTTCATTATTTGCATGGGGTCTAGGTTATTTTGGACAACCTCATATCATCGTTAGATTTATGTCTATTAAGTCACATAAAATGCTACCTAAAGCTCGCCGTTTAGGTATAAGTTGGATGACTGTAGGTTTACTTGGTGCTGTAGGCGTAGGATTAACTGGTATCGCATTCATTCCAGATAATCATATTAAGATGGATGATCCTGAGACACTATTCATCATTATGAGTCAAATTTTATTTCATCCTTTAGTAGGCGGGTTCTTATTGGCTGCCATTCTTGCAGCTATCATGAGCACAATCTCATCACAACTATTAGTAACATCAAGTTCATTAACTGAAGACTTTTATAAATTAATACGTGGTGAAGAGCGTGCGAAAACACATCAAAAAGAATTCGTGTTAGTTGGTAGATTGTCGGTATTAGTTGTGGCAATTGTAGCAATTGCAATTGCTTGGTCTCCAAATGATACAATTCTTAACTTAGTTGGCAACGCATGGGCCGGCTTTGGAGCTTCTTTCAGTCCCTTAGTATTATTCTCACTTTATTGGAAAAAGCTAACACGAGCTGGTGCTATCAGCGGTATGGTAGCAGGTGCCCTTGTTGTAATTATATGGATTGCTTGGATAAAACCTTTAGCGAGTATAAATGAAATTTTCGGAATGTATGAAATTATTCCAGGATTCATCGTTAGTGTCATCTTTACATATGTAGTGAGTTTATTGACTCAACATCCAGGTGACTTTGTTGAAAGAGATATTGAAAAAGTTAAATCTATTGTTCGTGAAAAATAATAATATTAAACAAAAACTACGGATAACCCAATTTGTAGGCGTTATCCGTAGTTTTTATGTTAATTATTATAAATATGAACTTGAGGCTCTTTATCTTCTTTAGATTTACTAATTAAGGCTCTTGGTGTATTTCCGTCTTTAATTCGAATTTCATAGCTATCGATGTTGTCAAAATATTTTCTAGCTTGTTCTGTAACATATTGAGTAATACCAATCGTTTCAGCTTGACTATAATAATCAATAGGTAAATCTATAGTTAATTGTGTTGGTTTTTTACCGTCAAATTTAACTTTACCTACTGCTTGAGTGAAGTTAGTAAAGTAAGATTGTAGGTTGTCGTTGAATTGTTTAAAATTATTATTCAAATTTTCATTGTATTTTTTTGCTGTTGAAGATGGCAATAATGCTGACACTTGATCAATTTTTTTCCATTTATTAATTTTAGTTTGATCATCATCAACTGTAGTATTAGCAATAAATTCTCCTGGTGTAATTGAATTTTGATCGGATTGTTTATAAATCGCAAAATGAATAGGAATATCTTTTAAAGCATCATTGGCTCTCAATCTTGTTAAGATTTCTGAAGCCATTTGTTTACCTTGTTTTTTAATTTCCTTATCATCAAGTTCTTTGCTATAAGTTTCTCCATCTTTCTCTTTCTGATAATAATAAACACTATTCATGGCTAAACCAATTGTCATACCTTTAATATTTTTTCCTTTTGTATCCCCACTATCGTAAAAATCTTGTTCAAGAATATTAGATAAATAAGCTGGAGATTGTTCTGCGATTTTTTCTGGATCATCCTCACCTTTGTGTGATGGATTTAATCCTAAATTCTCACTCGCTTTATTGGATTCTTTCTCTTTTTCACTCATTTTATCTATTTCTTTTTTAGTGTATTTGGGATTTAAATAACTATTAAGAGTATCTTTATCTAGATATTGTCCGTCTTGATAAAGGTAATCATCAGTTGGAAATACATCTTTGCTTAGTGTCAATAAACCACTTTCGAAATCGTCACCATTGTAACTATTTGCCATGTTATCTTGTAATACACCACGGGCCTTACTTTCTTTAAATGGCAAAATCGTGCGGTAATTATCACCTTGTACGTTTTTATCTGTTGCTATTGTTTTCACACTATTTGAGTCAGTTTTAGTTTCTTGTTTATTCACAGATTGGTTATTTTTATTATCATTGTTATTGCCACATGCCGTTAACAACACAATCGACGTTATAATTAAGAATAGGGTCCGCTTCATTGCCGTTCTCCTCTAACTTGATATTTCATTTTGTTTAGCCACGAATTGCTCTTCTGTCCAAATTTCAGTACCAAACTTTTCTGCCTTAGTTAATTTAGAACCTGCATCTTCACCAGCAATTACTAAATCTGTTTTTTTAGTTACACTACTTGTAACTTTTGCGCCTTGTAATTCTAACCAGGCAGATGCTTCTTTTCGTGTCAGTTGTTGTAATTTACCTGTTAAAACAATTGTTTTATCTTTAAAATCAGGGTGTCCTTCTATATCAGAAGTTTTAATTCCATTATAAACCATATTGACATTTTTATATTTTAATTTTTCAATTAATGCTTTAATATCTTCATTTTCTAGATATGTCACTACAGATTGAGCTAACTTATCTCCAATATCATGAATACTAATAAGTTCTTCTTCGGTTACTTGAAGTAATCTATCCATTGTTTCGTATTTTTCAGCTAGAACTTGACTTGCTTTAACTCCTAGATGACGTATTCCTAAACCAAATAATAGATGCTCTAGTGAATTGGTTTTAGCATTTTCAATCGCTTTTAGTAAATTTTCAACTTTTTTGGAACCCATACGCTCTAAAGGTAATAAATCGTCTTCCGTTAGGTAGAAGATGTCGGCCACATCTTTAATCACATTGTGATGATAGAGTTGTTGTATGATTTTAGTTCCTAAGCCATCAATATTCATGGCTTGACGTGATACAAAGTGAATCAGCCCCTCTACAAGTTGAGCTTGACACTTTGGATTTATACAACGTAATGCAACTTCCCCTTCAATTCTTACCAACTCATGGTCACAACTCGGACAATGTGTTGGCATTGAATACGGTAATGTACCTTCAGTTCGGCGTTCCATAATACTTTTCACTACTTCTGGAATTATATCGCCAGCTTTTTTAACTACTACACTATCCCCAATTCTGATATCTCTCTCATGTATTAAATCTTCATTATGTAAAGAAGCTCTAGATACAGTTGTCCCAGCAACTCTTACAGGATCAAGAATCGCAGTTGGTGTTACAACACCTGTTCTACCAATACTTAACTCAATATCTTGTAATGTTGTTACCACTTCTTCGGCAGGAAATTTATATGCAATCGCCCATCTTGGAGATTTCTGAGTGTATCCCATTTCATCTTGTTGTTCAATGTCATTCACTTTTATAACGATGCCATCAATATCATAGGATAATTGTTCACGTTGTTTTGTCCATTTCTCAATATATTCTAATACACCTTCAATATCACCCACGCGCATACGTTCATGATTTGTCTTAAATCCTAAACGATCT
The DNA here is from genome assembly GCF_001922505.1 of Staphylococcus sp. MB377. NCBI lineage: Bacteria > Bacillati > Bacillota > Bacilli > Caryophanales > Staphylococcaceae > Staphylococcus > Staphylococcus sp. MB377. The sequence continues at coordinate 63,798 of NZ_MAON01000060.1, read as the reverse complement.
AATTCATCCAACGCACCACTCTGAGTAGTTGCATCAAAATCTGTGAAATCATTAACACTATATAAGAATACACTTAATTTACGTTTAGCTGCCAATTTGGGATCAAGTTGCCTTAACGATCCCGCTGCTGCGTTTCGTGGATTAGCGAATGGTTGTTCTTCATTCTTTTCTTTTTCTTCATTTAGTCTTATAAAAGAACTACGAGGCATGTAAGCTTCGCCACGAACTTCAAAACTTAATGGTTCATTAATCTTTAATGGAATAGCATGAATGGTGCGTAAATTTTCAGTGATATCTTCACCTGTAGTACCATCCCCTCGAGTTAAACCTTGAACGAAGCGACCTTCTACATATTTAAGGGACACAGCTAATCCATCAATTTTCAATTCACACATATATTCAACACTACCGACTTGTTCACGAATACGTTGATCAAAACGACGTAATTCGTGTTCATTGAAAGCATTACCTAAACTTAACATTGGTGTATCATGATTGACTTTTTCGAAAGATGATTGCACCTCTCCTCCTACACGTACAGTAGGAGAATCAGGTGACTTAAATTCAGGATGTGCCTCTTCTATATCTATTAATTCTCTTAATAATTTATCGTATTCACTATCTGGCACTGAAGGATTATCTTGCACATAATATTCATAACCATATTGATTTAATAAATCATGTAATTCATTCACACGACTTTGGATATTGTCCATAAATTAATCCTCCTTTTTCTCGATTGGGGCAAATTGAGCTAATAGGCGCTTTGGTCCTTCTGATTTAAATATAATATCTAATTCAACTGAGCCATTTTTCTCATTAACGTTACTTACCATGCCTTCACCCCATGATTTGTGCGTAACTTTATCTCCTATTTTCCAATCAGAAGCAGAGACTTGTTTTTTAGAAGACGTTGTACGTTTACTAAATCCACGCTTAGGTTGTTTGGATGATGTTTTTGGGGTAATCGTTTGACGCTGTTGCTTAGATGGTGTCTCTAATAGCTCTTCCGGGATTTCACGTAAAAATCTTGAAGGCATATTAGATTGTGAGCGTCCATATAACATTCTAGACGTCGCGTGCGTAATATATAGAACTTCTTCAGCTCTTGTTATTGCTACATAACAAATCCGACGTTCTTCTTCCATTTCGTGGTCATCATCACTCTTAATTGCACGAATATGTGGAAATAGCGATTCTTCCATTCCCATAAGGAATACAATTGGAAATTCTAAACCTTTCGCCGAGTGCATTGTCATAAGGGTTACGCCACTCTCAATTTGAGCTTCATCGATGTCTGCTACTAGTGATAAATCCGTTAAAAAGTTAATCAAGGATTGTTCTTCTAATGGTGTATTCTCTTCATAATCTTTAGGTACTGACATAAATTCATCTATATTTTCAAGTCTACTACGTGATTCCAGTGTTTGTTCGCGTTCAAGCATATCTCTATACCCAGATTTATCTAATATTTCAACAACAATTTCACTTACCTCTAAAAATTCCTGTTCTTTAATTAAGTTTTGAATTAGTTCATAAAATTTAATGCACTCTTGAGTTACTTTTTTTGAAAGACCAATAAAATCTACTTCTGCCAATGCGTCAAACATACTTATATTGTTATCATTCGCATAGCGTTGAATTTTCTCAACTGATGAAGGTCCTATACCTCGTTTTGGAACATTGATTATGCGTTGTAAACTAATTTCATCATTACTATTAGCTACTACTCTCAAATAACTTAATAAGTCTTTAATTTCTTTTCTGTCATAGAATTTTTGGCCTCCAACCATCGTATAAGGAAGATTAGATTTCATAAATGTTTCTTCTAAAACACGTGATTGTGCATTGGTTCTATAAAGTATTGCCATATCACTATAATCTTTTCCAGCTTTACGGTGTTTCATTATTTCTCTAACCACATACTCAGCTTCATCACGCTCAGTCATTGCTTCATAATATTTAATTTTTTCGCCACCTGTATTTGCAGTCCACAGGCCTTTAGGCTTTCTTTCTGAGTTATGTTTAATGACTTCATTTGCAGCAGTCAGGATGGTCTTTGTAGAACGATAATTTTGTTCTAAAAATATCGTTTTAGCATCAGGGTAATCTTCTTCAAAAGATAGGATATTTTGAATGTCTGCACCCCTCCAACCATAAATTGACTGATCTGAGTCACCAACTACACAAAGATTTTTAAATTTACTAGCTAACAACTTTACTAATGTATATTGTGCTTTATTTGTATCTTGATATTCGTCTACGTGAATATATTGGAATTTGTTTTGATAATATTCAAGTGCATCTGGAATGCGTTCGAACAACTGAATTGTTTTCATAATTAAATCGTCAAAATCAAGTGCTTCATTTCGAGTCAATTGACGTTGGTATCCACTATAAACAGTAGCTACCATTTGCGAATGGAAGTCATTAGCCTCATTAATTGCATCTTCTGGTGTTTTAAGTTCATTTTTTAAGTTACTAATCGCCCCAATAAACATTCTTGGTTCAAAGCGTTTACTGTCAATATTTTCATTTTTTAGAACGTCTTTTATGACGGATTTTTGGTCAGTAGGATCAATAATAGTAAAATTACGTTCAATGCCTATTCTATCTGCATCACGTCTTAATATTCTTACGCACATAGAGTGGAATGTAGACATCCAAATCACTTGTGCTTCTTCCCCTACTAATTGTTCAACACGTTCTTTCATTTCTTTAGCTGCTTTATTTGTAAAAGTAATTGCTAATATATTGTAAGGAGAAACGTCTTTTTCATCTAATAAATAGGCGATACGATGTGTTAATACTCTCGTTTTACCTGAACCAGCGCCGGCCATAATTAGTAATGGACCTTCTGTAGTTCTTACCGCTTCACTTTGCTCTTTATTCATATTATTAACTAATGAATTCATTTATTAGACTCCTTTTTTATTTTTACTGTTTTAATAGCCTTTTTAATATCGTCATAAATAATATTACCTACTATAATAGTGTCAGCATATTGTGCCATCTCTCTGGCTTGTTCTATAGATGTAATGCCACCGCCATAAAACAATTGTGTATTCGTTAATAATCTGGATGCGGCTTCCACTTTTTCAATATCGCCATACTGACCACTATATTCTATGTACATCAACGGTAGTTTGTACATCTCATTAACCATTTGCGCATATGCCTCTACATCTTCAATATCTATATTAGTATTTGATTGCGTTAATTGTGCTACTTTACTATCAGGATTTAAAACCAAATACCCTTCTAATACGACTTCATCAAAATTAACCATGAATCCGAATTGCTTTAGAGCTTTATGCATCATTCCATTATGATATGTAGTATCCTTACTATTTAGAACTGTTGGTACAAAATAAAAATCGAAACCAGGAATAATACTCTCAATATTAGATATTTCAAGGACTAATGGTAATGGATATCTTCTTACTCTACTCATCAAATGAATGACATTATCTTCGGTAACATTATCTGTGCCACCAATCATGATAGCATCAGTATCTGACATACATAGTGAATCTAAATCATTATCACTTATTTCTTTGGCGGGATCTAATTTAAACACATGTTGCCACGCTTTAATGTCATACATATTCCTTTAACTCCTTTTTTTAACATACACTAAATTATATCATTTTTGTTGTACCAATTCTAAACAGAATCATTAGAATCTATACTGTCTTTTAAAGAACGAAAGACCTAATATCTTATAAGTTTATTTGTTAAAAATTAAGTAAATTAAAAGTTGTTTACTTACTATTAGCCTGTATAAATTCAATATAAAACAGAATGCTCCCATCAAAATATCCAAATTATTGTCAATTTTGAAGGGAGCATTTCAATTTATAAATATATATTAAACGTATTATTATTTTTTTGTTTCTATATTTAATCGTTCTAATATCATTGTATATGCGTCATTACCCCATTGTAATGATCGTTTTACTCTAGATATTGTTGCTGTAGAAGCACCAGATTCTTTTTCGATTGTTGCGTAAGTATACCCTTGTTTAATCATCTTAGCAACTTGTAATCTTTGAGATAATGATTGTAATTCATTGACAGTGCATAAATCATCAAAGAATTGATAACATTCTTCTCTATTTTCAAGTGTAAGAATTGCATCAAAAAGTTCATCTAACGCTTGTCCTCGTAATTTCTCTATTTGCATCTCAAACAACCCCTATAATCCGTTTTCAATATAATCTCATTTTAACGCATTAAATAGTTAAAGTGTAGTATTTTTATTGAAAACCGTTAACTTATTACTCTAAACCTGCACGTTTAAAGATTGTATCAACTTGATTTAAATGATGTTCAGGGTTGAAACATTCATCTAATTCTTCTTTAGAAAGCACATTAGTGATAGACTCATCCTTTTCTATTAATTGACGGAATGGTGTTTTAGTTTCCCAAGATTCCATTGCTTTAGGCTGCACTCTATCATATGCTTCTTCACGAACCATGCCTTTATTAATTAACGCTAGTAATACACGTTGTGAGAAGATTAGTCCAAATGTTTTATCGATATTATTTCTCATGTTGTCTTCAAAAACAGTTAGTCTATCAACAATATTAGTGAATCTATTTAAAGCATAATCTAAAGCAATTGTAACATCTGGTAACATGATACGTTCAGCTGAAGAGTGAGAAATATCACGTTCGTGCCATAAAGGCACATTTTCATAAGCCGTTGTAATGTAACCTCGAATCACTCTTGAAATACCTGTTATATTTTCTGAACCAATAGGATTTCTTTTATGAGGCATAGCTGATGACCCTTTTTGACCTTTTGCAAACGCTTCTTCAACTTCACGTGTTTCTGTTTTTTGTAAATTACGTATCTCTACCGCAAATTTTTCAAGAGATGTAGCTACCAGGGCTAGTGTAGCGATATAGTATGCATGACGGTCACGTTGTAATGTTTGAGTAGAAACGGGTGCAGTATCAATACCTAAATGGTCACATACATATTGTTCTATTTCAGGAGGAATGTTAGCAAATGTACCAACTGCACCACTCATTTTACCAACTTCTATTTCTTTACGTACCTCTTTGAAACGCTTTAGATTACGTTTCATTTCTGTATACCATAATGCCATTTTAACACCAAATGTAGTCGGTTCAGCATGTACACCATGTGTACGCCCCATCATCAATGTGTATTTATAATTTTTAGCTTTCTCTTCTAAAACTTTTATGAAACGTTCAATATCTTTCTCAATAATTTCGTTGGCCTGCTTTATAACATAACTTAGCGCTGTATCAACAACATCTGTAGAAGTTAAACCATAGTGAACCCATTTACGTTCGTCACCTAACGTTTCCGATACTTGTCTAGTAAATGCCACAACATCGTGTCTTGTTTCTTGTTCTATTTCTTGCGCACGTTTCACATCTACTTTAGCATTCTTTCTAATTTTTTTTACATCTTCTTTAGGAATGTGGCCTAATTCACTCCAAGCTTCACAGGCCAAGATTTCAACCTCTAACCAAGCTTCATATCTATTTTGATCAGTCCAAATATTTGCCATTTCTTCTCTTGAATAACGATCAATCATTTCTAAACTCCTATTCTATGTATAAATTTATAATTCAAAACTGTACATTAAACGTAAATTATCAAGAAAGGTTCGTTTTTAAAACTTCATTTTTATTTTAACAGATAATTAATCAAATGTATAAATCTTTTTTTACAAACTTAGTATAATGGATTTTATCTAAATAATACACTTATCTAACAATAATCCGATAATAAAAAGAGTAAAAAGAAGTTGTACTTTAGCTTCTTTTCACTCTTGATAAAATTAATTTAAGTTGTAATTCACATTATTAAATCAAAGCTTTTTACCAACAAATTGAATATCCTGTCTTAATACTACTACATTACCTTTTTCATCTTCAGTGTATATAGGTTTTTCAATTCGTTTAACTGGCATATAGCCTTCTTCACGCATACGTGATAAACATTCTGAGATTGTTTCATTTTCATTTACTTTGAACTTCATCATCATGCTCCACAACACTTTCTATTTCTTCTACTTCGTATGCTTTTACTTTTCGAGTTCGAACGCCTTTAGTCCAGAAACCGCCGTGAATTGCTCTTGGCTCATATGCTATAATAAACGCTTTCTCATCTAAATTTCGTACTGTCTCCATTAATTTACGTTCATAACGTCTTGGCGTTAAAATCTGCATTACCATTCGACTACCATCGCGACCATATGCTGCATAGTGTGTAACACCATAACCTAAATTTCTTAACTCATTTGGTAAATCAATTTCATACTCTGATGAGGTTACATTTACGACTGTATACCCTAATGCGAGTCTTTCTTCAATTTTCATACCTACTAAAATCCCAATCGAAAAACCAAACGCATAAGCAAAGATATTTTGAATTTGGTCTAAACTAGACATTACCATACCAAGACCAACTACATATACTAACACTTCAAGGAAACTTACTGCAGCCGCCATATAACGATAACCTTTTAACGTTAATATTGTACGCATTGTTAAAAATGTAACATAAAAAACGTTGATGACGAATATCGCTAATACCATTGACCATGGATTTGAAGTTATCACTGACATACTAATCCCCTTTTCTTACATGGATATCTAAAATCGAGATAATTTTATCAGTGAATTTTTATTTTGTCACTAGAAAATCTTTTTTAATTTTTAGGCCAAGTGTAACGCGTATAGGCTAATTCACGTTTATGTGCATTTTTGACATAGTGATTTTCAATCGTATCACGGGCTTCACTAGATATGTGTTTTCCTTCTAAATAGTCATCAATTTGATCATAAGTAACACCCAAAGCTTCTTCATCAGGTAATTGTGGTTTATCATCCTCTAAATCTGCTGTGGGAACTTTTTCGTATAAATGCTTTGGTGCATTTAAATATTTAAGTAGCTGTCTTCCTTGTCTTTTATTTAGACCAAAGATAGGTGCAATATCAGCAGCACCATCACCGTACTTAGTATAAAATCCTGTAATATTCTCTGCAGAATGATCCGTACCAATAACAATACCACTACGATTTGATGCGATTGAAAATTGAACCTTCATACGTTCACGTGCTTTTTCGTTACCACGTTGAAAATCCGTTAATTCAATACCAGCCTCGTTTAAAGATTTAACACTTTGATCAACAGCAGGTTTAATATTGACAGTAATGATTTCATCAGGATGAATAAAGTTTAATGCGTCTTCAACTTCTTCTGCATCTTTCTGCACACCATATGGTAATTTCACAGCGATAAATTGACAATCTCGCCCTTCATTACGTAATTCCCCAACTGCTAGCTGCGCTAATTTACCAGTCAAAGTAGAATCTTGACCACCAGAAATACCTAACACTAAAGATTTAATAAATGAATGTGATTGCACATAGCTTTTAATAAATTGAATAATTTCACGTGACTCTTGTTCACTATCAATATGTTTCTTCACTTTCATTTCATTGACTACAATATCTTGTATATTAGTCATTGTCTTCCTCCATCTCTTTTACGTGTTCTGCAACTTCGAAAATACGCTTATGTTTGTTATCCCAACAAGCTGTACTTAAATCCACAGGGTATTCTTGAGGATTTAAATAACGTTTATTTTCATCCCATAATTTAGATAATGCATTTTTAGAGTATTCTTGTGCCTCTTTTTCACTCGGCAATTGGTATACAAGTTTCCCATTTTCAAAGATTGAATGATGCAAATCAATCGCTTCAAAGTGTTTGATATGTTTCATTTTATACGTGTGAACTGGATGGAACATTTTTAAAGGTTTTTCATTATTTGGATTCTCATGTTCTAGAGTAATATAGTCACCTTCTGCTTTACCTGTTTTAGTATTGATGATGCGATACACTTTCTTCTTACCAGGTGTTGTCACTTTTTCTGCATTGTTGGACAGTTTAATTCTATCAACATATCGACCGTTATCATCTTCAACTGCTACTAGTTTATATACTGCACCAAGTGCTGGTTGATCATAACCAGTAATTAATTTTGTACCTACACCCCATGAGTCAACTTTAGCTCCTTGAGATTTCAAACTCATTATCGTTTGTTCATCTAAGTCATTAGATGCAATGATTTTAGCATCTTTGAATCCCGCTTCATCTAGCATTCTGCGTGCTTCTTTAGATAAATAAGCAATATCTCCAGAATCTAAACGGATACCAATGAAATTGATTTTATCCCCTAGTTCTTTCGCTACTTTAATAGCTGTAGGAACACCTGATTTAAGCGTGTGGAACGTATCAACTAAGAACACACAATTTTTATGGCGTTCTGCATAAATTTTAAAAGCTTTATATTCATCACCATATGTTTGAACTAAAGCGTGTGCATGCGTACCAGAAACAGGTATACCAAATAATTTACCAGAACGCACATTACTAGTAGAATCAAAACCACCGATATAAGCAGCTCTAGCACCCCAGAGCGCAGCATCTAACTCTTGAGCACGGCGAGTTCCAAATTCCATTAATGTATCATCAGGTGCTACTTGACGAATTCTACTTGCTTTAGTCGAAATTAATGTATGGAAGTTGATTATATTAAGTAATACGGTTTCTATAAGTTGCGCTTGAATTAATGGTGCCTCCACTCTAAGTAAGGGTTCATTTCCAAAACACAATTCACCTTCTTGCATTGAGCGAATATTACCAGTGAACTTTAAATTTTTTAAGTAGTTTAAAAAATCATTTTTATAACCTATTGACTGTAAATATTCAATATCAGAATCACTAAAATGAAAATGTTCAATAAATTGAATTACTCTTTTTAAACCATTAAAAACTGCATATCCACTCTCAAATGGCATACTTCTAAAATACAAATCAAATACTGCATTTCGTTCATGAATACCATCATTCCAATAGCTCTCTGCCATGTTAATTTGGTATAAGTCATTATGTAACATTAAACTGTCATCTTCGTAACGATACACCACAATCTCTCCTAACGATGTTTTAGTACATTTTATCATAATTCAGTAGAAGTGCGTATTCACATACCATTGATACAATTAAAATTTAAATAAGTACCAATAAGACAAATTCGTGACAATCTATGTAATTGAATGAGTTAATTCAATGTCTAGATTATAATATGAACCGAGGTGGTTATATGTTATTGGAAGAAGCAAGAAGTTTTATCGAAACGATGTATCGTGAACTTAATTACAATCCATCTATTTTTGATAAAAGAATAAAAGAGATAGGAAAAGAAATTGAACATACTGGTACATATACGCATACTTCGGAAGAATTGACGTATGGTGCTAAACTTGCTTGGCGTAATTCTAATCGCTGTATTGGACGCTTATTTTGGGATTCTTTATATGTAGAAGATGCTAGGAATGTTGATAATGAGCGTGATTTTATAGATACAATCAATCATCATCTTAAACATGCGACGAATAATGGTAAGATCAAGCCTTATATAACGATTTTTTCACCTAATCAAGCACCTCGTATCTATAATAATCAACTTATTAGATATGCTGGTTATGAACATGCCGGTGATCCATCTGAACGTGAAATCACACAATTAGCGGAGCATTTAGGTTGGAAAGGCAAAGGTACTGATTTCGATGTACTACCACTCATTTATCAATTACCTAATGATTCTATAAAATGGTATGAATTACCCCATGAATTAATAAAAGAAGTTGAAATAGAACATGAACATTATCCAAAATTAAAAGATTTAAATTTAAAATGGTATGGTGTTCCAATCATTTCTAATATGGATTTGAAAATTGGTGGCATTACTTATCCAACTGCCCCGTTTAATGGATGGTATATGGTAACCGAAATAGCAGTACGCAATTTCACTGACTCTTACCGCTATAATTTATTAGAAAGTATTGCAGAAGCGTTTGAATTTGGTACACTAAAAAATAATTCTTTTAATAAAGATCGAACACTCGTTGAACTTAATTATGCGGTATACCATTCATTTAAATCTCAAGGTGTTTCTATTGTTGATCACCTAACTGCATCAAAACAATTTCAATTATTTGAAGAAAAGGAATTAGCAAATAACCGTGATGTCACGGGTAAATGGTCGTGGTTAGCCCCACCACTTTCACCGACCCTAACCTCAAATTATCATCATGGCTATAATAATGAAATCAAGGATCCTAATTTTCATTATAAAATGAAACAGTCAATGAAATGTCCATTTCACTAGTGTTCGATAATACGAGGTGACGAACAAAGATGCGTTTATATTATTTAGGCCCTAAGGGAACATTTTCTTATTTAGCTGCAAAAACTTATTTATCTGAGGAAGAAGTTACATATTCACCTAAATCAAATCTCTATGAAGTAATTAAAGCCGTTAATAGTCATAGTGATGCTGTTGGTATCGTACCTATTGAGAACTCAATTGAAGGTACTATTAATATTGTAGCTGATGCACTTGCACAAGAAGATATATACGCTCATGGCGAAATCCATTTAGATATTAATTTTGGTTTATACGCTAATAAAGGTACTTCACTGGATGATATTGAAAAGGTTTATTCCATTGCACCTGCAATAAGTCAAACGAGTCAATATATCCATCGACATCATTTCTTATATGATTATGTTGATAGTACTATTCAAAGTTTAGAGAAAATTGACACACATATCGCTGCTATTGCACCATTAGGAAGCGGAGAGTCATATGGTTTCGAACCGATAGACACACATATACAAGACTATCCACATAATGTCACTCGTTTTTTGGTAGTAAAAAGTAACGATCACTACAATGAATCTGCTTCTAGTACGCTATTACTGATAACACCTAAACATGATAAAGCTGGATTATTAGCTAGTATACTTAACACATTTGCATTATTTGACATTAACTTGTCATGGATTGAGTCTAGACCTCTTAAGACGCAGTTAGGTATGTACAGATTTTTTGTTCAAACCGATATTGGGAAAAATGAAAAACTCAATAAGGTTATCACAATATTACAGACTTTAGATTTTGAAGTTAAAATTATAGGTGCATTTAATCGCCATTAGATAAGTATCGTAAGGCATTATGACGAAATTATAAAAAATTGTTGTCTTGCCCTTATTTAACACTGATGTATCGAAATTAAATAGCCAGTAAATGCGTCTTCAAAACGTATTTACTGGCTATTTATTGTTGGGTTGTGTTCGAAAACATTATCTCTACTCAGTCTACATTAATTTTTTTAATAGTAACGTCTTCACCCTGGTTTAGGGTTAAATCTTCTATATCTTCTAAATGTATGGTTTGTGATGCTTTATCAAAAGTATTACCGGCGATAAACACTTGCTGATGTTTTATATTATTATAGCTTCTAATGTGAATGGCATCTTTTTTCATTTCTCCAATAAAGTGATTACCAATCACACTGAAATTCTCACCAGCTTGAGATTCCATAACTTTGCCAGTAACAGGGTCAGCAGCATTTTTTCCATCTTTTACCCCTAAAAATCGAATACCACCTTTACAATTTTTGAATTTATTGCGTGAAATAATCATATTTTTAGCTTTTAGAGGTGTTAATGCATAGTCTTGAGTTCCCTCAAAACAATTATCTTTTATATGCACATTTTCGTAGAACTTGTTATACCTGCTTGCATGTGAGCCAATTGCTCTATTCCATGGACGCATTTGATGGTCATCTGAATTCCCAAAATAACAATTCTCAATGACTACATTTTTAGTGATGGTTCCGTCTGTCGTCCCAAATTTAGGAAACGCACCAGGTACTTGAATATCTAATTGAATTGCTTCAGAAAATGAACGATCCCCATCAAAATCATTAAAACCTTTAAAATTACAATTCTTGATATACAAACCATTAATACCACAAGCGTCTAGAGCGTGTCCGCCAACTACGTTTAATACTGTTACACCTATTAATTGAATATCTTCTGCATGTCCAATTGACATCGCAGTATTATTGTATGGATATTTAGAGCCATTCATATCAAACGTACCACCTTTGATATAAATATGACTATTACCTTGATACCCTTTATAAAAACCGAAACGATGGCCATTTTTTAAAAGTGCATCTTTACCACATCTTATTAATGTCGTATCATCTTCTAGTAATAAAGTTGTTGAGTCATAAATGATGAGTGCTTTCGAAATATAATATGTACCGCTAGGTATAAGTACAGTGTGTTCACCATATCTTGCTTTATTCAGTGCTCGTTGTATTGCTTTAGTGTCTTTGCGTTTATTACATCCTTTTAATCCATAATCTTGAGCATTTATTAACATAACGTATCCCCTACCTAAACTTTCAAACCTATTATATTGTTATATACCATTTTAGAATGAGATTAGCTATAATATATATAATGATTAATGAGGTAATAATTTAATCGTTTCTATATAATTATACAATTTTTAAATACCTCAAACATTTAATAGAGAGGAAGATTGATCATGACTAGAAAAGCACTAATAGTAGTAGATTATTCTTATGACTTCATTGCAGATGATGGTCGATTAACATGTGGTAAACCTGGGCAAGATATTGAATCTTTTATACTGAAGCGTTTAGAGACATATCAGTCTGAAGGCCATGACATTTTCTTTATGATGGATTTACATTATGAGAACGATATGTTCCATCCTGAGACACAATTATTCCCCCCTCATAATATTGAGGGCACAGCAGGACGTGAATTATATGGTAAGATTAAAGCCTTTTATAATAACTTTAGTGGAAACAGTAATATTCATTACTTAAATAAGCGCCGTTATGATTCATTCTATGGTACACCTCTAGATAGTCTATTGAAAGAGAGAAATATAAAGGATATTGAAATAGTAGGTGTTTGTACTGATATTTGTATTCTACACACTGCTGTTTCAGCCTATAACTTAGGGTATAACATTACAATTCCTAAAGATGGTGTTGCTTCATTCAATGAGAGTGGTCATAAATGGGCATTAGGACATTTTGTAAACTCATTAGGCGCAGAGGTAGATGTAGCTAAATAAAACATGATAAAATAAGATGAAAAATTAAATGATAAGGGTGGATAATAACAATGGCAAAAACTTATATTTTTGGACATCAAAATCCAGACACAGATGCAATAGCTTCAGCTATCATCATGGCTGATTTTGAACAATTAACTGGTAACTCTGAAGCAACGCCATATCGTTTAGGAGATATTAATCCTGAAACTAAATTTGCTTTAGATTATTTTGAAGTTAAAGCACCAGAATTATTAAGTGATAATTTAGATGGTCAAGAAGTAATCTTAGTCGATCACAATGAGTTCCAACAAAGTGCAGAAACAATTTCTGACGCAGAGATTAAACACGTTGTGGATCATCATAGAATCGCTAATTTCGAAACTGCTTCACCGCTTTGGTACCGCGCAGAACCAGTTGGTTGTACTGCTACTATTCTTTACAAAATGTACAAAGAACGTGGCTTTGAAATTAAACCGCATATCGCAGGTTTGATGATTTCAGCAATTATTTCTGATAGCTTATTATTCAAATCTCCTACTTGTACTGATGAAGATGTAAATGCAGCTAAAGCTTTAAAAGATTTAGCAAATGTTGATTTAGATGAGTATGGCTTAGAAATGTTAAAAGCTGGTGCATCAACTACTGATAAATCTGCAGAGGAATTATTAGACATGGATGCTAAATCATTTAATATGGGCGACTATGTTACACGCATTGCCCAAGTAAATACTGTCGACATTGCTGAAGTATTAAATCGTAAAGATGATCTTGAAAAAGCAATGTTAGAAACAAGTGCTAATGAAAAGTATGATTTATTTGTATTAGTAGTTACTGACATTATTAATAGTGATTCTAAAATCTTAGTAGTAGGTGCAGAAAAAGATAAAGTCGGCGAGGCATTTAAAGTTCAATTAGATGATGGCATGGCATTCTTATCAGGCGTTGTGTCACGTAAAAAACAAGTGGTACCTCAAATTACTGAAGCTTTAACTAAATAAAACATATTGGCAATTTAGTTATCGCCTTTATATACGCAGTTGAATGAATCTTTTCATTCAACTGTTTTTTATTGAAAAATATTTAGGGTATAGATATGATGAATTACATCATTTATTTTAATTTAATTCTTTAATATAGATTTTACTATTTAGGAGGTATCACACATTGCCAAGCATTGAGCAACAATTTGAAGAAAGTAAAGCTTTTTTCAAAACACATAAAACGAAAGATTTAAAATTTCGAAAACATCAATTAAAACTTCTAAGTAAAAGTATTAAAAATCATGAAAATGATTTACTAGATGCTCTAAAGACTGATTTAGGAAAAAGTCCTGTTGAAGCATATGCCACAGAAATTGGTATCACACTAAAAAGTATTAAAACTGCAAGAAAAGAACTTAAAAATTGGTCTAAAACAAAACAAGTTGATACACCTCTATTTATGTTTCCTGCAAAAAGTTATATCAAACAAGAACCATATGGCACAGTATTAATCATTGGTCCGTTTAATTATCCCGTACAGTTACTATTTGAACCTCTAATTGGAGCTATTGCAGCTGGAAATACTGCTATTATAAAACCATCTGAATTAACACCTCACGTTGCCACGGTCATTCGTCAAATTATTGAAGACGTATTTACTACGGATTATATAGATGTTATCGAGGGGGGTATAGAAGAAACACAAACATTAATTAAGCTGCCATTTGATTACATATTCTTTACAGGTAGTGACAAGGTTGGTCAAATCGTGTATGAAGCAGCAAGCAAAAATTTAGTTCCTGTTACCCTTGAATTAGGCGGAAAATCTCCAGTTATTGTAGATGATACCGCTAATATTAAAGTTGCTAGTGATCGTATTAGTTTCGGTAAATTTACTAATGCAGGACAAACATGTGTGGCTCCAGATTATATATTAGTTAACAAGAAGGTTAAAAACGAATTGATTGAAGCACTTAAACAAAGTATTCAAGAATTTTACGGTACTAACATAGATGAAAGTCCAGATTTTGGTCGCATAGTCAATGATAAACACTTTAATCGCTTAAATGAATTACTTAATGTGCATCAAAACCATGTTATTTTCGGTGGTAATGCAAATGCTACAACACGCTATATAGAACCAACTATTTTAGATGGTATTACGTCAAGTTCTAAAATCATGCAAGAAGAAATCTTTGGACCTATCTTACCTATTATTACTTATGATGATTTTAATGAGGCAGTAGATATTATTCAGAGTAAAGCTAAACCGTTAAGTTTATATTTATTTAGTGAAGATGAGAATACTACACACCGTGTATTAAACGAATTATCTTTCGGTGGCGGTGCAATTAATGATACTTTAATGCATCTTGCTAATCCTAATTTACCATTTGGTGGTGTCGGAATGTCTGGCATGGGACAATATCATGGTAAATATACTTTCCAAACCTTTAGCCATAGCAAGTCATACATCTTTAAGTCTACCCGATTAGATTCAAGTGTTATGTATCCGCCCTATAAAGGTAAATTTAAATATATTAGAACATTTTTTAAAAATTTATAAAAATTTGTAAAAAGCCACGACATTTTACACTGCCGTGGCTTTGTATTTTTACTTAAATAAAACTAACATGTACACCTTCAGGTGCAATTTGCTGATTATCTGTTGGCGTTAATTTACCTGTATTTGTGTCTCTTTTAAAAACTGTAATTTCATAATTACCCTCTTGATGGGCACAAACTAGATAGTCATCTGATTCAGTAATATTAAAATCTCTTGGGAATTGGTCCCCACTTTTAACGATTTCTACAGGGTTTAGTCCCGCGCCATTCTCTGTAATCGTGAATACCGCAATACTGTCATGACCACGGTTACTAATATATAAAGTTTGTTGATCATTCGATAAGCGAACAGCCGCTAATTTAGTGTCATCATTAAAATCTTCAGGAACAGTTAAATGACGTTCTAGTTCTTCAAATTGACCATCTTTATATTTAGCTACGCTAACATAATTAGATAATTCATGAACAATATAGGCATATTCACCATTATTGTGAAATGCAATATGTCTTGGACCATCTTGATCTTTAAATTTAGAAACTTTGTATTCTTTAAGACCTTCATTACTGAATTCATAAGTTACAACACTGTCTGTACCTAAATCAGTAGCTACAACATATTTGCAATCGGGTGTTTCATTTATATAGTGGACATGTGAATGCTCTTGACGCTCATGACTTCCAAGTGGATAGTCGTGATTTAATTCTTGAATTAACTTAATAATCTCACCTGTATCTTTATTCAATTGATATATTCTAGCGATACCAGCGCCGTATACTGCTTCAAATAAAAAATTTTGGTCTGATGATACCGATATATAGCAACCTGTACCCTCTTCAGATTCTAAGCATTTATTAATTAATGTTAACGAACCAGAAGCTTCTTTTTTAAAAGCAGCTACCCCGCAGTGTGCGCCTTCTTTAGTGATTGCGTATAAATAATCATCTGTTTGAGCAAGATAAGTAGATGCTTCAATCTCATAACCAGTATTAACAGAACTAATTTGTCCACTGTCTTCATTTAATTCGAATAAGTAAATACCTTTACCTTCTTTTTTTGTGTATGAACCGATATAACCCTTCGTCGTCATCAGAATACCTCCTATTTTCTAATTACCTTTATTTTATTAAAAGATTGGTGTCTATGACAATTATTCTTAATCATTGTTTGAATTTATTGAAATAAAAAACCAGTAACTCCAAAACTGAAGTCACTGGTTAAATTAATATTATTACGCGTTATTACTTTCGATATCTGAAACGATTTCTTTAGTTTTTCTTTCGATATCTTCAAAGTCTTTCTTGAAGATGTAAGCAAATGCTACAACACCTACACCAACTACTACTGATGTAATAACTACTAAGCTTAATAAGAATTTGAATAAACCTTTAATTAAATCCCACATGTATGTTTCACCTCTAAATAGATATAAGTATGTTTACAATACTATATATTATCATACTTACTGTTATGGTTAAATAGATACCTTTTTACGTCTTATAATAATAACTATAAAATAAATTTCAAAATTCAAAAACTTCATAAACTTTCAATTGTAAATTAGTTTAATACAACCACCAAGCTTTTACTTTGTTATATACTTTTAAATATGCGTCCTTAAACATAGTACCCCTCCTTGTTTTTTAAATTTTTCTTGCTATCATGTTCAGTATAATAATAATTATATTCGTTTTCAATTAGTGCTATTTTACAATATTTAGAATTTTCAGGAGGCCTTCTCATGCAACAAGTGAAATCAGATATTATGATGTTTAAAGGATCACATTATGATTTAGGGGTCAAAACAGCGCTATGGCTAAAACAAACACCCTTATTGCAAAATCGTGAACGTGAATGGAAAAAACGTATGCCCCGATTTGATATAGATGTTAACGAAACGTATCAAGTATTTCAAACATACGCTCCAGAAATATGGGAAGAGTTAATGGGTATGCAAGAAGTACTGAACTTACCTACAAAACAAATGATATTAAATTTTGCACATTACCGTTTCACAGATTTACAAGAGAGTGGATGTACTGTATTTCAAGGTAAGGATTTTATGGTGCGCAATTATGATTATCATCCTGCCACATACGATGGGAGATATTTATTATTCCAACCTAATGACGGTGGGCTAGCGCAAATTGGGCCTACGTCTAGAGTGACAGGTCGTATGGATGGTATGAATGAAGCTGGCTTGACGATGGGCTATAACTTTATGCATCGTAAACACCCCGCTAATGGCTTTGTATGTTATATGATTGGTCGTCTTGTTTTAGAATATTGCAAAGACGTTGATGAAGCCGTTAGATTCTTGAAAGAACTTCCTCATAGAAGCTCATTCAGTTATATTTTAATGGATAAAAAGCTTAATCACGCAATCGTTGAGGTTACACCACGTTCATTTGATGTCAGATATGATAAAGTATGTACAAATCATTTCGAAATCTTAACGCATGAAAATCGTAATTACACAAAAGAATCACGTGAACGTTTAGAACGTACTGTCTCACAAACCTCTCAAAGCTTAGATAAACATACAGCTTTTAAATTATTTAATAATCCAAAATTCGAAATATATAGCAAATTATTTAAAAGTTGGTCAGGTACGATACACACTTCAATGTATGAACCGCAAAACTTAACCGCTTGGATGACACTAGGTGAAAATCAAACACCCACATCAATAAATTTTCAATCCTGGTTAGATGGAAATGAGTTAACTATCCAACAATTTAGTGGTCTAATTGATACTGATTTAACATTCGCAAATCATTAAAAAAACGACGAACTTTAAAATCGTTCGTCGTCTTATATAAGTGATTGCCTCTTATTGTGTAGGCAATCATTTTACTTTATTGTGATATCTTCTTTTACCGTATAAAATTCAATTACATTATTACTATTTCCTACCTTACCTTTATTAAAAGATTTATTTTCAACTTTTGCCTCTCCTGTACCTGGGTGTAATTTTAATAAAGTATTTTTAGGTTCATCTTTATAGTCCAAATGAATATAATCATGCTTACTTGATCCTTTTACATCTGTTTCACTATTCATGTTTGTGAAATTAAGATAACCAAGTTCACTTACAAATAACGATTTTTTTATCTTTGAATTATTTACTTCGACGTTACCTACCCCTGTCTTAAATTCACTATTAATGATATAACTGTTTTTAATTTTTACTCCACCAGCATCGCTCTTGTAGGAAAGATTATCAAATTTTGAATTTTGAATTTTTAAATATTTGTTGTCTTGATAAATCGAACCTTTCTTAACGTTAATGCCATTAAGATTCACATTTCCAAATCCTGAATATACATCTAAATTATTAATACTTTTATTTGGAAGTGTAACTTCAATTTTTGATTTACTTTGATTAAAAGGATTAATATTAACGCTATAACCCCTCTTGTCAGATTTATGCTCTTTTATGTTTAATGTATCTTTTTTGCGATATACCTTAACATCATTATCACCATAATATTTAACACCACAATGTTCTCCTTGCTTAATTGTGACTTCTGAATTATAGTTGTAAATATCTAAATTATTCATTTTCACATCACTGTATGCTCTATCATATTTTAGCTTTTTAAATTCATCTTTATCATGCACAAACCAGACTAAAGTTGCTGCTAAGAAAAATCCTACAAATATTACTATGCCTGTTATCATTGCTTTCTTCATTGTTTAATTCTTCCTTTAACCGTTTGGATATACCAAGTTAAATATTTTAATACAAGTCGATATAAATTTTGTGTAATTTTCATGGTAACTACAAATAAGACGATACCTAATCCGGCATATGAAATGCTAAATAAGAAATTACTAAACGAATCAACAATCCCTTTAATGATACTCATTGATATTATTATTAATGGAAGAGAAATTAAAAAAACAGAGAATATAAACACAACAAACAATAACGCTATAAATATTACAATAGGGATGATGATGATGAAAAAAGAAAGCACGCCAAGACTTAATGAAGCCATTATAGCCCTAATAATATTCCGTAGGTTGGGAGTTACTTTAGCATTGGATATTGCTTCTTTGGCTTTAACTTCATTACCTATATCATGTGGTTCTTTTAAATCCGATATAATATCTTTTTCTGATTTCCCTTTCGATTCTTGTTCATAGAAATGATTTTCATAATCATCCATGAGTTTATCTTTTTCTTCTCTTGGTAATTCATCAAGTTCTAATTCAAGTTCATTTAAAAAGGTAATCTTATCCATTATCTCACTTACTTTCTTAATTGAATTATCTCTATCTTATCGAAAAGTAGCTTATTTTGATGTGCATTGTAAAAGTATCACTTTTTAACGACTAAAAAATTCAATTCGTTTAACCACATTATCTTTATATAAAATGGACAGCTTCATATGGTGCTCTTTATCAACATAAATTAACGCATCATATCCTTTACCTACTTTATCTTTACGATAATTATCACCTAAATAATTGATTGCATGATCCACTCTATCTCCAATTTTAACACCGAAGTTGGTTGTTACATCATGATCATTAATCAATACGATCCCTTTTACTGTTTGGTGTTTATTTTTTACTTTTACAGTTAAATCTTTATGATTTTTATCGTTATAGAATTTGTATCTATCCAACTTTATGTGATGATTTATCTCATAATCATTTTCATTAAATGGTCCATTCAATTGAATATCATTTATCTTCACTTCAGTAAGATCAATAGTTTTTTCATTTTTATAGATTGTAAGACACGTAACCACTATAATAGCTATTATTGTAAAAATACTAAAGATTATCCATCGATTTTGAATGCGCAAACGTACCACCACTTCTATTCTTATTAACTTAAATATATCATAACCACTTACTGAGAAACATCTAAACCACTACAATCATTTCTTATAGAATTGTAACGTTGCTTTAACGTTCTTATTATTGTGATAAAACTAATATATTTTAAGTTTTATAATTATTCTTTCTTAGTAAAAATTGTTATAATGATATAAATTTAACGGGGAGGTTTTATTTATGGCTAATTTAGAAACATATTTTAATAATAGTCAGCCACTTGATGAATATATCGATAGCATGACTTTGAATAAAGATAATGTATTAACAATTTACAATGCATTCACACTACCTTCATCTGACGATAGAATCAATCAACTTAAAGATAGTTCTTATTCTAAAGTCTTGGTTATAAGTGAAGATTGGTGTGGCGACGCTATGAT
Source organism: Staphylococcus sp. MB377 (assembly GCF_001922505.1). Taxonomy (NCBI): domain Bacteria; kingdom Bacillati; phylum Bacillota; class Bacilli; order Caryophanales; family Staphylococcaceae; genus Staphylococcus; species Staphylococcus sp. MB377. The sequence continues at coordinate 43,013 of NZ_MAON01000060.1, read as the reverse complement.
GAACTTACCTATATTAAAGCGTATAAGTGAATCACTACAGCTAGAAGTACGCGTATTCCATAGAGATGAAGACACAAATCTCATTGATCAATATTTAACAAATGGTACAGCACGCTCGATTCCAATCTTTATCTTTATGAATGATCAATTTGAACAGGTAAATGTTTGGGGCCCTAGAGCTCGTGAAGCTCAAGAATTTGTTACTCAACTTAGAGCTGAAAAACTACCACCTAAAGATGCACACAATTATGAGGATAAAGAAAAAGAAGTACATCATGAAATCGCTTCTAAATATAAATCAGATACTGAGTTATGGAATCAAGTTTATGACTCTATAATCAGTAAGTTAATGCTATAAAAGTATATAAAGTAAGAGGGTAATAAAACAAATTTTGTTTTACTACCCTCTTTTTTGGATATCAATTTCTTGGCATATATTATATATCCCTTTTAGCTGCATAAGCAATATTAGCAATGAATAAAACAACAATTGATGCTAAAGAAATAAACCATTGCCAATTTGAAAATTTAATACTATCCGTTTGAGATTTCTCAGTTAAGTAACTAAACGGAATATACTTTAATGATTTTTGAATTTTTTCTCCCCAGTCAGGAATCAAACCAATAAAAGGTTGAATAAATGGAACTATAAATACTAAGAATATACCTAGTGTAAAGATTACTGCCGGTTTTTGAACAATTAATGTAACTAAGAATAAGAGTAAACCAAAGAACAGTAAGAAGATAAGATAGAACCATATGTTCGTTAAGAACTTATCTCCGTCTAAATTTTTTCCATCAGTAAATGCTTGTACTAACATTAATGTGATATATGTGATGAGTGCAAAAATGAATGAAAATAAAATAATTGAAATTGTTTTAGCAATAATATATCCAATTCTATTTTTCACTTTATTCATATAAAGTTGAATCGTACCTTGTGAATAATCACGTGTAATTATCTTAATCACTACTAACAAGCCAAAGAATAAGAACATCCAATTTGCCATAGATAAAATAGATGAATAATTTACTTGATCATTATTTCGTGCCATTAAGAACGTTATTAATCCTAAAACTAACCAGATTAAAATTAGTGCTATATATGTTAAATAGCTTTTACAAAAACTCAATATATCATATTTAACTAATTGTAAACTTCTCATTTATTTGTCACCTCTTTGATTAATATTAAAGTACGTATCACGAAGCGAACTTTTTCTTGTTTCAATATACTTAGGATATAAATCTTTTTGTGCTAAAGATTTGAGTAATTGTTTATAATCTTTTTGTGCTTTAATCATTATTTCTCCACTATCTTTGTGTGATTGAAGCACGTTAAAATGTTCTGTTAAATAGTCTAGTGCTGTATTAAATTCACTAACTTCAAATTTAATCGATGTATGATCTTGTGCACTACCATCTTTCATATTGACATCTTGTACAAAATTTCCATCACGTAGAAAGACAGCTCTATCACAAATCAATTCAATATCTTCCAATTTATGACTTGAAATTAGAATTTTCATTTCTAAATCATTCACTAATGATTGAATAGTCTCTAATACATCAATTGAGCCATCTGGATCCATACCGTTTGTCGGTTCATCAAGAATTAGATATTTGGGTTTGTTCATTAATGAAACTGCTATCGCAAGTTTTTGTTTCATACCCATTGAATACTTTTTTACTTTTTTCTTAATGTATGGTCTCATACCAAATGCGTCAATGATTTTATCTGTATATTCTTTGTCGAAACCTTTGCCTAGAACTTGAGCAAATAATTTCAAGTTATTTAATCCTGTTTTATTATCATATAATTTCGGATGTTCAATAAGATAGCCAACGTTCTCGTTATCATTTAATTGAACTTTCCCTTTAAAATTAATAATATTTCCATTCATGACTTTCATTAATGTTGTTTTACCAACACCATTTTTACCAATTAAACCTACAATTTTGCTATTTCCAAAATCAAAATTGATATTATCTAAAACATTGTTATCTCCATATGTTTTTGTAATATTTTCTAATTTCATATAGGCCCTCCTTTATTTTCACGATGAATTATACGTCTTAATTGAATCAAATAATTTATAACCATCCAAACAATACTTAAGCTTAATAAACCATAATTGTAATATATGCCAAAGATATTATAAGAAATATGATGATGAAAAACGAATGCATTAATTAGTGTAAAAACCATTGTAATAGCGAATGGAAAAACTAACATCATTATCAAGATATAAGGTGCATATGATATCCCTTCGCGTTTCTTTTCAGTATTCCTACTAAATGCAATTGGAATACTTAAAAAGTTTACAAATATAAAAGCAATCGCAGTTGAGTATCTTAAATCCCCAAAATCAATATTAGAAGATTGAAAATTGTACAAAGCGATAATAACACCACCAAAAAGTGTTAATACGATACAGGTAAGGTAATTCGCATTAAGCATGTCTTTTTTAGAGACAGGTAAACTTTCGTAAAACAAATATGAACTTTTACCTCCTAATCTTCTATGTAGTCTAAACAAGTGTCCAGAGTCTAATATGCTAACCGCCATTAATGTGATTGCAATCGGTGCATAGAATAAAAAATAAAGTTCTGTTTTAGAAAATACGAAAGCATATAACGGATTTAATAGAAGTAATAAGATATAAATGGCAATCGTTATACTCCTACATTTAAAATTTCTAATTAGTAATTGTTTCATTTTATCAACCTACTTTGCTGAAAATCCTGTTGATTGTCATTACTTTTAGACTTTTCGATGTAGATCATAAGTTCTTCAATCGTAGGTTGTTTAATATTAACTTTTTTTCCGAACAATTCTTTAAACACTTGTGCCTGTTTAGTAAAACCAACAAAACCTGTCGACTTCACTTCTTTATAAAGGAACAAGCGATTTAATTCCTCGTCTAAATCTTGATTATCACCTTGTACAATTGAGTATTGTTCTTGAAGTTGATGACGAAAACCTTGCATAATAATTTCTCCATCTTTTATATGTACAAGATAGTCAGCAATTTTCTCTAAATCCGAAATAATATGGGTTGAAATAAATAAAGTCTTATGTTCGTCGAGTAATTCACTTTGTAAAATTTCTAACACTTCATTACGAACAATAGGGTCTAACCCCGCAGTTGGTTCGTCTAATATAAACAATTCAGCATGGTGACTCAAAGCTAGTGCTAAAGACAATTTCATTTTCATACCTGTAGAAAAATGTTTTATTTTTTCATTGAAAGGTAAATTGAATTTTTCTAAATAATTTTTAAATGCTTGTGAGTCCCAATCGGTATAAAATGGTGAAACCATTTTTTCAAGTTTTTTTGCAGTCCATTGTTGGTTAAAATAAACTTCTGAATAAACAAAACCTATTTTATTTTTTATCCATTTCGGTTTGTTTGCTATTTGTTCACCAAATATTGATATATGACCATGATTAGGTTCTATAATATCCATTATCATACGAATTATCGTTGTTTTCCCTGCCCCATTAGCCCCAATGAATCCAGTTACAAATCCTTGAGGAATACTGAATGAAAGATTGTTTATTGAAAATGCACTACTTTGTAACGAGACATCTTTTACTTCAATGACATTCATTCTTCTTCCTCCTCATAAATTAAAGCTAGTATTTCTTTTAATTCCTTGAGAGGCATATCTATTGTTTTTGCTTCTTTAATCATTAATCGAGCAAGATTTTCAATTACAAAGAATTGCTTTTCTTTTAATATGGAACTATCTTGTTCTTTAACAAATGTACCTTTTCCTCGAACAGTTGTTACGAATCCTTCTTTCTCAAGATCTTCATAAGCTCTTTTAGTTGTAATTAAACTCACCTGTAAATCCTTTGCAAGCTCACGCATCGAAGGTAAGTGGCTACCAGCTTCAACATAACCCTTTAAAATATTCTCTTTTATTTGTTGTTTGATTTGTTCATAAATGGGTTGTTCACTGGTGTTCTTCAATATAATTTTCATTGATGTCCCCCTTTAATAACTGTATATAAATAATATACACACTATATACACGTTTGTAAAGGAAATAATGTAAACACTTATAATTATTGGTATTAAAGATACAAATTGTATATACATTATAGATACAATTATTTTTAAAAATAAAACTCTATATCTAACGTCAAACGCTAGTATAGAGTTTAAAAATGTTATTTTCTGTTTTTCTTTCTATCATTATTACGATTAATAAAAGCACATATGATAAACATAATTGCTGCTAATAATAATTTAACACCTTGATTCTCGTGTCCTGTAGCCTGTAAATAATATCCAATAAGAAATAAGATAATTGCCAAACTAACGAAAATCTTAGTTAAATGTTTCATCATAATCAACACCTCAATACATGTATTATAACAAATTAAAATTATAAATTTGCTTACTAAATACATTTAAAATTGAAAATATTAATCCATGTGTTACAATTTAATTGTATCCACGAATTACATTACACAACCCCTAACTTGTAACGGCAAGTTAGGGGTTTTTGTGTATGGTCATCTATTTATCTTTACACTTAGATTCTAACCAAACACGAAATATAACGAGTATACCACCCGAAATTAATGTCACCATACCATCTAATAGCCACGACATTACACTACACCTCCAAATGAAAAGTGTCATATCTTATGATGACCTGACATTATTCTAACATAAAATACGAACAAATGTTCGCATTTTTTAAAAACTCAATTCTCAATTCTATGTAATCATTATAAGAACACTTTATCTTTAAGTGATTTAAAGATAATATATTATTAAACACTAAAATAAAGTGAGGTTAAATAAATGAACCCATTAGCACAAAATTTAAATAATCAACTTGTTGATCATTGTCCAGAAATATTAAGTATGCTATCAAATTTAGGTCAATCAATGTATTATCCAAAAGGCATTTTATCTCAATCTGCTGATGCTAAAAAAACTAAATATAACGCTACAATTGGAATGGCTACTAATAAAAACGGGAAAATGTATGCTGATACTTTATTTGATGTCTATAATCATTTATCTCCAGATGAAGTCTTTCCGTACGCCCCACCTCAAGGATTAGAAGCTTTAAGAGATTTATGGCAAGACAAAATGCTAAAAGAAAACCCTGATTTATCGAAAGAGACAATTACTAGACCTATTGTCACTAATGCGTTAACTCATGGGTTATCTTTAATTGCTGATTTATTTGTAGAGAGTGGAGATACTGTTTTAGTACCAACACATAATTGGGGTAACTACAAATTAATTTATGAAACACGTCATTCTGCAAATATTGAGACATATTCAATCTTTAACCAAGAAGGACATTACACAACAAATGATTTAGTTACTACTTTAGAAAATTTCAATCAAGACAAAGTCATTTTAATTTTAAATTATCCAAACAACCCTACCGGCTATACACCGAACAATGATGAAGTTACAACTATAGTTTCAGCGGTTCGTTCACTAGCTGAAAAAGGAACAAAAGTGATAGCTGTAGTAGATGATGCATATTATGGTTTATTCTATGAAGATGTTTATCGTCAGTCTATTTTTACTGCACTAAATCAAATTGAATCAAGCAATATTTTACCAATTCGTTTAGATGGTGCTACTAAAGAATTCTTTGCGTGGGGGCTACGTGTTGGTTTCCTTACATTTGGATTAAATAATAATGTTGCTAAAGAAGTGCTAGAAGCGAAAGTTAAAGGTTTAATAAGAAGTAATATTTCAAGTGGACCAATGCCTTCTCAAAGTGCTATTAAATACGTTTTAGAAAATAATGATGAATTTGATAAAGAAATCCAACAAAATATAGATACATTACAAGAAAGATATGAAGTTACAAAAACTGTTGTTTATGACGATAAATACAAAAATCATTGGCAAGCCTATGATTTCAATTCTGGTTATTTCATGGCAGTCAAAGTCAATGGAGTAAATCCTGAAGAACTACGTACGCATTTAATTAACGAATATTCAATCGGTATTATAGCGTTAAATGACTCAGATATCCGTATTGCTTTCAGTTGCATTGAAAAAGATGACATCCCACATGTTTTTGAATCAATCGCAAAAGCAATCGATGATTTAAAGTAAGAGATTGATATAAATAAAAAAAGTAATTAGGATGACATTGAAGAAGTATTTATATTCGATTTATTCAATCTATCGAAATTAAAAATAACTCGAAAGCTGTGATATAAATGGTAATTATTTTTTCAATATTGCTTATTATTACATTAATCTCCACTTCGTATTATTTGTATCTTTACGCTTTTACTTCGAAAGGACATGTACCCAAAAATTTATATTTGTTCATAGTATCACTCATCCTATTTATCTTATTTGGAGCATGGTTATTAGATTTATTATAAATTTTCGGATTATAGTTCTTAATTAAAAGACGAGTCTTGGGTTTAATTCCTAGACTCGTCTTTATTTTAGATAATATGGTTTTTCAAATTGTTATAATCTTTCGAAAGTTAAGTTATCTTTATATTTCTGTTTCTTCCATTTTCTAATTTCAGTTCTAAATGACTTAAATGGTGCTACGATGTTAATGTGAATCCATTTCCAAACTGGCCATTTGGAAGGCGTTGATGAAGCCCATTGCCTTTTCCGCTCTCAAATAATGTTACATTATCTAAACTTTTAATTAAATTAATAATGCTATCTACTTCCTTATTGAACTGATTAATAAGTTGTTCTAATGTGTAGTTTGAGTACGTTTTATAGAATTCTTGATATAATCCTCCTAAATTATTCCACTTATAGTCAGGACTTGGGGTTACAACTGGTATATTTTTTATTATCATTCTCCCACGATTGAATTAAATTTAACCATCCAAGCTGGTATGCGATCATCTGTGCAGGTGTTCTATCGACACCAATTTTATATACATCCTTATCTGATTCTGATACATCACTAAATTCATTAATAAAAAGTTCAGCCCTCTTACTAATTTCAAATATTAAATCATCTTTATTTGAATAAGTATGCATGTTATCACCGCCTAACATTTATATATTTATTATATAATATTTCATTAAATTAAAATATGTATTTATCAACTATATTAGAACTTAAATTATTGGTATATTTATTGTTAAAAAGCTTCACCCCCACTAAAACCGATTATATAATAAAATTTCTTTTTTAATTTACTTCTTAAATTTTCTATTGTGATAGGATTTGTGAACCAATAAACCTCCGCTTTGTAAGAAATAACAAGTCAATGCTTAGTAGCATTAATGTTTTCCTTGTATTTGATTTTTCAAAATCAAAATTACTATTTTTTCAATAATATTCTTAATATAGGGCTTCAGTTTATTAATCTCATCTTATTTCCTACAAACATTATACAAAAACCTTATTTATAGACATAATATGTCCTTTCTATTTGTTAATTTGTATTGAGTACCGCTTAAAAAAGTGGTTTTTAATAATTATCAAGGAGGAAATCTAAAGTTTTAGTAACATCAGTATTAGCCGGAACATTATTATTTACAGGGGTCGGAGCAAGTCAACATGTACATGCTACTGATAGCGTAGTAAATGCTAACAATGCTACTAATATCGCTGTTGAAGTTATGAATAAAAATGGTAAGGATGGCCCTAGATTAGAAAATTATTATGATGTAGAAAATAAAGGAAATTACTATTTTAGTTCAGTATGGAAATAAATCTGGTGCTGGAACTGGAGCTATAAGGGTTTATAAAAACGGTGATATAACTAAAGAGAGTGGATACAATGCTACTATTGACAAAGGTAACTTTACTTATATTGGTAAATATGAAATGGACAAATCTTTGAATAGCCAAAAGCTATCTAACGATAATTATCAATCAGTTCAAAATACTACTAACAAAACTACATCAACTTGATGACATCAGTAATATAACAAATGAAAATAACATTTCATTAAACGAATCTAAATCAACTAGTAAATCTTTATCAGAAACAGGTAAGCAATCTAATTATGGTTTAATTTCAATTGTCGCTTCTATATTATTTGCAGCTGGTTCATTAATAGCATATGGGAGAGTTTCTAAAACTAATTAATTATTATCATAAGATATTAACAATACTTATTCGGGGGATCATTTATAAAACGTAAATTAATTTATTTTATCTCAATTACTTGCTTGGTATTATTACTTGCTGCATGTGGTAATGAACTAAAAAAAGGAAAATATAATTTTGCACAGAGTAGTGGTATTGACTATTTAAATGTCGACATGGTTTTAGAAGTTCCAAAAGATAATGCCAATACAGCTAAATTAACATATGGTGGCGAAACATTAAAACTTACAATAAAAGGTGGAAAAATGATATTTACTGATGGTAATGATAAAGAAAGTATAAATTATAAAGTTGAAGAAAATGGCGAAACTATCAAATTAGATGGCGGAGGAGGTCATAATGCTATATTTAGAAAGCAATAATCACCCAAAAATCCTTTAAATTTGTTTCAAAGCCATTTTTACTTGTTTTTTTAGTCGTATTTTAGATAACATTATTAAGTAAAACTTAAAAATATCGAACCTTCATATGAACAATAAAAGGGTAGCTACTTCAGCTACCCTTTTCATACTCTATCATAATATATATCGTTTTACATCATACCTGGCATGCCACCCATACCTTGATTATCATTATTATCTGGTTCAGGGATAGTTGCAACTACTGCTTCTGTAGTTAAGAACATCGCAGCAACACTTGCCGCATGTTGTAAAGCTGAGCGTGTAACTTTAGTTGGGTCTACAATACCTTCTTCAAGCATGTTTACCCATTCATTTGTCGCAGCGTTAAATCCAACACCTGCATCTGCATGTTTTAATCTTTCAACAATAACTGAACCTTCTAGCCCAGCATTTTCAGCGATTTGACGTACAGGTGCAGATAAAGCTTTAAGTACGATGTTAACACCTGTTGCAACATCACCTTCAGCTTCGATTTCATCTACTTTATTATAAATATTTACTAATGCAGTACCACCACCAGCAACAATACCTTCTTCAACTGCAGCACGTGTAGAGTTTAAGGCATCTTCAATACGTAATTTACGTTCTTTCAATTCAGTTTCAGATGCAGCCCCTACTTTAATGACTGCAACGCCACCAGCTAATTTAGCTAAACGTTCTTGTAATTTCTCTCTATCAAAGTCAGAATCAGTTTCTTCAATTTGTGCTTTAATTTGACTCACACGAGCATCAATACTATTGTCATCTCCATCGCCATCGACAACTGTAGTATTATCTTTTGTAACTTCAACTTTATTAGCACTACCTAACATATCGATTGAAGCATCTTTTAATTCTAAACCTAAGTCATCTGTAATAACTGTAGCTCCAGTTAAAATAGCTAAGTCTTCTAACATTGCTTTACGTCTATCACCAAATCCAGGTGCTTTTACTGCAACTGCAGTAAATGTTCCACGCATACGGTTTAATACGATATTTGTTAAAGCGTCTCCTTCAACTTCGTCTGCTACAATTAAGATTGGACGACTAGATTGAACAACTTGTTCTAATAAAGGTAAGATATCTTGGAATGAAGAGATTTTTTTATCTGTTACTAAAATATATGGTCTTTCTAACTCAGCAATCATTTTATCTGAATCTGTAACCATGTATGGTGATTGATACCCTCTATCAAATTGCATACCTTCAACAACTTCTAATTGGGTATCTAGTCCGTTTGATTCTTCAATGGTAATAACACCATCATTACCAACTTTATCCATTGCTTCAGAAATGTATTTACCAATTTCTTCATCTGCTGCAGAAATTGCACCTACTTGTGCGATTTCATTTTTATTTTCAACTTTTTGAGAAATATCGTGTAGAGCTTGAACAGCTACTCTTACTGCTTTATCAATACCCTCACGTAATCCTACTGGGTTAGCACCACTTGTTACATTCTTTAATCCTTCTTGAATCATTGCTTGTGCTAATACAGTTGCAGTTGTTGTACCATCACCAGCAATTTCGTTTGTTTTATTAGCAACTTCTTGAACTAATTTAGCTCCCATATTTTCATAAGGATCTTCTAATTCAATCTCTTTAGCAATTGTGACACCATCATTTGTAATTAATGGTGCTACATATTCTTTATCTAATACAACGTTACGTCCTTTAGGTCCGATTGTAACTTTAACGGCGTTAGCTAATTTATCGACACCACGTAACATAGCTTGTCTTGCATCTTCAGAAAATTTAAGGTCTTTAGCCATTGATTATACCTCCATTGTTTAAAATAGTTTATTATTACTTATTAATTATTATTTATAAATTTTAGCCTTCAATTATTGCAAGTAAATCTTCAACATTTAAAATTAAGTATGTTTCATCTCCACGTTTAACTTCTGAGCCAGCGTATTCTTGGAATACTACTCGATCTCCTTCTTTAACCTCTGGAGCAACCTTTTCACCATTGTCTAAAACTCGTCCAGTTCCAACAGCTACTACTATACCTTCGTTAGACTTTTCTTTTGCACTGTCAGTAAGTACAATGCCACTTTTAGTTGTTTGTTCTTGTTCTTTGCGTTCAATAATCACACGATTTCCTAATGGTTTAAGCATGATCGTTCCTCCTTAACAGGTTCCTTTTTAGCACTTAAATATAATGAGTGCTAATCTATATTTTATATTAATCAAATTTGGTCAATTTTTCAAGCGAAAGGTTATCTATATTTTGTATAACTCACAATTTTGCGATAAACTAACTAATGTTGATTAATTTTTTTGGAGGAATAGTATGAGGAGAATTTGGGTAGCATTTCTTACCATTGTTATTTATGGATTAGCACAGTTTTTACCCTTACTTGCACAGCAATTACCTTTCTTTAAAGATTTAAAAGGGATGGAACTAGCTAAAGCAGGCGTATACACTCAAGTTATTTTATTTGTAATAGCAGCATTATTAATAATTTGGTTAAATAGTATTATCAAAAATCCAACAACACTGGAGCGAGGTTATAAAGAACCTAAACGCTACATTTTACCTTGGGCTTTATTAGGATTTGTTGTCGTGATGATTTATCAAATGGTAGCTAGTCTAATCACTATGTGGTTAGTTGGACAACCACAGCAAAGTCCAAATACTGAGAGAATTATGGCAATTGCAAAACAGCTTCCAGTTTTCATATTATTAATCTCAATAGTTGGCCCAATTCTAGAGGAATACATATTTAGAAAAGTTATATTTGGTGAAATCTATAATAAAATTAAAGGAAATCGAATTGTTGCGTTCTTAATCGCTTCAATAGTAAGTTCAATTTTATTTGCGATAGCACATAACGATGTTAAATTTTTCTTCATATATTTTGGTATGGGTATGTTATTCTCTCTTGCTTATGTTTTAACTAGACGTATTGCGGTTCCAATTATCATTCATATGTTACAAAATGGTTTTGTAGTGGCAGTCCAATTTTTCTTTGGTGACACAGTTAAACATTTACAAGAACAAAGTAATTTTATAATTCATTTTCTATTTTAATAAATGAACGCATCTATTAATCTCATCATTTTAAATGACAATAATAGATGCGTTTTCTATTTTAGTTTTTAATTTTCCTATAAATAAACCTACCTGTAACACCTACGAAAATCATAATTATAGATGTAATTAAAGCAATATTTATGTTTTTATATTTGTCTTTATTTTCCGCTTCTTTACTTTTTTCATTGGTATCTATAATTTTATCATCATCATGGCTCTGTATATCTGCATCCTCTTTTTTATCTCTATCACTTGGCTTTTTCAATTCAGGCATAGATCCAATTTCCCCAGTTATAAGTGCCAATACTTGCTCATCTAAATTTTTATAATACTTTTTCGAATTCAAAGGGTTAAAATATTCAAATCTGAAATAGTTAGAACCTTTTTGTAAATAATCTAAGTATTCATTATTAAATGATTGTTTTCGGAAAAGCCTGTAAAAATCTTGATTCGAGATATACTCATTATTATTCCTCAACCGGTTTACCTGATTTATAATATATGGATTGTATTTATATGAACCAGTTGCTAAACTATTTAATCTATTTAATAGCATTGACTTGCTATAAACCGGAACTTCACTTTGCATATTGTCATTATTTGAATAAGTTTCAATATGACTTTGTCGATGATTTTGTTGTAAGTTATCGCCATAGTGCCATTGGTTAGTATTAGACCCACTCATAATTGATTGATTTTGATTTCTGTTAGAATGAGATGTCGAGTTGCCATTATTCTTATGTGGGAAAATTTGATGGATTATTGAATCAGATACAGTGTTGTTATGACGGTTAGAACCAGTTGATTGGTTTCCATTTGTTGAACCATTATTATTAAAAACGGGTTTATTAGGTTTTACTGTATCATTGATACTTGAGTGTCCTGAATGATTGCCAGGATAGTTACTATTATTATTTGAATTGCTATTGGAATTATTTTGCGAACCATTATTTGATCCAGAATTTGAATGATTATCACCTTGATTTGAACCAGAATTCCCATCATGTTTAGGTGGTTGCTGATGATTGCCACTGTCTCCTGGTTTATTTCCTCCATCATCTTGCTCGCCTGAGTCATTATTCCCTGGATTGTTTCCATTGTCTGGTTTACCTGAATCATTATCTCCTGGTTGTTCTCCGTCATCCGGGTTGCCTGAATCATTATCTCCTGGTTGTTCTCCGTCATCCGGGTTGCCTGATGAGTCATTATCTCCTGGTTGTTTTCCATCACCTGGGTTGCTTGATGAATCATTGTCTCCTGGTTGCTCTCCGTCATCCGGGTTGCCTGAATCATTATCTCCTGGCTGCTTTCCGTCATCTGGATTGCTTGATGAATCATTATCTCCTGGTTGCTCTCCATCATTCGGATTGATTGTATCATTGTCTCCTGGTTGCTCTCCATCATTCGGATTGATTGTATCATTGTCTCCAGAATTATTTGTGTCATCACCATTATTTAAATCAGTATTACTGCCTGAGTTACTATTATCAGATGCGTTACTTTGATCCACAGTATTATCACTATTTTGATTAGCATCATTCTCGTTATTTGATGATGTATCGCTTTCACCGCTATTTTGATTATTATTATTTTTTTCTAATTGAGTTGAATCTTGGGTATCAGATTGATGATTTTCATTGATGTTATTACTACTATTTTGACGTTCTTGGGTATCCGTGTCTGAACTAACCTTACTACTATTAACTTCATTCGTAGCCTGTTGATTATTTTCTACAGCTTTTACGACGTTCTCATTTCCTAGCATAGATGTGCCTAGAGCTAAAATGAGACCTGTATGAGCTATTTTCTTTTTCATCAATCTTCCACCTCCTTGTTTTATAACACTTACAGTATAAAGAATATTTACATATAATGCATTGAAATAAGGTTAATGATAAAAAATATTAATATTTTTGACATTTTTTGTTAAAAACATTTTACATATTTAAGTATAATATTTATACTAGAGATATAACTTATATAAACAAAGAAGATTTAACATGGGCTTATTTAGCAAATCAAAAACAAAACCATTTTTACAAGAAATCGAAGATAGATGTACTATCTATAGCACTGAAACAACAATTTCAATCAGTGATAAAGAACTAGAAGATATGATAGAACATATTATTAAATACACTCCTTCTGCTTTTAATTCTCAATCTACTAGAATCGTTTTGTTATTAAATGATCAACATCACAAATTTTGGGACAATACTAAAATAGTATTAAAAGATGCGATGGGACCTGACCGTGATTTCACTCCAACTGAACAACGTATCGACGGATTTAAACATTCATATGGCACAATTCTTTATTTCGAAGACGAAGATGTGATTAAAGGTTTACAAGAACAAATGCCAAATTATGCTGATAACTTTGCTAATTGGTCAGTTCAAACAAACGCAATGCATCAATTTGCAATTTGGACTGCATTAAGTTCGAAAGGAATTGGCGCTTCATTACAACATTACAATCCTTTAGTAGATCAAATCACTACACAAGAATTTGACATCCCTGCTTCATGGAAACTTGTTGCTCAAATGCCATTTGGTGACATCCGTGAAAAAGCTGATGAAAAAGAAATACAACCAACTAAGAATAGATTAATAGTTAAAAAATAATCTACATTCATTGATATCGATTAGATTAACAATTCAAGACTCAGTTTCTCTCCAGAATTCATTTCTCTGTTGAAATTGAGTCCTTTTTATATTTATTTTCAAAAATAAAGCATTTTAATCATCACTTTCAAATTTTGATTTTCTTATTCTATTTTAGTAAATTAGAGATAATCATGGGATGAGGAGATTTTTAAATGAAAATACAATTATTTCAATTTTATGTATCATACGGCAATGTAGAAAAAAATGAAAATAAAATAATAAATTGGTTCGAAAATAAGTTGGAGGAAGATACAGAGGTTGTTGTTCTTCCTGAAATGTGGAATAACGGATATGCATTGGGTGAATTAAATGAGAAAGCAGATAGAAAACTTAGCAGAAGCTTTCCCTTTATCCAATCCTTAGCTAAACAATATAACGTCGATATTGTAGCTGGATCTGTATCAAATATTAGAAATGGCAAAGTTTATAATACTGCATTTACCGTTTCTAAAAACGGACATAGAATAAATAAGTACGATAAAGTTCACTTAGTCCCTATGCTAGATGAGCCGACATATTTAGAAGATGGCAAAACAGTACCAGAACCATTTCCTCTATCTTCAGGTACTCAAGCTACACAAATTATTTGTTATGATTTAAGATTTCCAGAGTTATTAAGATATCCCGCGCGTAATGGTGCACAGATAGCTTTTTTTGTAGCTCAATGGCCAACACCTAGATTGAATCACTGGAGAGTCTTACTTCAAGCACGTGCAATTGAAAATGACATGTTTGTTGTTGCTTGTAACGGAACTGGAAATGACGGTAATACTGATTACGCTGGTCATTCAATGATTATCAATCCAAATGGTGATATATTAGTTGAATTAAGCCAGGATGAGGACACAATCGCATTTAATATTGATTTAAATGAAGTTGATGTTCAACGTGAGAATATTCCTGTATTCAAAAATTTAAAACCAAATCTATATAAATAGTTACTAATCTGTATCCAATTATATGGATACAGTTTTTTTACAAAAAAAGTCACGAGCTTGGGAGGAACTCGCGACTTTCATATTAAGGGAATGTTTTTACAGTTATTTCAATCTTTTGGGGATGTTATTAATTATGAAAATTTTACGATAGCTTACATCCTGAAAATATTTAACTTCTATATCTTACAATAGCTAAGTTAAACACTTTCCACTGAGTTTAAACTTCAGTAACTTTACTTAGTTCATTAATAAGTTGGGATGGCTTATTAATGAACTCGTTTAACTACACGAAGAAAACCAAGTAAGAAACTTCATATAAACAAGAAGTCACTTTAGTAATAATGATTAATGGGACATTACTACTATTGCAATGGTTTCATAACCATTAATAACACTTACAACATATGGTAAAGGTGTCAATAATTTCGCAACTACAAACAAAATTATTTAACTCAATTACCAAACAATAACTATTAAATTTAAAGACTAAGATTATTAAGTTTTTATCACTTGTAAGTGATATGAGTCTATTTAAACACAACCTATGAATAAATAATTAATTATTTCTTAAATCGCATTTTTTTATACATAACTGTAATATTTTATATGTTAAAATATTACTTGTAATTTCAATATAACAGTTAAGTATTTATTTTGAACAGTTAAGCATAAATACCCAGACCAATTGCACTAAATTGTATAATTGATATAAGGAGAGTGGCACACCATTGAAAGCAATTGATAATAAGATTGAGCAATTCGCATTATATTTGCAACGCAAAAATAATCTTGATCATATTCAATTTTTGAAAGTAAGATTGGGATTACAAGTTGTTGTAAGCAATCTATCAAAAACAATTGTGACATATGGTGTTGCACTTATCTTCCATACATTTCTATACACTTTATTTACACATGTAAGTTATTTTTTAGTTAGACGTAATGCACACGGGGCACATGCAAAATCATCATTGCTATGTCATGTTCAAAATTTAGCTTTATTTGTAGCATTACCCTGGTTGCTAGTATATTTTCAAGTGAATCTGGGTATTATGTATTCTGTAGTTGCAATTGGGACTGTTTTAATTATTTACTATGCTCCTGCAGCAACTAAGAAACAACCAATTCCTAGTCACTTAAAAATGAAAAAGAAGTTATTATCAGTCATCATAACAATGGTCTTATTAATAATTTCATTTTTAGCACCAGAACCGTTTAAGCAATTAATTTTATTAGGAATTACACTTGAGAGCATTACATTATTACCAATCTTTTTTCCTAGGGAGGAGAATTAATTATGACAGTATTATTAGATTTAATCATCAAATTATTTACATTTCTTTTACAATCAATTGGTACAATAGCTTCATTCACTCCTTGTACTACTTATTTTGATGAACCAGAAGTACCTGAGGAACTAACAAACGCTAAATAATGATAAAAAAGTGTAGAAAGTGTGTATAAGTATGGATTTTTTATCAAATGTGCCATTAGCAGTTTTCCAAGGAATACTACTATTTATAGTTTCAAATATAATTTTAAATTTAAAATACTCATTAAGGGATTATTTA
Organism: Staphylococcus sp. MB377; assembly: GCF_001922505.1. Taxonomy (NCBI): domain Bacteria; kingdom Bacillati; phylum Bacillota; class Bacilli; order Caryophanales; family Staphylococcaceae; genus Staphylococcus; species Staphylococcus sp. MB377. The sequence continues at coordinate 26,320 of NZ_MAON01000060.1, read as the reverse complement.
CTAATTGCAGGAATAATAATCCCTTCTTCTATTCTATATTATTTTTTTGATAGCTTTGCATTGATTGTTTTATTAGTAGGATGTGCCATTTTTTTATATTCAAAAGTTCAATTTTATTCTATTTTGACTGTACTAAGTTGTGCTATCATAATGTTTTTTAGTAATTTTGTAACAGTTATTACATTTGTGCTCTTTGAAAATTACTTAAACACTAAATTTTTAATATTTATTGTATACATAACAATATTTAGCGGCTTTTCAATTCTGTTTGGTGTTTTTTTCCGCTTTTTATTAAATAAATTAAAACAATCATATTTATCTATCAACAAGACGTATCTTACAATTATTTCGCTTGTCTTGATTTTATCTTTTATAATATTATACGCTTACTCACAAACACCGAAGTTAGATATTTCATCCTTAAAAATGTACGGTTTAATTTTCATTGGAATTATTCTTTTCTTTACTGTTCTAATTATTTTCATATCTAACTATATGATTAAAGAACTTCGTTATAAACGTAACATGGAAGAGATTGAAACATATTACGAATATACGTTACAAATTGAGTCAATTAACAATGAAATGCGTAAGTTTAGACATGATTACGTGAACATCTTAACTACAATGTCTGAATATATTCGTGAAGATGATATGCCTGGATTAAGACAATATTTTAATGAAAATATCGTACCTATGAAAGATAATCTTCAAATGAAGTCTATTAAAATTAATGGAACTGAGAATTTAAAAGTACGTGCGATTAAAGGCTTAGTTACCACTAAAATTTTACAAGCTCAAGAAAAAAACATTCCAATTAGCATAGAAGTACCAGAGTTAGTAGAACATATAGAAATGAACACGATTGATCTTAGTCGTATCATTGGAATTATTACTGATAACGCAATAGAAGCATCTGAAACGCTTGAAGATGCATTAATACGTATCGCTTTTATTAATACAGACTCTTCCGTCATGTTTATTGTTATGAATAAATGTAAAGAAGATATGCCACGTATTCACGAACTATTTCAAGAACGCTTTTCAACAAAAGGAGAAAATAGAGGTCTAGGATTAAGTACTCTGAAAAAAATTACTGATTCAACTGAAAATGTATTGCTAGATACCACAATAGAGAATGGCTACTTTATACAAAAAGTAGAAATCATTAACAATTAGTCATAAGGATGTGTAATCATGAAAATATTCATTTGTGAAGATGATGTAAAACAACGCGAAAATATGGTTTCAATTATTAATAATTACATTATGATTGAAGAAAAACCTATGGAGATTGCGCTTGCAACAGACGATCCTTATGAAGTCATTGAAAAATCTAAAGAGATGAATGATGTCGGATGTTACTTTCTAGATATTCAATTAGAGGCTGATATCAACGGTATTAAATTAGGTAGTGAAATTCGTAAGTATGACCCTATTGGAAATATCATATTCGTTACAAGTCATAGTGAGTTAACATACCTAACCTTTGTTTACAAAGTGTCAGCAATGGATTTTATCTTTAAAGATGATCCAAGCCAATTACAGTCCAGAATTATTGATTGCTTAGAAACTGCACACACTCGCTTAAAATTATTATCTAAAGAAAGTACTGTTGAAACGATTGAATTGAAACGAGGAAGTAATTCAATTTATGTTCAATATGATGACGTAATGTTTTTCGAATCATCTACAAAATCACATCGATTAATCGCACATTTAGATAATCGTCAAATTGAGTTCTATGGCAATTTAAAAGAACTTGCACAACTTGATGAGCGGTTCTTTAGATGTCACAACAGCTTCGTTGTTAACAGACATAATATTGAATCCATAGATTCAAAAGAACGTATTGTCAATTTTAAAAACGGTGAGCACTGTTTTGCTTCGGTTCGTAATGTTAAAAAAATATAGTTATGTCTATCAAACTTTTTAAATATAAATTTCATCACAGAAGTAAAAATAATTGAGAATATCACGTATAAAAAAGCCAGTAAATGAACTAATAAAATCATTTACTGGCACTTTTTATCATTTATTTAATTCAGTTGTAACATCTTCAATTGTAGGAATACTCTCTATTGCACCGTATTTAGTTGTAACCTTTGCGGCCACCATGTTGCTAAATCTGAGAATGTCCTGTCCTTCTTCTTTTAGCAACTTAGTAATATTTAATTCGTCACTCAATAGCATTCTACTTATTGCAGCTCCTATAAAGGCATCCCCTGCGCCAGTTGTATCAATTGCTTTTACTTTAAATCCTCCATGATGTATCTTAGTCCCATCTTTTAAAATGATACTTGCACCTGCAGCACCTTGAGTATAAATAACTGCTTCTACAGAACCCTCAAATAATGATTGAATAGCTTTATCTTCATCCGCTTCACCAGTTATAAATTCTAGCTCTTCATCTGAAATTTTAATCACATTAGCTTTCGGTAAAAATTCATGAATTGCTTCTTTACATGCTTCAGCGTTTTGCCAAAGAGGTAAACGAACATTAGGATCAAAAACAATGGTTGCATTTGCTGACTTAAATTTATTTACCATAGATTTGTGAGCTTCTTTCATATTACTTTCAACTAAATCAACAGAACAGAAATGTAATACATCGTTTGGCTTGATTGTAATTTCATTTAGATATTCAGCTTTATAAAGCATATCAGCTGAGGGTTTACGATAAAATGAAAAATCTCTTTGTCCATCTTCTTTTAAACTCACAAATGCTAGTGCAGTATTAGCTTGATCTGTTCGCTTTATAAATTGAGTACCTACACCAATATCTTTTAAAGTTTCTACGATAATGTCTCCAAATGCATCATTACCTAATTGAGTGACCATTTCAGTGGAGGCACCCATTTTTCGAGCTACACTCACAACATTAGCTGGTGCACCTCCAACCTGTCTACTAAACTGTTCAACATCTTTAAGTTCAGAGTTCTTAACATTTGGAATAAAATCTATTAATGCTTCACCTATCCCATATAACTTTCTCATTTTTTACTCATCCTTAAGTTCATATTTAGTGAATTTTAAATATACTTGTCCAGTCTCCGTTGAAGTTTCTATACCTGTAGCATTTTCATTTGGAAATATTCTTGATGTTAAAACACGTTCCCCATCATTACAAAATATTTCAATACTAGATGTATCAACAAATATTTGCAAACGTGTGAGAGGAGAATCCAATATCGTACTTCTCGTTAAATCTTGAACATTTTCAGGCAATAATCCACTTTCTGAGCGATCTAATGTAATTTTTTGTTCCCTTGTATTGTAGATAATTTTGGTGTTATTTTGTTTTGAGGTCCGTAATTCAAAATAAATTTTTGAAGCGTCATTTTCGATAATATCAATAATTAGTTCATATTGTTTGCCTTCATATGGATGTAATTTTCGGTTAAATTTATTTGCATAACCTAATGCCGTTTCTTTATTTTTACGTAATCGTTCAAGACCTTTAAACGGGCGTTGTCGTAATTGATTATTCTCAATTGTTAGTACTCTAGGTATCGTTAAACAATGTGCCCATCCTTCTTCATCAGTAGGATAATTTATTTCTGGCAAGCCCATCCAACCTATTAAAACTCGATTGCCATTTTCATCTAAGAAAGTTTGGGGTGCGTAAAAATCAAAACCATTATCCAGTTCTACAAATTCACTATGATCAAAGGATAATGAATCAAAATTTAAATCCCCAATTAAATATCCTGATTGATATATATTTCTAAACTGATCCCCTTGTGGTTCTATTCCTTGAGGGCTGAACAGTAAGATATCCTTAGAATCTAATTTAAAATAATCGGGACATTCCCACATATAACCAAAGTTTTTTAATTTAGTATCAATTTCTCCACAATATGACCATTGATTTAGTTGCTTATCATTCGTTTTATAAATTAAGCAGCAACCAAGTTCCTCGTTTGTTTGAGCACCTATAATCGCATAATATTCATTATTTAATTCAAAAACTTTAGGATCTCTAAAATGACTTGTATACCCTTCAGGTTGTGAAGGAATTACGGGTTCATCAAATTTAGTAATCTCTCCATTACTTTGAACTTTAGCAATCATCTGACTAGCATATCGATTCCATTGTTCATCACGATGATTGCCTGTATACATGTAATATAAATCTCCATTATGATCAAAAGCACTACCACTGTAAACACCATGGCTATCATAATATGTATCGGGTTTGATTAAGGTATCTTGTGGTTCAAATGCCACTAAATCATCACTAGTATAATTAAACCAATATTTCAATCCATGCACTGCTCCTAATGGGAACCATTGATGTGAAACATAATATTTGCCGTTATGATAAATTAATCCATTAGGATCATTTAGCAAACCAGTTTCAGGTTGAATATGAAATATTTGACGAAATCTTGACGCTTTAACTTGTTGCTTGAGATTTTCTAAGTACTTTTTATCAACGTCTTCAATACGACGATAACGTTCTTCTCTTGACCATTCAGCCATATTATTCCTCCAAAATAATTTAAATCTAAAGTTAATATAATTTTATCATTGATTATGGTATCGGTTCCATAGTTTTAAATATTTTTAAAAATTCTCTATTTCAACAGGAATGACAGTTTTAGATACTGCATTTTTAGAAAAAATTAATTCATTCAATTGGTTCATAGCATATGTGCCAGCTTTAAAATAATTGAATTTAACTGTCGTAATAGCGGGTGTAACAAGTTGTGTCATTGGGTCTCCCCCAAATCCAAAAATATGATAATTTCCAGTAGCATTGTTTTGTTGAGAATAAAATTTATGAATTGCTAATGCAATAGGATCTGTTGCTCCAATTAACGCATCGATACCTCTAGCATTTTTTAACTTCTTAGAAACATCATTTTTTGCCTCTTCATATTTAAAAGAAGTTAAATAAATTTCAGGATAAACATCGTATTTTTTCAAACCATCAATAATACCTTGTTTACGTTTGATGCCTACAGCAACGTCCTCCTCACTTACACCAAAGAACACAACGTTTTTATGCTTTTTACGCCCTATCTGTTCCCCTACTATAAAACCAGCTTGATAATCATCATGAATTATACTATGTAAATTGGGATAGGATTGTCCAACCAGAATTACCGGTACATTTAATTTTTCAATTACTTCCAAGTGTTCATCAGTCAAAGTAGTAGCCATTAATATAATGCCATCCACTTTACTTCTTGAAAATGTCTCCAATGCCTCTATTTCAGCACGTATATCTAAACCAGTATAGTTAAGTAATAATTGATATTGATGTTGATGGCATACAGATACAATTCCTTTCACAGTTTCATCAACCGCATGTGAATTCATCCTTGGAATGATAGCACCAATAAGATTCGTATGCTTAGCTCTTAAACTTTGAGCAAACTGATTCGGCTGATAATCATGTTCTTCAATAATTCGACTTAATTTTTCTTTAGTTTGATGGCTTACTGAGCCATCATTTAAAAAGCGGGAGACCGTGCTTTTAGATACTCCCGCTAATTTTGCGATATCTGATATATTTTTCATTAGATTAATCACCTAAATTAGTTTTCATTTAAAGATTATTTTATCACAGAAATAATCTCTCAAAGTAACTTTTTTAATATGTATTAGCCTAATAATATTATCAATATCTCTTATTTAATTTGTTTAGTTCTCCATAAAAATAGGCTTTCTCACCATGAACAAGTTGATCTAAACCTGCTTTATCTTCTTCTTCAGTAGTAGCGATAGGCATTATTTTCTGTAAAATTTTTCCTATAATCCATGTTAAAACAATGGTATAACACAATACCACGAAAACAGCTAGTATTTGAATTAAGATTGAGTGTACATCTCCTGTATAGATTAAACCATTTGATACATCATTATTAACATGGTGTGATTGAAAAACACCGGTAAGAATAGCACCAACAATTCCTCCAGCTCCATGAATACCAAATGCATCAAGTGTATCATTATATTTATATTTCACTTTAATTACATTAATAACAAGGTAACAAACGATTCCACCTGCAAATGAAATAATAAAAGCACTGAAATAACTAACATAGCCTGCTGCCGGTGTAATAGCGACTAACCCTGCCAACACGCCTGATAACAACCCAAGTAAACTTAATTTCTTAGTAATACAGTACCCAACTACTAACCAGCTAAAAGCGCCACCACTTGCAGCAATAATCGTATTTACAAATGATGTTAAAGCGACATCATTTAAAGTATATGCACTACCTGTGTTAAAGCCATACCAACCTATCCATACTAAAATACCACCAATTAAAGTGATTAAAAGATTATGTGGCTGTATTTTTTCAATTTTTTTACCATTACCTATCATAATAGCCAAAATTAGTCCTGAGAGTCCAGATGTGATATGTACAACTGTACCACCTGCATAATCAAGAGCACCAAGTTGTTGAATCCAACCTCCGCCCCACACCCAATGCGCAACTGGACTATATATTAAAATCACCCATAAAAAGATAAAGATAATAAATGGAAAGAATTTCATACGTTCAGCGATTGAACCTGAAAGTATTGAAACTGCAATTGTACAAAACATCATTTGGAATAGCATAAATAATGCAAATGGAATATGCGGACTTAATTGATCATTAACTGCAAAGCCAACATGCTGTAACCCAATTAAATCAAAATTCCCTATCAAAGCATTTCCAGTTCCAAAGCTTAATGAAAATCCTAATGCAACCCATGTGAAAGTCACGATAACCATTGCTGCCATACTTTGCATTACTATATTCAAAACATTCTTTGATTGAACTAGACCACCGTAAAATAAGCTAAGACCTGGTGTCATAATCCATACAAGTAAAGTGCAAAGAAATAAAAAAATTGTGTCATCCATCTTCATAATTACCACTTCCTTTAAAAATATCATAATGATACTAAATTGAAATAGCAAAAATACGTAAGATAAAATGACACAATATGTTACATAATATAACACATACGCTTTACATGCTTATTTTGTTTTAAGCTTTCTGAATTGTAATTGTCCATGAAGCATCGTCTAATTGTTCATAATTCGTAACTGGATAACCTTGCTCGGCTGCCCAATTAGGAATAGCTTCTGTTGCTTGTGTACAATCAAAATCAATTTTAAGTTCATCACCACTATCTAGTGTTTGCATTTTCTTTTGCGCTTCTATTAATGGGAATGGACAAACCATACCTACAGTACCTAATTCATATAACATTGTATTACCTCCAAATTAATTAAGTCGTTTGTACTTGTTTTGTCGCTGTTGTTGCTTGAGACTTAGATGTTTGTTTTTCTAATTTTTTCATTGGTCTAATAAATATAAAGTAACTCATAAACCATACACCTAAAATCATAGAACCAAGTGCTATCCATCCTTTCCAAGACATGATAGCAGTTTCTACTAAACCATTTCCAATTGAACATCCTCCAGCTACTGAAGCACCAAATCCCATACAAATACCACCAATAGCACTATTGCGAATGGTCTTCTTATCAGGTAATCGCCATTTAAATTCACGTGATCCTTTAGCAGCAATATAAGAACCTAAGAATATACCTAAAATCAATAATACTCCCCAATCAATTAGCTTAGTATCACCTGTAATTAAAAAGGTAATTAAGTTTGCTGAAGGTGTAGTAATGCCTAAGCCGTAATCTCTTCCAGTAGAAATACTCATTGGCCAAGCTATCAAAGCAATTAACCCTACTGCAATACCAGCCACAAATGGATGGTATCGTTTTTCAAATAAATAGTGTCTCAAGCCACTATACTTTTGTTTAAGCTTTGGAACTGCAAATTTGGGTTTTGGTTTACGTAATGTTTTAGTTACAAAAATGATAGTTATAATTGTTAATACTAACGTAAACACCCACATAGGAATACCGGTAGTCTGAGACATATTTGCATTAATGTTTGTAGGTTTATTAATCCATGTCATTACTGGAAGTAAAATACCAGTTTTAGTAATAGCGGCAGTTACAGCATATAGTACGAGCGCTATCCAACTGCCAATCAAACCTTCACCAGCTCGATACCATGTACCTGTAGCACATCCTCCTGCTAATACAATACCGATTCCAAATATAAAACCACCAATAATTGTACCTATAATTGGAAATGTACTATCTGGGATAGATATAACATTTAATCCGGTTAAAATAAGTAGTCCAATACTTTGGACTGTAATAGCAACTAATAAGGCATAAAACATTTTATTATTTTTTTGAACGTACATATCTCTGAAGCCACCAGCTAAACAGAAGCGTGTACGTTGCATCACAAACCCTAATAATATACCTACTATAAGACCACTAATAATCATCCATATCACTATCATTTCATCCTTTCCCGATTATTTTACTAAGGTATTATAATCAATTGTACTAAATTTGGCAACATCTTAAAATTAAACGCTTTTGATTTTTAATAATATGATGTTTTCAATACTAAATGAAATTAATGAATTTTAAACGTAAATTAAAAAACATCCCTCTTATAAAGAAGGATGTAAGAATATAAATATAAAAATTTAATTAGAATAGTTTTTCATAAAGAATAGCAATGATTGCAATTCTATGCCCAAGTCAATATGATGCACTTGTACGGTATTAGGTACTTCTATTCTAGCTGGTGTGAAATTTAGTATACCTTGAATATTAGCTTCAACTAATTGATTCGCAACCTGTTGTGCCGCTTCTTCTGGTGTAGTTAATATTACAACATTTATTTTTTGAGCATTGAGTACTTTTTTTAAATCGTTCATATGATGCACAGATACATCACCAATCTCTGTTCCGACAATCTGTTCATCTATATCAAAAGCCTCAGTTATTGTCATTTCATCATGAATTGAAAAGTTATATGTCAAAAGTGCTCGACCTAAATTACCAACACCTACTAAAGCTATGTATATATTATCACTATCACTTAGTGCTGTTTTAAAGAATTCTAATAGACTATCTATATTGTAACCGTAACCTTTTTTGCCTAATTCTCCAAAGTAAGAGAAATCTCTTCGGATGGTTGCTGATTCGATATTAAGTGCCTCACTAATAGCCTTAGAATTAACCCTATCAATGCCTTTAGACTTGAGTGTGTTAACGAATCTGTAATATAAAGGTAATCGCTTCAAAGTTGCCCGTGGAATTTTAGATTTATTATGAGCCATTTAAAATATCCCTCCTTTATGTTTGAATTTTATAATCTATTTATCCAAACTATTTTGAGTGCTATACGTTTTAAATTTAAAAATGTCATTATGTCCTATTATGAATACTGGAATATTATACCTTAACATATTTTAAAAATAAATAACTTAGTTTCAAGAAACTAAGTTATACGGTAAAATATAGAGTAATATACAATCTAATTTCGAGTAATAAACTTATAAATAGAAAGGTGAAACCTGAATGATACTCTTGCAATTAAACGATATTTCGAAATCATTTGATGGCGAAGATATTTTTACGCGTGTGAATTTCGAAGTAAAAACAGGCGAACGAATTGGTGTCGTAGGCAGAAACGGTGCCGGTAAATCGACTTTAATGAAAATCATTGCCGGTGTTGAAGACTATGATAGCGGTCATATATCAAAAATCAAAAATTTACGTATGGGTTATTTAACACAGCAAATGACACTTAATTCATCCGCTTCAGTCTTCGAAGAAATGTCAAAACCGTTTGAACATTTAAAAAAAATGGAACTTCTAATTAAAGAAGAAACGAACTGGCTAGCTGATCAAGCATCTAACTATGATTCCGAAGAATATCAACAACATATGGAACGCTATGAATCTTTAACTAATCAATTCGAACAACTTGATGGTTATCAGTATGAGAGTAAAATCAAAACTGTTCTACATGGTTTAAATTTCAATGAAGATGATTTCGATAAACCTATCAACGATTTCAGTGGTGGTCAAAAAACGCGATTATCCTTAGCCCAAATGCTATTGAATGAGCCAGATTTATTACTACTAGACGAACCTACAAACCATTTAGATTTAGAAACGACGAAGTGGTTAGAGGATTATTTAAAATATTTCAAAGGTGCCATTGTTATTATTAGTCACGATAGATATTTCCTAGATAAAATCGTCACTCAAATATATGATGTTGCACTTGGCGATGTTAAACGTTACGTCGGAAATTATGAACAATTTATTGAGCAACGTCATAAATATTACGAAAGCAGAATGCAAGAATATGAACGTCAGCAAGATGAAATTAAACGATTAGAAACATTTGTAGAGAAAAATATAACACGTGCTTCAACTAGTGGAATGGCAAAAAGCCGTCGAAAAACACTAGAAAAAATGGAACGTATTGACAAACCTATGTTGGACGCAAGAAGTGCTAACATTCAATTTGGCTTTAATCGTAATACAGGTAATGACGTTATGCATATTCGTAATCTGAAAATTGGTTATGATTCGCCTATAACTTCTCCTATTAATATTGAAGTAAGTAAGGGGGATCATATTGCTATTATTGGCCCAAATGGCGTAGGTAAAACTACTCTGATCAAGACCATCGCTCGACGTCAAAAGCAATTAGAAGGTGAAATTACCTTTGGTGCAAATCTTCAAATTGGTTATTATGATCAAAAGCAAGCTGAATTTAAATCTAATAAAACAATTATCGACTATGTTTGGGATCAATATCCAACAATGAATGAAAAAGATATTCGTGCTATACTCGGACGTTTCTTATTCGTGCAAGATGATGTAAAAAAAGTCATCAATGATTTATCTGGTGGAGAAAAAGCTCGTTTGCAATTAGCACTACTTATGCTTCAAAGAGATAATGTATTAATCCTTGATGAACCAACAAACCATCTTGATATAGATTCTAAAGAGATGTTAGAACAAGCGCTAAAAGATTTTGAAGGAACTATTCTTTTTGTGTCACACGATCGTTACTTTATTAATCAATTAGCAAATAAAGTATTCGACTTAAATAATGACGGTGGCCAAATGTATTTGGGAGATTATCAATATTACATCGAGAAAACAGAAGAAGCAGCGGCACTTGAAGCTTTTAAAAATGAACGAAATGATTTAAGTAAAGAGGATACTTCAAAACAAAATGAAGCTAATGAAAATGTAAATACTTATGATTCTCAAAAGCAACAACGTCGTGAGCAACGAAAATTAGAACGACTCATTGAGAACTGTGAAGCCAAAATTGAAACATTTGAGAATGAAATAGCACGCATTGATGAACAACTCACTCAGCCTGACGTGTTCAATAATCCTGATAAAGCCTCATCATTAGCGAATCAGAAATTTGAAACCGAACAGAAGTTAGAACAGGTTATGTTGGAATGGGAAAATTTACAAGAAAACATCTAAAAACTCATCATTTTACTATTAGCTAGAAAGTATTAATTAACTTTCTAGCTAATTTTTTATACAAATTTCAAAAAAAGTTGTAAACAGCTAAAATACGATATTATCAACTATCCACATAGTTATCCCACTTATCCACAACTTGTTTCAAATTATTTTACAAACTTTTTACACAAAATTAAATTCATATCCACATTGTTAAGAACGATTTATCCACAACTTATGCACTTAATGTTGATAAGTACAAACGTTCCCTATTGACCTTTTGAATTATTTTTATCTCAATAAAAAACCTCCTGTTAACAGTGGATCTTAATCCTTACGTTAAAAGAGGTTCTTTATGATTATTGAAATAATTAATTCGATTAAATAAATAATATAAATTTAAACGTCTATAGTAGCTTCTTCTATATCCATATTATTTTCGCCATTCAAATCTAACTTAGCTGTAATTCCTGACTTATAATAGTAATATGCTGCAGCACCAATCATTGCTGCATTATCAGTACATAATTTAGGACTTGGAATGGATAAATGAATATTATTATCTTCACATAATTGTTGTAAACGATGTCGCAGTCCTTTATTACTTGCAACACCTCCAGCAATAATAAGTCTGTTAACTTTATAGGCTTTACATGCATTAATCGCTTTGGTACTTAAGACGTCTACAACACTATTTTGAAAACTAGTTGCTACATCTTCTTTTACAACTTCTTCATTCTTTTGTCGCAAATTATGCAGTTTATTTATAACAGAACTTTTCAATCCACTAAAACTAAAATCATAACTTTCCTTTTCTAACCACACTCTAGGAAAATCATAAGTATCTTTACCATATTGAGCTAATTTATCAATTTGTGGCCCTCCAGGGTATGATAAATCAATTGTTCGAGCGACTTTATCATACGCCTCTCCCACTGCATCATCTCTTGTCTCACCAATTACTTCGAAATGCATATGAGATTTCATATATACTAATTCAGTATGGCCCCCTGACACAATTAGCGCAATTAAAGGAAATGTTAATGTTTCTTCTAAATGATTAGCATAAATGTGACCAGCAATATGGTGTACAGGAATAAGTGGCTTGTCATAAGCAAAAGCTAGTGCTTTCGCTGCATTAATACCGATAAGTAGTGCACCAATTAATCCTGGTCCTTGAGTCACTGCTATTGCATCAATATCATTCATTGATATATTTGCAGTTGTTAATGCTTCATCAATCGTTGTCGTAATCCCTTCAACGTGATGTCGACTTGCAACTTCAGGTACAACACCACCGAAACGCTTATGACTCTCAATTTGACTTAATACAATATTAGATAAAATTGAATTTCCATTTTTAATGACACTTACACTTGTTTCATCACAACTCGTTTCTATTGCTAATATTAATGTTTCTTTATTCATTTAAGTTCACCCACATTACCATTGCATCCTCGCCTTCTCCATAATAATTTTTACGTTTACCTCCATATTGAAAACCCAAATTAGTATAAACATGTTGCGCAATTACATTATCTACCCTAACTTCCAAGCTCATCACTTCACATGAATGGCTTGCATAATCCATGACATATTTTAATAATAATTGTCCCAGTCCATAACCTCTAAAGTCTTTATGAATTGCTATTGTTGTAATTTGAGCTTGATCAATAACCATCCATAGTCCTAGATATCCGATAATTTCATTTTTAAAAACAATCACAAAATATTTAGCAAAGTTATTTTCATTCAATTCATGATAAAATGCATCAATTGTCCACGAACTATCATTGAAACTATCTCGTTCTATATCGAATACACTGGGGACATCATCTACTTGCATTGCTCTAATTGTTAATTCTGCTTCTGTTGGTTTAGCCAATTTCTTTCAGCCTCTGATAATTTAATATAATTAGGAACAAATGTATGAATCGGTTCACTTTTAGTTATGAGTTGTTTCATAGTTGGAGCATGAGGTAAATTATTTTTTATTTCTCCACCAAGTTGTTCGGATAACTTATCAGCATCTCTACCAACATAAAGAAATGGTTGGTTCATTTTAGTTAATTGCTTTTTTAATTCTTCAATAGGTAAATATTGATCTTCTAAAATAGTTGTTATATTTCCATCAACGTTTTGATAAACACCAGTGTATACCGCTTCACGACGTGCATCAATGATTGGAACTAATAATTTTTGTTCATCATTCTCTACTGTTGCAGCTAATGCTGCTAAAGATGATACACCATATAATTTAGTGTTCAATGCATAGGCCAACGTTTTAGCGGTGGTTACGCCAATTCTAACTCCAGTATAGGAACCTGGACCCTTAGCAACCACAATCCCATCAATAGCATTTTTTTCAATTTTTGCTTCTTCAAATAAGTGCTGAATACCAGGCATAAGTTGACTCGTATGATCTTTTTTATCTTCCGACGTAGTTTCTGCCAAGACGATATCATCTTGCATGATTGCGATTGACATCGGTTGATTAGATGTATCAATCATTAATAAATTCACTTTCAACTTCCTCCTTTACTTTTAAATAATGGGTTCCTTGGGCTTCTAATTTTATAGTTCTTTTTGATTCACATAAAGTTTCTATATTGATTATTAAATGTTCCTTAGGTAATAAATCTTGAATAAATTGACTCCATTCAATAATGGTAATGCCTTCATCTTGAAAATATTCATCAAATCCTAGATCTTCATCTGAATCTTCCAAACGATAACAGTCCATATGATGTAATTTTAAATTACTCCCTTTATATGATTTTATAATATTAAAAGTAGGAGAATTAATATTACGCTTAACTCCTAAATGTTTACCTATAAATTGTGTTAGTGTAGTTTTACCTGCCCCTAGGTCGCCATTTAAAAGGATTAAATCACTAGGCTCTAAGTGTCGAACTAACACGTTTGCAAAATGATTTAATTCATCCAAATTATTAATACTTATCATTAGTCCCACTCTTTCAAATTTTTTTAATCAAATGATTATTCATGACCATTTCAGAACTTATGGTAACTTATTTTATTCTCGTAAACTAAATTAAGTCATAAAAATTTTAACTTACTAATTATAACAAATTCCTTAAACAATTTCCCTATACTCAACACAAGAATGATGAGATTAAGTTGTTAGAAAATTCTTAAAAATTCTATTGACTTAATAAAAATGATATAGTAAATTAAGTTTATCGAATTTTTAAACAATTCTAACTATTCTAATATAACCATTCAAGAAAGGAGTATATTAAAATGACAAATCAAACATATAACCCGACTGACAATTTAATTATTTTATTATACTCGCAAGGACTGGAACTTTAGTAATTATCTGTTACTAAATGTTTAAGTCCTATTTCTCATTGAATGGGACTTATAGACGTCCCAATCATAAATTGGGACGTCTTTTTATGTTTTAAACTTATTGTGTTTTATGGGGGGAATTATTTATGAGAAGTGACATGATAAAAAAAGGTGATCATCAAGCACCTGCTCGAAGTCTTTTACACGCCACGGGCGCACTTAAAAATCCTACAGATATGAACAAACCTTTTGTAGCAATATGTAACTCTTATATCGATATTGTACCTGGACATGTGCATTTAAGAGAATTGGCTGACATTGCTAAAGAAGCTATTCGTGAGGCAGGCGCTATACCTTTCGAGTTTAATACTATTGGTGTTGATGATGGTATAGCTATGGGACACATTGGAATGCGTTACTCACTTCCCTCTCGAGAAATCATTGCTGATGCTGCAGAGACCGTTATTAATGCGCACTGGTTCGATGGCGTATTTTACATTCCTAATTGCGACAAAATAACACCCGGTATGTTATTAGCTGCCGTTAGAACCAATGTACCAGCTATATTCTGTTCTGGTGGGCCTATGAAAGCTGGTTTATCAGCGCAAGGTAAAGCTTTGACATTATCATCAATGTTTGAAGCGGTTGGCGCATTTAAAGAAGGTAAACTCTCCAAAGAAGCATTTTTAGATATGGAACAAAACGCTTGCCCTACTTGCGGTTCTTGCGCGGGAATGTTTACTGCAAACTCAATGAATTGTTTAATGGAAGTGTTAGGCTTGGCACTACCATATAACGGTACAGCTTTAGCAGTAAGCGAACAAAGAAGAGAAATGATTCGTGAAGCTGCATTTAAATTAGTAGATAATATCAAAAAAGATATCAAACCACTTGATATCGTAACTCGAGAAGCTATCGATGATGCATTTGCACTTGATATGGCGATGGGTGGTTCAACTAACACGGTATTACATACGCTAGCCATTGCAAACGAAGCTGGTATTAATTACGATTTGGAACGTATCAATGAAATCGCTAAAAAGACGCCTTATTTATCTAAGATTGCACCAAGTTCTTCATATTCTATGCATGATGTCCACGAAGCAGGTGGTTGTCCAGCTATCATCAATGAATTGATGAAAAAAGAAGGAACATTACATCCAGATAGACTCACAGTTACTGGAAAAACACTTCGTGAAAATAATGAAGGTAAAGAAATTAAGAATTTTGATGTCATTCATTCACTAGATGATCCTTATGATAAGCAAGGTGGTCTCTCAATATTATTTGGAAATATAGCGCCTAAAGGGGCTGTCATTAAAGTTGGTGGCGTTGATCCTTCTATTAAGACATTTACTGGTAAAGCAATTTGTTTCAATTCACACGATGAAGCTGTTGAAGCAATTGATAATAAAATCGTACGCGAAGGTCACGTCGTTGTTATTCGATATGAAGGTCCTAAAGGTGGACCAGGAATGCCTGAAATGTTAGCCCCTACTTCTTCAATTGTAGGTAGAGGTTTAGGTAAGGATGTCGCATTAATAACTGATGGTAGATTCTCTGGTGCAACGAGAGGTATCGCTGTCGGCCACATTTCACCAGAAGCAGCTTCAGGTGGACCTATTGGACTCATTAAAGACGGCGATGAAGTCACTATTGATTTAATCAATCGAACTTTAGATGTTAATCAAACTGAAGAAGAACTTAATCATCGTAAAGAAGCATTACAACCTTTTAAGGCAAAAGTGAAATCAGGTTATCTGGCAAGATATACTGCTTTGGTCACTAGTGCGAATACTGGTGGTATTATGCAAGTTCCCGAAAATCTAATCTAACTAGAGGAGTTGTTCGACATGACAAGTAAAAAGGAAAGTAGCATAGTAAGTCCTGATGCTATGGACTATTCAAAACAAACTAGTCTAAAAGTAGATAGTGATTTAGACGCAAATAATAATTTCAGATCCGGTTCAGAACTTTTAGTAGAGGCATTATTACATGAAGGTGTTGATTTCATATTCGGTTATCCTGGTGGCGCAGTTTTACCATTATACGACACTTTCTATGATGGTAAAATTAAACACATCTTAGCAAGACATGAACAAGGTGCTACTCATGCTGCAGAAGGTTATGCAAGAGTATCTGGCAAAACAGGTGTAGTGGTTGTAACAAGTGGTCCTGGCGCTACAAATGCTATTACCGGTATAACAGATGCGTACTGTGATTCCCTCCCTTTAGTTGTATTCACTGGACAAGTAGCAACACCAGGAATTGGTAAAGACGCTTTTCAAGAAGCAGATTTACTTTCTATGACTACACCAATTACAAAAGCTAATTTCCAAGTTAAAAATGTAAATGATATTCCAAGAATCATTCATGAAGCATTTTACTTAGCAAATTCTGGACGCAAAGGCCCTGTAGTTATAGATTTTCCTAAAGATATGGGTGTGCTTAAAACATCCGCACCACTTGTAAATGAGGTGGACTTACCGGCATATAATGTCATTGAAAATCCTAAAGATAAAGATATTAGTCAATTAATTCAATATTTAGAGAATGCAAAACAACCACTTATCTTAGCAGGCGCTGGCATCAATCATTCACAATCTAATGAATTATTAACTCAATTTGTAACCAAACATCAAATTCCAGTAGCTACTACACTTTTAGGTCTGGGAGCTATTCCTTATGACAATCCACTATTTCTAGGTATGGGTGGTATGCATGGCTCCTATGCAAGTAATATGGCTTTAACTGAATGTGATTTATTAATTAATTTAGGTAGTCGGTTTGATGATAGATTAGCAAGTAATCCTAATGAATTTGCTCCTCATGCAACCGTAGTTCATGTGGATATTGATGAATCAGAAATTAACAAGGTGATTTCGACTGACCTAGGGATAGTTGCTGACTGCAAAAAAGTACTAGAAGCTTTATCTCAAAAATTTACAAATAAAACTTCCCATGAACACTGGGTTAACCATTGTATTGAGAATAAGCACAAACATCCTTTTAAATATAAAAAAGCTGATGCCACATTTTGCAAACCTCAAGAAGCTATTGAATATATAGGAAAAATTACAAACGGTGAAGCTATAGTTACTACTGATGTTGGTCAACATCAAATGTGGGCAGCTCAATTTTATCCATTCAAACATCATGGTCAATGGGTTACTAGCGGTGGTTTAGGTACTATGGGCTTTGGTATTCCATCAGCTATCGGTGCTCAATTAGCTGAACCCGATAAAACAGTTATTTGCTTTGTTGGTGATGGTGGTTTTCAAATGACAAATCAGGAAATAGCGTTACTGCCTGAATACGGACTCAATGTAAAAATCGTTCTAATCAATAATGGCACATTAGGTATGGTTAAACAGTGGCAAGATAAATTCTTTAACCATCGATTCTCTCATTCAGTATTTAATGATCAACCTGACTTCATGAAGATGGCAGAAGCATATGGTGTTAAAGGTTTCTTAGTTGATCATCCAAATAAACTAACTAAAACACTTGATTCAGCATTTAATTATAGTGGACCTGCGCTAATCGAAGTGAGAATCTCACCTACTGAACCAGTTAATCCTATGATTCCAAGTGGCAAAGCGAACCATGAAATGGAGGGGTTAGAATGAAACGAATTTTACATTTAAAAGTAACCGATCAAGTGAGCACATTAAACAGAATTACAAGTGCATTCGTTAGACTACAATATAATATTAATGAATTAACAGTTAAACCATCTAAAGAAAAAGGTATCTCTGATATGCAAATTACTGCAGATATTGAAGATGAAGCTATATTTAAAATTTTAATTGCGAAGTTAAAAAAACAAGTCAGTGTACTCGAAGTTCAAGATATTAGTCATAACTGAGATAAGCTGTACATTGATGCGCTAGTATAATTAAATAAATCACCACTAACATCACATAATTTAGATAATTTCTTTATCTAAAATTTTAAGAATATTCTAAATATTAAGTTATTTAAATTTTTGGAGGAATGTAATATGACTAAAGTTTATTATGATCAATCTGTTGAGAAAGATGCATTACAAGGTAAAAAAATTGCAATTATCGGTTACGGTTCACAAGGACACGCGCATGCACAAAACCTTAAAGACAATGGTTATGACGTTATTGTTGGTATTCGCCCTGGTCATTCTTTTGATAAAGCTAAAGAAGATGGCTTCGATGTTTATCCAGTTGCAGAAGCTGTTAAACAAGCAGATGTCATCATGGTGTTATTGCCAGATGAAATCCAAGGAAATGTCTATAAAAATGAAATTGAACCTAACTTAGAAGCTGGAAATGCCCTAGCATTTGCGCATGGTTTTAATATCCACTTTGAAGTTATCAAACCACCTAAAGATGTTGATGTCTTCTTAGTAGCTCCTAAAGGACCTGGTCATTTAGTAAGACGTACCTTTGTTGAAGGAACTGCTGTACCAGCACTATTTGGTGTACAACAAGATGCTACTGGTCAAGCACGCGATATTTCATTAAGTTATGCAAAAGGTATTGGAGCTACGCGTGCAGGTGTAATTGAAACAACATTTAAAGAAGAAACTGAAACAGATTTATTCGGTGAGCAAGCAGTACTTTGTGGTGGTATTCATAAATTAATCCAAAGTGGCTTTGAAACTTTAGTTGAAGCGGGCTATCAAAAAGAATTAGCATATTTCGAAGTATTACATGAAATGAAGTTAATTGTTGATTTAATGTATGAAGGCGGTATGGAGAACGTTCGTTACTCAATTTCTAACACAGCAGAGTATGGTGACTATGTTTCAGGACCTAGAGTCATCACTCCTGATGTTAAAGACAATATGAAAGCAGTATTAAAAGATATTCAAAATGGTAATTTTGCAAATAGCTTTGTTAAAGACAATGAAAATGGCTTTAAAGAATTCTATAAATTACGTGAACAACAACACGGTCATGAAATTGAAGCAGTTGGTCGTGAATTAAGAAAAATGATGCCATTCATTAAATCTAAAAGTATTCAAAAATAAAAGCTAAGGGGTTGTTAACGATGGAAAGCCATATTCAAATTTTTGATACAACATTAAGAGACGGTGAACAAACACCTGGAGTTAACTTTTCTTTTGATGAGCGATTAAAGATTGCCAAACAGTTAGAAACGTGGGGTGTGGATATACTTGAAGCAGGTTTTCCTGCTTCAAGTGCTGGTAGCTTTAAGTCTGTTCAAGCTATATCAAATACTTTAACTAAAACAGCTGTATGTGGTTTAGCACGCTGTAAAAAATCAGATATCGATGCTGTTTATGAAGCTACAAAAGATGCTGTAAAACCAGTTATTCACGTTTTTATAGCAACTTCACCTATTCACTTAACGCATAAACTCAAAATGACTCAACAACAGGTTTTGGAATCAATTAAAGCGCACGTCAGTTACGCCAAACAATACTTTGATGTCGTTCAATTTTCACCTGAGGATGCTACAAGACCTGATACAGATTTCTTAATAAAATGCGTACAGATGGCAGTAGACTGTGGTGCTACAATCATTAATATCCCAGATACAGTCGGTTATAGTTATCCAAATGAATATGGTCGAATTTTTAAAACCTTGATTGAGAACATTAACTCTAAACAAAACATTACTTATAGTGCACATTGTCATGATGATTTAGGAATGGCAGTTGCTAATAGTCTGGCTGCTATTGAAAATGGTGCCACACGAATCGAAGGAACAGTAAATGGCATCGGTGAACGAGCAGGCAATACTGCTATAGAAGAATTAGCTTTAGCACTGTATGTCCGTAAAGATCACTATGGCAATGAAACACGATTGAAACTATCAGAAACAAAAAACACTTCTGATATTATATCTCGTTATGCTGGCATACGCGTTCCTAGAAATAAAGCCATTGTTGGTCAAAATGCTTTTAGTCATGAGTCTGGCATTCACCAAGATGGTGTTTTAAAAAATCCAGAAACTTATGAAATCATGACGCCACAACTTGTTGGTATAAGTAAAAATGATTTACCTCTTGGTAAGCTATCAGGTAAACACGCTTTTGCTGAAAAATTGAAATCTTTAGGATACGATATTGAACCACAAAATCAGGCTGAATTATTTAAACAATTCAAAGCCATTGCCGATAAAAAGAAAAGTGTAACTGATCGAGATATACATGCGATTATCCAAGGTACTGAACATGAGCAAAATGCAATTTATCAAGTTGATACGCTTCAATTACAGTTTGTTTCCAATGGTTTACAAAGTGCTGTTGTCGTTATAAAAGATAAAAATGGTAATATTTATCAAGATTCAAGTATAGGAACTGGTTCAATTGTGGCTATATATAATGCAGTTGATCGAATTTTTAAACATAAAAGTGAACTCATTGATTACCGTATTGATTCTGTCACTGAAGGTACCGACGCTC
Source organism: Staphylococcus sp. MB377 (assembly GCF_001922505.1). Lineage (NCBI taxonomy): Bacteria > Bacillati > Bacillota > Bacilli > Caryophanales > Staphylococcaceae > Staphylococcus > Staphylococcus sp. MB377. The sequence continues at coordinate 5,255 of NZ_MAON01000060.1, read as the reverse complement.
AAGCAGAAGTACATGTTTCATTAACTATTGAAGGTCAACCTGTTAATGGTATTGGTATTGATTATGATGTGTTATATGCCTCTTGCAAAGCATATGTAGAAGCACATGCTAAATACGCTAATGAAATTCACAAAAAGGAAGGTAATCTGTAATGACTTATAATATTGTAGCTTTGCCTGGTGATGGAATAGGACCAGAAATCTTAAGTGGTACGTTAGAATTATTAGAACTAATCAGTAAAAAATATAAATTTGATTATCAATTAACATCTTATGATTTTGGAGGTGCAGCCATAGATTCGCATGGTGTTCCCCTTCCTGATGATACTTTAAATGCTTGTAAAAATGCTGACGCAATTTTATTGGGTGCTGTAGGTGGTCCTCAATGGACTGATCCTAATAATAGACCTGAGCAAGGATTATTAGCATTACGTAAATCTCTAGGTTTGTTCGCCAATATACGACCTACTAAAGTTACTGAAGGTACAAGTCATTTTTCTCCAATTAGAGAATCACGTGTCAAAGGAACGGATTTTATCATAGTGAGAGAATTAACTAGTGGCTTATATTTTGGTGAACCACGGCATATTGATAATCAAAGTGCACTAGACTCACTAACTTATACTAAAAAGGAAATTGAACGTATTGCAAGGGTAGCTTTTGAATTAGCATCTCAAAGAAAGAAAAAATTAACATCAGTTGATAAAGAAAATGTGTTAGCTACAAGTAAACTTTGGCGTCAAACTATTAATGAAATTAGTCATGAATTTCCTGATGTTAAAGTGAATCATTTACTAGTTGATGCTTGTAGCATGCAGTTAATTTCCCAACCTACTAATTTTGATGTCATTGTTACTGAAAATCTATTTGGAGATATTTTAAGTGATGAAGCTTCTACCATTCCAGGTTCATTAGGTTTATCACCTTCTGCAAGTTTTAGTTTAGAAGGACCAAGACTTTATGAACCTATACATGGTTCAGCACCCGACATTGCAAATCAAAATCTAGCTAACCCATTTGGTATGATACTCTCATTAGCAATGTGTTTACGTGAAAGTTTTAACTTTGATGATGCGGCGTCTGAACTAGAACAGGATGTATATCAACTTATTAAAGATGGTAAAACAACTAAAGATTTAAATGGGCACTATACTACATCAGATATATTCAATGAATTAAAAAAGAATTATTAATAAGGGGGAATGCTTTTATGGGACAAACGTTATTCGATAAAGTTTGGAATAAACATGTTTTAACCGGGAATGAAGGTGAACCTCAATTATTATATATTGATTTACACTTAATTCATGAAGTGACTTCTCCACAAGCTTTCGAAGGTTTAAGACTTCAAAATCGTAAATTGAGACGTCCTGATTTAACATTTGCAACTTTAGATCATAATGTTCCTACAATAGATATTTTTAATATTAAAGATGAAATTGCGAACAAACAAATTACTACTCTTCAAAAGAATGCAAAAGAATTTGGTGTTCAATTATTTGATATGGGTTCTGATGAACAAGGTATTGTTCACATGGTAGGTCCAGAAACAGGTCTCACTCAACCTGGAAAAACAATCGTTTGTGGTGATTCACATACTGCCACGCATGGGGCCTTTGGTGCAATTGCATTTGGTATTGGGACAAGTGAAGTTGAACATGTATTTGCTACTCAAACACTTTGGCAAACTAAACCTAAAAATTTAAAGATAGACGTTACAGGTCAATTACCAAAAGGCGTCTATGCGAAAGATATTATCTTGTATCTTATTAGTCAATATGGTGTGGATTTTGGTACTGGGTACGCTATTGAATTTACAGGTGAAACGATTAAATCTCTGTCTATGGAAGCTAGAATGACTATCTGCAACATGGCTATTGAAGCTGGTGCTAAATATGGATTGATGCAACCAGATGAAACGACATTTGCTTATGTCAATGGCAGAAAATATGCTCAAAATTTTGACCGTTCTATCAATGATTGGCGTCAATTATATACTGATGCCGATGCTAAATTTGATAAAGTTATCAAACTTGAAGTTACAGATTTAGAACCTCAAGTTACATGGGGAACAAATCCTGAAATGGGTGTTAGTTTTAATACACCTTTCCCCAAAATTAAAAATATTAATGATGAACGCGCTTATCAATATATGGGCTTAAAACCAGGCCAAAAAGCTGAAGATATTGATTTAGGTTATGTGTTCTTAGGTTCTTGTACTAATGCAAGATTATCAGACTTAGTAGAAGCTAGTCGAATCGTTAAGGGTAAACAAGTCCATCCAAAAATAACTGCAATCGTTGTACCTGGCTCTCGCTCAGTTAAAAAAGAAGCCGAAGCATTGGGTTTGGACAAAATATTTAAAGATGCAGGATTTCAATGGAGAGAACCAGGTTGTTCAATGTGTTTAGGTATGAATCCTGATCAAGTACCTGAAGGCATACATTGTGCCTCTACGAGCAATCGTAACTTTGAAGGAAGACAAGGTAAAGGCGCTAGAACGCATCTAGTGTCCCCTGCTATGGCTGCTGCAGCGGCTATTAAAGGTAGATTCGTAGATGTTAGAAAGGTGGTTGTTTAGTAATGGATATCCAAACTATTACAACTTATACAGGAAAAGTTGTACCATTGTTTAATGACAATATTGATACTGACCAAATTATTCCCAAAGTACATCTTAAACGAATAACTAAAAGTGGTTTCGGTCCTTTTGCATTTGACGAATGGAGATACCTTCCTGATGGTACAAATAATCCAGATTTTAATCCGAATAAACCTGAATACTCTGGTGCTACTATTTTGATCACTGGTGACAATTTTGGTTGTGGTTCAAGTCGTGAACATGCTGCGTGGGCTTTAAAAGATTATGGATTCAATATTATTATAGCTGGTAGCTTTAGTGACATATTCTTTATGAATTGTACAAAAAATGGCATGTTACCTATTACTTTAGGTGAAAACGAGAGAAAATATTTAGCTTCTCAAAAAGAAATTACCATTGATTTACCAAATCAAACTGTTTCAGCTAATGATAAATCATTTAACTTTCAAATTGATGAAACATGGAAACATAAATTAGTTAATGGTTTAGATGATATAGCCATAACATTAGAATATGAAGATTTAATAGAACAATATGAAAACAAAAATAAAGGTTGAGATAAAATGACTGTGAAGACAACTTTAAATGCTGAAGATGTAGAAAATGCATACTTAAGAATAAAAGATGTTGTTAAAGAGACACCTTTACAATTCGATCTCTATCTTTCTCAAAAATATGACTGTAATGTGTATTTAAAAAGAGAAGACTTACAATGGGTTCGCTCTTTCAAACTTAGAGGTGCATATAATGCAATTTCTGTTCTAATAAGTGAAGCTAAAGAAAAAGGCATTACATGCGCAAGTGCTGGAAATCATGCTCAAGGTGTTGCTTATACTGCTAAAGCATTAAATTTAAAAGCTGTGATTTTCATGCCTGTTACCACACCTCTTCAAAAGGTTAAACAAGTTAAATTTTTTGGTTCTAAAAACGTTAAAATCATATTAACTGGAGATACTTTTGATGATTGCTTAAAAGAAGCTTTAATTTATACTGAACAAAATCACATGACTTTTATCGACCCTTTTAATAATGTAGATACAATAGCTGGACAAGGAACATTAGCAAAAGAAATTTTGAATCAATCAAGTAATGATTCAATTACGTTCGATTATCTATTTGCTGCTATTGGTGGTGGAGGTTTGATTTCAGGTATTAGTATTTATATGAATCAATATAGTCCACAAACTAAAATTATTGGTGTCGAACCCTCTGGCGCTAGTAGCATGTATGAATCAGTTGTTGTCCAAAACAAAATAGTGACACTTGATCATATTGACAAGTTTGTAGATGGTGCTTCTGTGGCACGAGTTGGTGATATCACTTATGATATAGCTAAAAAATTTGTAGACGATTATATTCAAGTAGATGAAGGTGCTGTTTGTTCAACTATTTTAGATATGTACTCTAAACAAGCCATAGTTGCTGAACCAGCAGGTGCATTAAGTGTTTCAGCATTAGAGCACTATAAGGAAAAAATTAAAGGTAAGACAGTAGTATGTGTAGTTAGTGGTGGTAATAACGATATTAATCGAATGAAAGAAATTGAAGAACGTTCATTACTTTACGAGGAGATGAAACATTACTTTATTCTTAACTTTCCTCAACGTCCTGGTGCATTGAAGGAATTTGTTAACGATGTATTAGGACCTCAGGATGATATTACTAAGTTTGAATATTTAAAGAAAACTTCTCAAAACACTGGTACTGTCATTATCGGTATTCAACTTAAGAATCATGATGACCTTAACCAACTAAAAAATAATGTTCATGATTTTGATCCATCAAATATTTATATCAATGAGAATAAAATGTTATACTCACTTTTAATTTGAATATTAAACACTCCCATTCCTTGAGATGGGAGTGTTTTCTTTAATTTGCCTGGCAACGTTCTACTCTAGCGGAACGTAAATCTGCTACCATGGCGCTAAGAAACTTACTTCACTTCGAGTCAAGCGCTCGCATCTTTCTTCATTTTCTAAAATTGCTTGCTTTTTTAGCTCAACTAAACTCGCTTCTCAATTTTTTCAATTCATCAGCTTCAAACGCTTTCTCTTCGTAAAGCTATTACACTTTTATTTGTTTTTATCTTATTAAACCTTCGGTTTTGTTTTTATGCATAAAAAAAGAGACCTTTCGGTCTCAATAATTTGCCTGGCAACGTCCTACTCTAGCGGAACGTAAATCTGCTACCATGGCGCTAAGAAACTTACTTCACTTCGAGTCAAGCGCTCGCATCTTTCTTCATTTTCTAAAATTGCTTGCTTTTTTAGCTCAACTAAACTCGCTTCTCAATTTTTTCAATTCATCAGCTTCAAACGCTTTCTCTTCGTAAAGCTATTACACTTTTATTTGTTTTTATCTTATTAAACCTTCGGTTTTGTTTTTATGCATAAAAAAAGAGACCTTTCGGTCTCAATAATTTGCCTGGCAACGTCCTACTCTAGCGGAACGTAAATCCAACTACCATCGGCGCTAAGGAGCTTAACTTCTGTGTTCGGCATGGGAACAGGTGTGACCTCCTTGCCATTGTCACCAGACAAGAGAATGATTATACATTCAAAACTAGATAGTAAGTAAATGATTTTGCTTCGCAAAACGTTGAAATAAATTGATTAAGTCTTCGATCGATTAGTATTCGTCAGCTCCACGTG
>NZ_MAON01000059.1:0-1040 GCF_001922505.1 Staphylococcus sp. MB377 | reverse complement strand
CTATGAATCCTATAACGGATTCACAACAGGGCGCACATACTACTGATTAATGGCATCGGAGCTGTTATCTTCCTTCTATTCTTTATCCTCAACATGCGAGATTTCACAAAGAAAAACTACAGAACCTCATAACAATAGGAGTTGATACATATGTGGAAAAAGATTAATAATTATAAGTTTCATCTAAAAGATTTGAAATTTATGACTTGGCTATTTCCAATTGTCGGTTTGTTATATGCCTATGAATTCTTTTCTGGGCTAATGTACCACCAGGAGGTTCGTTGGCTTAAGTTAATATGCATGGCGATAATGATTATAGGATTCATGGATACTAGAAAAAAGCTTAAAAACAAAGATTATAGAGTGGCTTAAATCACCAAACACTCTTGAACTCATTTTCGAATCATTGTATTATATTTTCGGGTCTTACTTCATAAATCATTATCAGGAGAATCTGCAGGTTTGCAGGTTCTTTTTTTATAAAATAAAAAAGCAGCGGATTCGCTACTTTAACTGGTTACTTATATTTCAAAATTCCTGCCGTAGCTGTTCGTATTCCTCCATCATAATTCCTCCTCTTTTAATTCTTTCGCTTTAGCATAAATAGTAGAACGCGGAACTCCCGTCATTTTTGAAATATCATTTACACTCAAACCATTCTCTTTCCTATTAAAGAATAAGTTCATAGCCTGCTTCACCTGTTTTTCATCCTGCCCCTTACGCCCCATATGTTTCCCCATTGCTTTGGCTCTTTCTCTTCCTTCAGCTGTTCTTTCGTTAATTAAATCCCTTTCAAACTCAGCAATAGCCCCTAACATAGTAAACATCAATTTACCTGCTGGTGTAGAGAAATCAATTTGTTCTTTAAGAAATACTACCGCTATTCCTCGATCAGCTAATTGATTTACAATCTTATGCAAATCAAATATCGATCTAGCTAAACGATCTATTTTACAAACAACAAATTTATCCCCTTCTCTCATATACTCTAATGCCTTTTGCAATTCTTCCCGATCACTATTAGCTCCACTGTACTTTTC
>NZ_MAON01000058.1:0-1056 GCF_001922505.1 Staphylococcus sp. MB377 | reverse complement strand
CAGTCAAACCGATGGCACTAAGAGCAAATTCTGATTCAACTAAGTTGCTGTTAGTTAAAAGGGATATGCCAAATAATATGAACAAGCCAATTTGAAGTAGTGCAAACAGTATATAAATTATTAGCATAACAAGTTCTTTTGTATTCGTTTTTATAAAGCTCACTTTATTACCTCCATAATGAAATTACTTAGAATCTTTGATTTTTCTTGTTGCATTAGGTTCTCCTTCTAAAATATAATTATATAAATGCCAAACCGGACGGTTCGGTTCGAAAACTAATGATACTATAAGTTTCTAGTTTTTTAAACCCCTTTTATAAATTATTAATAAAATAAAAATAAAAGCAAAAATATTAAGATGTTCGCATAGTTAAGAAAAGGGGAGTTTTTAATGTTGTTGTAATAATTGAATATGAATTTGAAAGGATGTACATCATGATTTTAGTTAGTTCTTGCTTAGCTGGAAAACCAGTAAGATATAATGGTACTGCATGTTTAAACGATACAATTCAAAAATTAATTGATGAAAAGAAAGCGATACCTGTTTGCCCGGAGTTATTAGGTGGTTTTGTTACACCGAGAGAACCAGCTGAAATCTTGGGCGGAGATGGATATGATGTTTTAGAGGGCAAAGCAAAAGTAATGGAACGTTCCGGTAATGATGTGACGGAATTATATATAAATGGTGCCATGAAGACTTTAAATTTAGCACAAGAAATGCAAGCTAGCCATGTAGTTTTAAAAGAATATAGCCCTTCTTGTGGCAGTAAAGAAATTTATAGTGGTGAGTTTGTTGGTAAAAAGGTAACAGGAGTCGGCGTAACGACTGCTCTATTAGAAAGTAAGGGCATTAAAGTTATATCTGAATTAGAATTAGATAAATTAATTAATAAAATATAATGTTAGAGGGCAAATTTTAACAATTCGCTTACCGAAATTATCAAACTTTATTATAAAAATAAATAGCTTGTAAAATTTCAACACACGCATTTTAATCAAATTTTTTTCAAAATGCGTGAGATTTTTTTGTGATGAAATCAATGGTTTCGCTTAAAT
>NZ_MAON01000057.1:0-1056 GCF_001922505.1 Staphylococcus sp. MB377 | reverse complement strand
CTTCTATGCTTCAGTCAGTTGCATCAAGATGGGATTAGACCCACTTTATACTAAATTAGCTGTAGTCGGTGATGTGAATAGGAGTGGTTCAATTGTTTTGGCTGCAACTCCACCATTAAAAGCGTTGGGTGTTAAGAAAATGGCAAGATTATACGAAATACCACGTCGCAAAGATATCCTTGTGGCAAACCCAATTATGAGCACTTATATAAAATGCTCTAATTTCATCACTAAGTTGGCTCTACAATACGTTCCTATTGAAGATTTTCACCAATATTCCATCGATGAGTTTTTTATGGATATTACGGATAGTATTCATTTGTTTGCTAACGGCCCATACGACTTCGCATTAAAATTAAAACATGAAATTTATGCAAAGACACGAATCGAATGCACGATAGGAATTGGTCCTAATCCTTTAATGAGCAAAGTGGCTTTAGATGTGGAAGCAAAGAACACGAAAGATTGTATAGCATACTGGAAATACGAAGATGTACCCATAAAATTATGGCCAATACGACCACTTAGTAAGTTTTGGGGGATTTCGGGTAAAACAGAAGCGAAGTTAAACCGAAAAGGAATTCATTCAATCGGAGACTTAGCGCAATACCCACTCAAATACTTAAAGCAAAGCTTCGGGGTCATTGGCGAAGAATTGCACTTACATAGTAACGGCATTGATTTTAGCCGGATATCAGAAAAATACGTTCCAGCAACAACTTCTATTGGTAAGAGTCAAATACTTATGCGTGATTACACAATAGAAGAATTTCCAATTATTCTACTGGAGCATATTGAAGAAGTTTGTTATCGAATGCGAAAACAAAATAAACTAGCTCAAACGATTCACTTTTCCATTGGTTATAGCAAAAATTACAATGGTGGCTTCAGAAAAACTCACACTATGAACCGACCGACGAATTTAACTATGGATATATATAAGATTTGTACATATTTTTTACACGAGTTTTACACTGGGGAGCCCATTAGAACCATCAATGTTTCTTTAACTAACTTAATCAATGAAGGCGAAGAACAAATCTCACTATTCGATAA
>NZ_MAON01000056.1:0-1066 GCF_001922505.1 Staphylococcus sp. MB377 | reverse complement strand
TTCCTCGCTAGTAGGTTGGTAGTTTTCAAAGTTAGCTTTCTTAATGTTGCTATCGGCGATCATGCTTTGTTGATGGAACATGAACTTCTTCTCATTTGCTTTATCCGCTTCGTATTTCGCCTGTTCTTGTTGTTGAAGCTTCTTACTATCGTTTTCAAGGAAGCATCGAGGGCAAACAACTTGTCCACCGAACCTCATCTTATACATGCTATGTGTATCGCACACATCAGAATCCATAGTCATATTCACCTTTTTGGCTATATCGGTTGGTATTGCTACCGCTGCTCTCTGCATTGTTCCTCGCTCCCTTTTTAGATTTCATTTTAATTGTTAGTTGGTCGAACTTTTCACGTAACTTTCTAGGAGATAAAATGTTACCTTGCCAGAACGGATCAGCTTGGCACCAATCAATAACATCCTTAATCTCTTGTGGTTCTCTGTTGTCACGTTCTCGCATTAATCTAAATTCATTTGCCCAATTATTGAAGTTAGGTTCTTTTTGCTTAGGATTGTTCCCCTTAATTTTTTCAAATAGATACTTAGCCCCATTAATGTCGCAAGTTTCAAACTTGTGACGGGAATATTTTTCTCTCTTCTTTTTATCTTTTTCTTTATCTAATTCTTTATCTTCTTCTATATCTGTATCGTCACGTGACGTCACGCAAACGTCATTTTCTTCAACCTTATTTTCTAGCGCTAATTGCTGTTGTTTCTTACGTTCACTGTACTTTTTGTTTCGTTCAGCATTCAATTGTTTTACACGTTCTAGCCCATCGATGTTCTGATGTTTCTCCCAATTCGAGATGCATATGTACTGATCATCAGTGATGTCTATCATTCCGAATTGCTTAAACGTTTGTAGTGCGAGTCTCACAGTTGCTATCGGTCTATTAAAAAGTGTTGAGAGCATTTCTTCTGTGAAAGGAATGTTTTCACTCAAAAAAATGTAACCATTGGCATTTGTTCTGCCCGCTTGAGACAACAATTTAATCCAAATGATTAGTAGTGTATCTGCATCTGGTAAACTTTCAATTAATCGAATCTTTTCATCTTCAAACATACTAGT
>NZ_MAON01000055.1:0-111870 GCF_001922505.1 Staphylococcus sp. MB377 | reverse complement strand
CACTTCATCTGAAAAATTTAGATTTTTATCTTTAATTTTTAATGTATTTAATATAGACTTACACATAGGCGCATTACCTTTCTTTTTTATTTTGTTTGGTAGCTAATAATTATAGAGGTAATTGCGCCATTTTTGTATTCAAACATAAAAATTGGACTGATGATTTTTAGTCATCAGTCCAATTTATTATAGAGCCACTATTCTTTTCTTATGCATCTCTTAAGCGAATATCTTCTAAAAGTGTTTCAAATTCTTTAGGTAATTCTGCTTGACGTTCAATGTATTCATGAGTAACAGGGTGTTCAAATCCTATAACACCTGCATGTAATGCTTGTCCACCAATATCAAGTGTTTTTCGTGGACCATACTTTGGATCTCCAACAAGAGGGTAACCAATATATTTCATATGTACACGAATTTGGTGTGTACGCCCCGTCTCTAATTGACATTCAATTAATGTGTAATCATTAAAATGTTCTAAAACATTAAAGTGTGTAACCGCTTCTTTACCGTTATCAACGACATCCATTGATTGTCGATCTTTCTCGTTACGTCCGATAGGCGCATCAATCGTGCCATAATCATGTGGAATATTTCCATGTACTAAAGCGGTATATTTTCTTTTAACGGATTTATCCATTAATTGTTCCACTAACCCTCTATGAGCAATATCATTTTTGGCAACCATTAATAACCCTGAAGTATCTTTATCAATACGATGAACTATACCTGGGCGAATTTTACCATTAATTCCAGATAAATCTTTAATTTGGTACATTAAGCCATTAACTAATGTACCAGAATAATGACCTGGGGATGGATGTACTACCATACCTTTGGGTTTATAAACTATCGCTACATCTTCATCTTCATAATAAATATCTAAATTTAGGTTCTCTGGCTGAATATCGGCTTCGACAACTTCCTTCTCTGTAACAATAATAAGATCATTTAATTTAACTTTATAATTAGACTTAATCACTTTTTCGTTAACTGTAACTAAATCTTCTTTAATCAAATCTTGAATTTGACTTCTAGACCATTCATTATTGAATTCAGGTAATAATTTATCAATACGCTGTCCAACAAGCTCTTGGTTTTCAATTTTAAATTCATGTGTTTTCAAATTATAGTCTCCTATTCTTTTGAATTCGAATCTTTAAGTAAGGCAATGATTATGAACAATACACCTATTGTTAAACTTGAATCCGCAACATTAAATATTGGGAAATCATATCCAAAAATATTAGTATCAGCAAAATCAACTACTTCACCATTAACTAATCGATCAATAAAGTTACCTAATGCACCTGCAAATAGTAAACTTATTGCAACTTGCATAAATAGATTATACTTTGCTTCTTTAATATAAAATAGTACAAGTACGATGAGAATAACTATCGTAATAATATAAAAGAATCCCATTTTACCACTAAGAATTCCCCATGCCGCACCATTGTTTCTATGTGATGTTATGTTTAAAAAATTAGGAATAACTTCATATGAATCACCAATATTCATTGTTGTAGCAATAATCCGTTTTGTGACTTGGTCAATAATTAATATAGCGATTGCTACTATTAAAGATATGGTTATATAATATTTCTTTTTCATTCACGTGCCTCCATTCACACACTACACTTTGACAACACTCTACATTATAGCTTACTCCTCTATATAAAAAAAGCTACAGTTACAAATAGATGATGATATTAGTAACTGTAGTTCATTATGCGTTTTCACTTTGATTTTTCTTAGGATGAATATAATTAAATTCATCTAGTTGGTATTCGTAAACTGTGCGCTTAGTAACTTCATATGGTTTACGATAATTCATATCAAAAACGGTTAACGAGCCATCATGATTAACTTTGTCTACATATGCAACATGACCATGTTGACCTTTTGGATATTGAAGGATTGAACCAACACTTGGATTATCATTAACTTTATATCCTTCTTTGCTTGCTTCATTAGCCCAATATTTGGCATCTCCCCATCTATTACTAATCATATTGCCATCTTGTCTAATTCTATCAAACACATAATACGTACATTGGCCTTTAGCATATAAGTTTAATTTCATTGGGTTCTTTTCCCAAAAATGAATTGTCGGTTGCGTCATATCTTGATTATCAATTCCATCATATATCGCTCCACCAGTGAAAAGTACACTTCCTAAAACCATTATAAGTATAAATTTTTTCATTAAATCACACTACTTCTATAAAATTAAATCTAAAATAAAGCCCGTCTGGACCTTTAACATCAATATGCTTTGTTTCGGGATAATAATAATCAATTAAAGCAAGACCATATGTTACGTTATTCATCACACGTTTAGTACTTGATAACCATTGATTAACAGCTAAATGATGATAGTATTGATTTGAAGACATATAGAGTGAAAACTGATCTAAATACGCAGATGGTTCAAGTCCAAAATATCTTAAATAATAAGATTCAACCTCTGACATACGTATCGTTTTAAGTGATAAATTTCCTATTTTAGTGCCTTTAGGAATCTCTTGCCAAGTTTGTTCTGATACATTTGTTAGTAAACGTGGAACATTGATTGCTTCAATATCTAACTTTACATTTTCATTATCGTAGCCCCAGTAATCCATATCATGGTCGACATAAAACTTGTATGCATTCCCCTCTGGATCTTCAAAAAAGAGGGACGTACAAACACTTTGTTCTCCACCATTTACCGGAATTTCAAAGTCTGTCATTTGTACAAGTAAATCGGCTAAATCTGTAATATTAGGAAGCATTATACCTACATAAAATAATCCTGCTTCAGATAAAAGTGGTTCCCTACCATTCATAACTTCATTTAATGTTAAAAAATGATTTGACTGACCTATCTCGTACTGAACAGAATGATTTGTTTCTGTAATAACTTTAAATCCCAATATAGTTTCATAAAATGGTCTTAAGTCTGCTAAATTTCTAACATTTATAGTTATACCATTTACAAAATGTGAATGTTTTGAATGAAACATTATGGCCTCCTAATATTGCATTACTAAATATAACTTACTTCTTTTAATGGATGAAAAATACAATTCAATGAAAATAATACCTACTATTTTATCTTAAAATATATAAAATTTTATCAGTCTTTGTATGTATATTGCAATTTATTAACTTCTAAAGTAGTGCTTTAAAGCAGTGTCTTAGAAATTGGGTTCATTATTACACTTAAGTCGAGATGCTTGCTTAAAATTTTCACAACTATGTTTTATTATTTATTTTAGAACGCCTTACACAAGTGCAGTTGCACTTAATTTTAATAACGCTATACATCTTAATTCAAACAAAAAAAAGAAAAGACAATTTCTATAATATATTCATAGAAATTGCCTTTCTCTCACTAATTATGAAGTTATTAATCGTGGATTATATTCAGCTTAAAATTAATACTAATTTTTCGTCATTTAGGCTTTAATCAAATGATAAATTTTTGATCCAACATATGCACCTATAACTGCTCCTGCAGTCATCGCGATTGTACTAAACAATTGATCACTTTGTGTTGTCGCTTCTTTATCTTTATCTTTATCTGCAAGATTATTCATATGATTAACAAATAATTCCATTACAGATTTATGGATATTAGCCTGTGTAAACTTATAAACAGACCAAGGTAACGTTGGTTCATACTCTTGTAGTGCAATAATAGCTTCATTTGAATCCAAGATGCGTCTAAATTCAAATCTAGCATTACCACCATTATTAGATAATGCTAAATTACCACCTATGATTTTATAAACAATCATATCTTTTGAAGAATCTTGCATGTCACGTTCCATTTTTAAAATAAATTGATTAGTAAATGGCAAACTAATATTAAATTCATTTTCATTTATAGTTCCATTAATTAAATGTAACGTAATATTATTTATAAACTTCGCATATGTTTTTGAGACATCTTCCATTGAATAATTTTCTGGGATTCTAAAGCGTGATATTGCTCTAAAATCTTTAATTTGTTCTTTACTATTAGAACTAGATGATTTTTTTGATTTGTTTTGATTTTCATTCATTTCATTTTCTTCATCTAGCGCTTGTTGCACACTTTCTTCATACGTCATCTCTCCAATAGAAATATCAGGATGCGTGCGCTCTGGTTGCGGAATCATATCATGAACTAAACTATTCATAAGTGGGTAGACCATTTGTTTAGGTACTTGTGAAATGAGTTGTACCCAATATTTACTTACCCAAATAGGTATAATTGGTAAATCAACGATTGGTAAACGCTTATTTAGCACTACTGCTGTACGTTGTATTAATTCTTTATAATTCATAATTTCAGGTCCTGTAATATCAAAAGCCTCATTATGTTGTGGTGTTCGCTCTACTAGTAATGTCAGTTTATTAATTACATCATTAATTGAAACTGGTGCTATCATATTGTATGCCCAACTAGGTAATACCATACCAGGCAATCGTTCAACTAAACGTTTTAAAATAGGATAAGAACTTCCCTTAGCCCCAATAATTAATCCAGCTCTTAATGTACTTACAGGTATACCATAAGAACCTAGAATTTTTTCACATTCCAAACGACTACGTAAATGAGCAGATAGTTTATCTTCATTTGGAATTAAACCACTCATAAATACAATATGTTTAACGCCTTGTTTCTTTGCAGCTCTCGCAAAATTATCTGCTAATAAAGCATCCATATCTTCAAAGTTTGCTTGCGTTAACTTGGCGTTTGGCATCATAGAATGGACAAGGTAAATTGCAGTATCTACCCCTTCCATTACTTCTGTTATCTCATCTAAATCAAATAAATCAGCAGCTTTCCAAGTAACATTCTCTTCATTTTCTTTGTTACTAGTATTTCTTGAAATTGCTATAATATCATGATGCATTTTTAATTGATCTTTTAATTGTCCACCAATATAACCAGATGCACCTGTTAATAAGATTTTACTAATGATTTCACCCCTAATTATTAAATAGTCGAATAATCTTGATTTAATAAATATATCTATTTAAATATCCTTTTATTAAAAAGTGAAACATTACATATCGTCATTATTTTTACTTATAAATTATAAATGTAAATACAAAAAGGGAATCGGACTGAATTCTTCTCAAATTCGTTGTCCAACTCCCAACTTGCTTTGCTTGTAGAATTTCTTTGTAGGGGCCTGCCCTCAAGGATGACTAGAACTGAGAAAATTTTGATTTAAGCGTCTTGTCTGTTCAGTCAGCTACAATAAATTGCAAAATAGGATTATTATATTATTTATGTCCTATGTGTTTTCAATAATATATTTATTAAACTAAAGTTTTAACTACTTCTTGGCATCGTGGACATAAGTGTTCTAATTCACCTACTGAACCTAATTCTTCAGTATAGTTCCAACATCTTTCACATTTTTCACCCACTGCATGATCAATTCTAATATCACCATGTTGATAAGCCTCTGCATTGTCTACAGAATCTGAAACTTCAACTTGTGAAACAATGAATAATTGTTGTAAATCTTCAAATTGTTGTAAGAACTCTGCAGCTTTAAAGTTGTCGTTATTACCAATTACAACTTTAGCTTCAAGAGACTTACCAATAATTTTATTATTACGTGCAACTTCTAACGCACGGTTTACATCATCACGTAATGCCATGAATTGATTCCATTTGTCAAGCAATGCTTGATCAACTTCAACTACCTTAGGCATGTCAGCTAAATGAACACTTTCTTCTTTTACATGTGGTGTGTGTGTCCAAACTTCTTCAGCTGTGTGAACTAAAATAGGTGCTAATAATTTAGTCATATCAACTAAGATTTGGTATAGAACAGTTTGCATACTACGACGTTTATGCGCATTTTTCTCTTCAATATAAAGAATATCTTTACCGTAATCTAAGTAGAAATTACTCAATTCAACATTAATAAAGTTTTGTACTTCTTGATAAATATTTAAATAATCAAAGTTATCATAATGTTCAATTGTGCTAGCAGTAAACTCACGTAAACGATTTAGTAAATAACGATCGACTTCAAGTAATTCTGCTTCAGGAATTGCATCAGTATCAGGATTATAATCGTTAATATTACCAAGCATAAATCTTAAAGTATTTCTAATTTTACGATATACATCAGAAGTTTGTTTTAAGATTTCATCCGAAATACGAACGTCTGCTAAATAATCAGTACTGCTTACCCATAAACGTGCAATGTCAGCACCTTTTTGTTTTACAACTTGGTCAGGAACAATAACATTACCTAGTGATTTACTCATTTTCTTACCTTCACCGTCCATTACAAAGCCGTGTGATAATAAGAATTTATAAGGCGCTTGACCACTAGTTGCTACAGCAGTTGTAATTGAAGAATTAAACCAACCACGATATTGGTCACTGCCTTCAAAGTATAGATCAGCTGGGAAACTTAATTCTGGACGATTTTCTAATACACCACGATGTGATGAACCAGAGTCAAACCAAACATCCATAATGTCCATTTCTTTTGTAAAGGTACCATTTGGACTACCAGGGTGTGTAAAGCCTTCAGGTAATAAGTCTTTTGCTTCTCTTTCAAACCAAATATTTGAACCATACTCTTCAAACAAATCAGCTACGTGGTTAACTGTTTCTTTCGTCATAATGATATCGCCATTCTCGGCATAGAATACAGGTAATGGAACTCCCCAAACACGTTGACGAGAAATAACCCATTCTCCACGATCACGGATCATATTGTAAATACGTGTTTTACCCCAATCCACTTTGAAATCTGTTTCTTCAATAGCATCTAAAATATCTTGTCTTACTTTATTAATAGAGGCAAACCATTGTGGTGTAGCACGGAAGATAACTGGTTTCTTAGTACGCCAATCATGAGGGTAACTATGTGTAATAAAGTTTAGTTTTAATAAAGCGTCTTTTTCAGTTAATAAATCAGTAACTGCTTTGTTAGCTTTATCATAAAACATACCTTCAAATTGTCCACCTTCTTCAGTAAACACACCTTTATCATCTAAAGGACTAATAACTGGTAAATCATATTTTTGACCAACGATATAATCATCTTCACCATGACCAGGAGCGGTATGAACACAACCTGTACCAGCATCAGTTGTAACATGATTACCATTAATTACAAGTGAGATTCTATCTAAGAAAGGATGTTGTGCTTCAACATACTCTAACTCTTTACCTGTAAATTCTTTTTCTAATTGAATGGCATCTTTATCCCATTTTAAAGATTCTGCTACATCTTCAGATAATGCTTGTGCGATAATATATTTCTTGCCATTCACATTATATTGACCATATTTTAAATCAGGATGAACTGTAATCGCTACGTTAGATGGAATAGTCCATGGAGTAGTTGTCCAAATAATGAATTGAGCATCCTCATCTACTACACCTTTAGTATCTTTCACGTCAAATGCTACATGGATAGATGCTGAACGCTTATCATGATATTCAATTTCAGCTTCAGCTAAAGATGATTCACTTGACGGTGACCAATAAACTGGTTTCTTACCTTTATAAATTAATCCTTTATCCGCCATCTCACCAAACAAACGAATTTGAGCAGCTTCATATTCAGGTTTAAGCGTGATATAAGGATCATTAAAGTCTCCTCGTACACCAAGACGTTTGAAATCTTTCTTTTGTAATTCGATTTGTTCTAACGCAAATTCCTTACATTTTTCTCTAAATTCAGCAATTGACATTTTTTTGCGATCTACGCCCTTTTTAGTCAAAGCTTGTTCAATTGGTAAGCCATGTGTATCCCAACCTGGAACGTATGGTGCGTAAAAACCTTGCATCGTTTTATAACGTACAATAATATCCTTAATAATTTTGTTTAACGCATGCCCCATATGCAAATTACCATTAGCATACGGTGGTCCATCATGTAAGATGTAAGATTGGTTACCTTTATTTTTTTCTAATGCTTTTTGGTATTGATTGTTAGCTTCCCATTGTTCTTGGATTTGCGGTTCTTTATTTGGCAATCCACCACGCATAGGAAAGTCAGTCTTTGGCATTAATAAAGTATCTTTATAGTTCATAATTGATTTCACTCCTTAAATGTAAAAAGAACTCTAAGTTCAATTAAAAAGGGACGGAATTACCGCGGTACCACCCTTGTTAACTCAACTTAGAGTTCTCTCATATATAATATAACTTTGTAAAAATCAGTGATATAAGAGATAGACTTTTATTAGGCTTTCACCAACCCTAATTCGCTGTAAAAAGTTTATTATCTCCTACTTGTCTGACTTATTTTATAACAATTATTTATTTGATGTTGATTCGCTTTGACTCACGCTTGATTGTGAAGTAACGTTCTCACTTGTACTAGTTGCGCCACTTGTACTTAGTGAATCTGTTGTACTGTTATTATTTTCGCTTGCAAGCACACTTTCAGATTGTTGAGATTGAGCGCTAAGTTGCTCTTCAGGTGTAATATCTTCGCTATTTAAATGTTGGAAATTTTCTTGTGTAACTTTTTCTGCATCGATATCATAGTTTAATAAATAATCCCAATCATCATTTTTAAGTAAATCTAATTGAGCTTCGACTAGCATGCGGAAACGTGATCTGAATATTTTAGATTGACGTTTCATATCTTCAGTTTGGAATGATAAATGACGTGCTTTTTCGATAGCGTCATTAACAATTAAATCTGCTTGTGCTTGAGCTTTACTGATAACAGCTTCAGCTTCTTTATTAGCAGCCAATTTAGTCTCTTCTCCAGCTTGTTGAGCTTGAACAAGGGCATCACTTACTGATTGATGAACTTGTTGATAAGATTTAATATTAGTATCTCTCTCTTCAATTACTTTTTCAAGTTGTTTTTTTTCTTCTTTTAAACGTTCAATTTCATTACTTAATTGATTTAAATAATCACTTACTTCAGCTGGTTCTAAACCATTTTTCACTTTTGTAAATTCTTTATTTTTAATTTCACTAGGTGTAAAAGGCATCCTACATCCTCCTTAAATCAACATTAAATTGACTTATATTTATTACTTAAATAGCGTTCGATAATTTATGTGTATTTTGTCTTTTTTAGTCCTACCACCTATATCAATGATTTGAGCTCTTCCAAATCCTTGAATAGATAATAAATCATTAGTTTGAACTTGAAAATCTGGTGAATCAATAATTGTGTGATTAACTTTCACACGCTTCTTTTCAATTAGTTGTTTCGCTATTGTTCGAGATTTATGAATCATTTCCTTTAAAACGACGTCTAATCTCAATGCACTTACAGTACTACCTTGAATTTTCCAATTCTCTACTGATTGTATCATATCTTTAAATGGAATAGAATTAAGTTTAACTGTAGCACCTTTTATCTTTGTTAATTCCAACATAATATATGATTCTAATTGCTTTGTCAAAACAAATTGAATACTGTCACCGACAATAATATCACCAACTTGTTCCCTTTCTATTCCTAATGACATAAGTGTTCCTAGGACATGTTGATGTTGTATATTAACAAACTTCTCTGGATAGTTGATTTGAATTAATACTTCTTCAAAGTCAGCTTCCCCAGGTTCAAAATAATTAGGTGCAATGATACCTCGTTTTCTCTCTGCGTTATCTCCACCAAAAAAAGTCACTTCCATATCTTCATAACTGCCTGTTATGACTTCAAGTATATATTGTCCTCTCGGATCGAGAAAGTTTGTCAGAATTGGCGCATACTGCTGTTCAACTTGATCACACTTATCTATTAATTGATCTATTAACCCTTGCTCTTCGTCTCTAAAATGCTGATAAATATCGATTATCTTACACCTCTCTGATTCTAAATTAAATGATAAAAGAGGTTGAAACAACCTCATGTATTGTCTCAGCCTCTTAAAAGCCATATATTATTACATTAAATGAACTATTACCATATTAAAGATACTTCTTAACCCAGCTTGGAATAATACAAGTACAAACAAAGCTACAAGTGAAGAAATATCAATCATTCCTATTGGTGGAATAATCTTTCTAAATGGTTCTAAAAATGGTTCATATAATTTACCTAGTATTTCACCGAACTTAGATTCTCTAATATTAGGTACCCAAGATGTAAAGAAATAAATAATCATTCCAAAGTAATATATTTGAACTAGAAAAATTATAAAATTAAAAATGGTAGCTAGTAAACCTACATCCATATAACGTTCTCCTTATTCGTAGTGTTGCGATTCCATTTGTTCAATATGATCTGTAATACTTCCCGCAACTTCTACATTATCAGGTGTACAAAGGAATATGTCAGTACCTACACGTTGAATATCTCCACCAATTGCATAAACTGTTCCACTTAAAAAATCAATAATGCGTTTAGCTGAAATTTTATCAATACGTTGTAAATTCACTAAAGTAGCACGGCGGTTTTTTAATTCATCCGCGATATCTTGTGTATCTGAAAATACTCGTGGTTCGAATAAGCACATTTTTGAACTTTCATAACCACTATAACTTTGAGACGTTTGATTCATTGTAACAACATTTTTGCCGTTTGACTTTGATGACGGTTGATTCATACGCACATTCCTTTCTTCTGAGTTATAATTTCTTGTTGATTTCTTTTGTGGTACTGTTTTCAATTTACTTTGATTACTATATAAACGTTCTGATTGTTGCGGTTGATTCTGTTGAACATTGTTTGTTTCATTTTCTTCATTCTGAACTACACGACGTTGTCGCTCTTCAGGGCTTTCAACTTCTTCTTCATCATCCATTAGAAAAAAATTATTAAATAAATCTTTAATAGCCACGGGGCTCACTCCTATTCTCCTACAAGTTTAGTCCCAATTCTTATAAATGAAGCACCTTCTTCTACAGCAATTGCATAATCATTACTCATTCCCATAGATAAATAGTCACACGGTGCATAATCTAAATTAAGTTTTTTGATTTCATCTCGTTTTACTCGTAATTGTTTAAATAACTGTCGAATATATGTGGTGTCTTCTGTATAAGGTGCCATTGTCATTAATCCGACAATTTTTATTTTATCATATTGTTCAATTTGTTCTATAAAGTGATTAACTTCATTCAAAGCAATACCATGTTTAGATTCTTCTCCTGAGACATTGACTTGTATGAAGCAGGCAATCTCATGATCCGCTCTTTTATTAATTTCCTTAGCTAAACTAAGTCTATCTAGTGCATGTAGGTAATCAATTTCGTTTATGACTTCTTTTACTTTTCTAGATTGTAAAGAACCTATAAAGTGCATAGTAACATCGTTAGGCAACGCAGATTTCTTCTCTAAAAAGCCTTCTAATCTATTTTCACCAAAATGTCTAAGTCCAGCATCATAAGCTTCTTTAGCACGGTCTATTGTAACATATTTTGTTACTGCAATCACGTTTGGCAAGGTAGACGCTTCACTATTTTTAAAGTGTGATTGTATTTCACTTTCTATATTTCTTAAATTTTGTTTTACATCCATATTCTACTCAACCTCTTCACCATTTGTTAAGTTTAATTGTCATTAATAAATACATATATATTTAAATATTTATTATTTATATAACTAATCTAATCAGATTATTTTTGGCCTATAAAAGCCAACATTCTACCTGTTTGACCTTTTTCAACTCGATATGAAAAGAAAAGTGATAAATCCTCTGATGTAGCATAATCAGTTATATATATATTGTCGAATGGTACACCATAATGATTAAGTAATAGTGCATTAGCACGTTTTAAATCAATACCATGTCGATTCTCTCCACGAGTTTCAATATAATCTTTTACATTAATCGGTAATGTGTCAAACTTCGCTTTAATATCATCATTAATTTCATATGTAGTTGATGTAGATGGTCCAATTACAATCTTTAGATCATTATAATCAAAATCAATTTGCTTTAACATTTCACTAACAATTTGACCATATGTACCTCGCCAGCCAGCATGTGCTAATCCTACATAGTGATGTTTTTCACTATAGAAATAAACTGGTACACAATCAGCGTAACACATCGTTAATAACGTATCAGGTTCATATGTATAAATCCCATCAATACCATACATATCATCTGTTAATGTATCGATGTTAGTTCCACGATGACTTTGCGAAATTTCCATTACTCGATTTTCATGAGTTTGAATTGGAAATACCCATTGTGCTCTTTCAAACCCAATCGCGTCCGCCAACATTTCTTGGTGTTTAGTAATATTTTCAGGATTATCATCCACATATCTTGCCATATTGAATGATGATTCTGGATATAGACTATAGCCACCTTCTCTTGTAGTGAATCCTAATTTGACATACTTCAAGTCTTGAGATTCATATTTCAAGTGATGGGGATACTTTACAAATTTCTCTGACACGAGATCAAACCACCTTAATTAAAAGTTTTATTTTTGTCGATTTCTAAAAAGCTTACTCTAAAATTGAATATAGATATATTATATAACAATCTTCACTTTGCTTGAAAGTAAATAAAAAGGGAGCGAACATGAATCCACAAGTGAATTCGCCGTTCTACTCCCAATTAGGAATGATTAAGACGATATATACACTTAACCATACAACGAAATATAGACAAAACTTATTTTCAATTAACGTCTAGTTCTTCTAGAACGTCTTTCTTCTCTATTTCTGATAAAGCTAGGAATATCGTCATCTTTAGTAGTATGATTTCTTTCTGATACACTTTCAGAAGAACGAGAGCTTGATGAGCTTTGTGAGAATGATTCTTCTCTTGGCGTACTTGCTTGTGTTGAAGTGCTTGAAGTTGCACTTGTTCCGAAACCAGTACTTGAAGCTTTACGTCCTTGTGAAGTTGGTTTATCTTCAAAACCAGTAGCAATTACAGTTACTACAATTTCATCTTGTAGTTCAGGATTGATAACTGTACCAAAGATCATATTTACATCTTCATCTGCAGCATCTTGCACGATGTCAGCCGCTTCTTGAGCTTCAAATAATGATAGTGATTCCCCACCAGTGATGTTCATTAACACACCTTGAGCACCAACGATTGAAGTTTCAAGTAATGGTGATGAAATTGCTTTTTTAGCTGCTTCAACTGCTCTGTTCTCTCCAGAAGAGACACCAATACCCATTAAAGCAGAACCTTGGTTAGACATAATTGTTTTAACGTCAGCAAAGTCTAAGTTTACTTCACCTGATACAGCGATTAAGTCAGAGATACCTTGAACACCTTGACGTAATACATTATCTGCTTCTTTAAATGCTTCCATCATTGGAGTTGATTTATCAACTATATCTAATAAGCGATCGTTAGGGATAACAATTAGTGTATCAACTGCTGCTTTCATAGATTCAACACCAGCTGCTGCTTGAGTTGAACGTTTACGTCCTTCAAAACCGAATGGACGTGTTACTACACCAACAGTCAATGCTCCCATTTCTTTAGCAATCTTAGCTACTACTGGTGCAGCACCTGTACCAGTACCGCCACCCATACCAGCAGTTACGAATACCATATCTGCACCTTGGATTGCATCTTCAATTTGTTCACGTGACTCTTCAGCTGCTTTTTTACCAATTTCTGGATTTGCACCAGCACCAAGTCCGCGTGTTAATTTCTCACCAATTTGGATCTTAGATTCTGCTTTAGATAAGTTTAAAGCTTGTCCGTCTGTATTAATTGCAATAAATTCTACATTGTTCATGCCATGGTCAATCATACGGTTAACAGCGTTGTTACCACCGCCACCTACACCGATGACTTTTAATGTCGCTAAATGATTAAATCCTTGTTCAAATTCTAACATTTATATATCCTCCTAGTCTTTTTGGCCCATCATTCAAATAAAGATTTCATAAGTTTTTTAAATTTGCCCTCTTCTTTTTGAGGTTGCTCTTGATCATCATAATGTTCTGTCGTATCGCGATGACTTTCATTGCTATCATACTTATCATAGTCGTCTACTTTATCTGTTCTTTCATGTGGTTCGTTGTAGTCTTCTTCATAAGTATCTTCATGTTTATTTGACTTACGTTTAAACCAGTCAAATCCACCTGATTTAGAAGTATGTTCTCTCTCGTTATCTTCAATAACTTCTTCTTCAAACTCATCATTATCTTGATAACTCATTGTAACATAATCGAGCAACTCATCAAAAGTGATGCTACTAGATATAGTAGAAATAGCTGATGTGAATTCTGGCTTTCTGATACCCATTTGTGACGGTGTATGAACTCCAATCTTTTCATTTACCATCGTATTAAGTAATTCTTTAACTCCTAATAAGTTTGAAGAACCGCCAGTTACAATGAAACCACCGTTCACTCTAGTTAACCCTAAGTCAACTAATACATCAAACACCTCATCAAAGATATCTTGCATTGTTCTCTCAATTACAGCACTTAAATCTTTTTGAGTATATTCAACTAATTCATCACTGTCTACTTGATCTACACTAAATACATCTTGATCTGATGCAGAATTAGCATAAGCATGACCATATTGATGTTTAATCTTTTCAGCCGTTTCATATGTAGTATTTAGTTCTTCAGCAATATCATCTGTAATATCGCGACCCGCTAATTCAATTGAATCAGCGTCTACTAATTCTCCACGCTCATAAAAGGCAATTTGAGTTAAATCTTCACCAATATCTATTACACATGCGCCTAATTCTTTTTCAGTAGCTGTAAGAATTGATCCGTAATTATAAGCATCTGAATAAACATCTAAAACATCTACGCCACATGATTCTACACATTTAATCATGTTGATTAAGATAGATTTATGAATTGCAATAACTCCTGCTTCAACTCTTAATGAGTGTCTAGCAATCAATTCTTTAGGGTCTGATACTTCATTATCCCCATCCACAATAAAACGAATAGGGAATACATCAATTACATCAGTATCCGCTACATCATTTTTTTGACGAATACCTTCTAGCACTTCTTCAATGTGTGTGCCGTTTATTTCAGTATCTTCATAAAAATCAATTTCATTTGCTTCATCATATACTTCAGTACCTATGATAGGTAATTTTAAGAAAACTTCTTTAATGTCTACACCTGATGCGATAGAAGCTTTTTTAATTGTATCTTTAACTGCTTGTTTAGCAACGTCGAAATCATCAATTAATCCGTTCTTGATACCGCTAGTGTAGGTTTGTCCTGTACCTATCACATTTATTCCATTGTGAAATTTTTCGCCTACTATTGTTTTTACACTTGATGAACCAATATCTATGCTTACATAGTAATGTTCCTCCATAGATAGGCACCTCCTGACAAATTACTATTAAAATACACTATGTTTAGTTTACAATACGTCGTAAGGCTTGTGAACTATAAACACATATTAATATCGAAATTTTTTAATTATTTGAATCTGATTGTTCGTTAATTTTATTTAAAGCGCTTTGTAACTCATCTTTTGCATCAGTTTCTTGTTGTGATTTTTGACGAACATTTTGATCGGATTTTGAATCTCCGCTACTATTTTCATTATACGGTATAAATGATGCACCTACAGATAAATCTATATAACCTTGGGTTTTCAAGTTACCAGAGTCGTCTTTTGATAAAGATTGTGACATTTGAGGATAATATTTAATTTTATTAGCAATCGTTTTTATGTTGCCAACTACTTGCATATCATCTTGCATATATAAAAGAATTCGATTTTGGCTATTTTGCTTAGGTGCGTACTTAATTTCTGAAATCATATCTCTAATTTCTGGAGACATCTTAGATAAAGATTTAATCATGTTGCTTTTTTCTTCACCTTTAAATCCTTCTAAAATAGGTCCACTTCCGGCAATATTACCATCAAAGCTTTTCAATTCTTGATTTCCTTCTATAATTGGCACATATTTATTCTTTTCTTTAACAACACCTACAACTTGATTTTCAGTTATTTGCACTTTTAACGTATTCGGTAATTGCTTTTTAATTTTTACGTCTTTTATTAAATCATTCTTCTTCAGATTATGAACACCTTTACGTTTACTATAGGTATACATTCTTGAATTATCTTTCACATCCAAAGCTTTTTCAACTTGTCTGTTACTCACATTGTTATTTCCACTAATTTTAATATTAGAAATTCTACTTAGTGGTGTAAACATGTAGAGTAAAAATAAAATTATTAATAATACTAAAAATGTAATGATAATGTACTGAATTCTTTTTTGACGCTTCCTTCGCTGAATTCTTAATTGTTCTTTTCTCTCTTGTGGTGATAAATGATCAAATTGTGTACTCTTGGCATGTTTTTTTCTTTTACGATTGTCATTGAACTCTTTAACTCTATCTTTAATAGATAGCTTATATGTTTTTTCACTAGAATTAGTGGAGAGTCTGTGACTATCATTCATTTTGGTACTTTCAACGCTTTGAGCATTTTCATCAGATGTTTCGTTAAATTGTTCAATTGCTTCATTTTGTTCCAATTGTTCGGATTCATTGGATTGATTATTAAAGTTATCTTCATCTATTAATTGATTTTGATCTTGTTGTTTAGAAGTCTCATTAGGCTTATTAATTTTATACAATTGAGCGTCAACTGTGGAAACTTTATTCTTATCCTTATGATTAGCATCTTGATTTGAAAGGTGTTCTTCATTGTTTAATTCTCGATTTCTTTTTTCAATAAGACTTTGAATCGAGCTCACCTTATTATCTTTACGTCGTTTATCTTTCACTTGATTTCACAACCTTTAATAAGATGGTAAGTGGGCACGGAAACTTTCTATAAATCTTTCTCCACGTTCTTCAAATGTTTTATATTGATCCCAACTTGCACATGCAGGTGATAGTAAGACAACGTCATTCGGTTCGACTACATCTTGTACCTTTTTAACAGCGTCTTCAATATCTGTAGCTTTCAGCACTAACTTACCTTGACTATTGCCAAGCTTAGCAAATTTTTCTTGAGTTTGACCAAAAACAACCATGACACGTACATTCTTCATATAAGGTATTAATTCATCGAAATCATTACCACGATCTAAACCACCACATAACCAAACGATTGGTTGCTTGAATGAATTTAATGCAAATTGTGTAGCAAGTGTGTTTGTAGCTTTAGAATCATTGTAATACTTGTTAGTGCGATTTGTACCTATATATTGTAATCTGTGATCTATACCAGAAAATGTCGTTAAACTATCTATAATTGCTTTTATTGGTACACCAGCTAAGATTGAAGCTAACACTGCAGCTAGAATATTTTCTAAATTATGTTCCCCAGGTAATACTAAATCATCTATATTAATAATTCTTATTCCTTTGTAAACAATAAACCCATCTTTAATATATATACCGTCTACTTCTTGTTGAGTAGAGAAATATAATGTTTTAGCTTTCAAATTTTCAGACTCAATTAAATGTCTTTGATGATAATTACATATTAGGTAATCATTTTCTGTTTGATTTTTGTAAATCTGTTTCTTGGCGTTTTGATAGTTTTCAAGCGTTTCGTGATAATCTAGATGAGCAGAATATATATTTGTGATAATCGCAATATGCGGACGATATTGCTCTACACCTAATAATTGGAATGAAGATAATTCAGTTATTAGATATTCATTAGGTGATGTTTCTTGTGCTACTTTAGATGCTACATAGCCTATATTTCCAGAGAGTCTACCAGTCAATCTACTTTTCTTAAACATATCGCCAATTAAAGAAGTCGTAGTTGTTTTACCATTAGTTCCAGTTACAGCTATAATCGGTGCTTCTGATATTAAATAACTTAATTCTACTTCAGTTAATATTTTCAAATGTCGCTGATATGCTTCTTGAATTATAGAAACTGTATAAGGAATACCAGGATTTTTTACTATAATTGGCTCATTATCTAATAGTGATAAAGGATGTCCACCATCAACTATTTTAACTCCTAGCGCCTCTAAATCCTTGGCATGAGGATCTTGTGACAAGTCTTTACCATCATTTACAGTCACATTGGCACCTAATTTGATTAATAACTTAGCTGCTTCATATCCGCTTTTGGCTAGTCCTACTACAAGAACATCTTTATTTTCTAATCCTGTATAATTGAGCATGCTAATGCACTCCTATCCATAATCCGATTAATCCTGAAATTAAACCTGCTGTCCAGAACACTGTCACTACTTTCCATTCTCCCCAACCACTTAATTCAAAGTGATGATGAATCGGGCTCATCTTAAAGATACGTTTTTTTGTAAGTTTATATGAAGCAACTTGTAACATAACTGAAGCAGTTTCAATTACAAATACTAGCCCAATTAGTAACAATGATAATTCTTGATTTAACATAATTGAAATTGTTGCGAAAATTCCACCTAAAGCTAAGCTACCAGTGTCTCCCATAAATACCTTTGCGGGATTGAGGTTATACGGTAGAAATCCTAATAATGCAAAAATCATTATAATACAAAATGCTCCAATTGCTGGTGAATCTAAAACAAAGCTCATAATGGCATACATTGTAAAACCAATGATTGATAATCCTGTTGCTAAGCCATCTAAACCATCTGTTAAATTCACAGCATTTGAGAACCCAACTTGCCAAAAAACAATAAAAATCACATATGCAAAAGATAATGGAATACTAATATTTGTAAAAGGTATGTTTAGATTAGTTGAAAATTCTACAAGATGGAGAACATCACTTAGTAAAAAGAATACTACTGCAATTGCAATTTGTGCTAAAAATTTCTGCTTACTTGTTAAACCTTGGTTGTTTTTCTTAACTACGATGATGTAATCATCAATAAAACCTATTAAACCAAAACCAATTGTCACAAATAATAATAAAATGATTGGATTTGAATTATCTACAAAGAAAATTGCAATAATTGAGGTAATGATAATACTAATTAGAAAAGTCAAACCACCCATTGTCGGTGTGCCTGTTTTTTTCATATGGCTTTGTGGACCTTCTTCACGAATGCTTTGTCCAAATTTCATTCGCTTAAGCGTTGGAATTAAAATAGGTACTAAGATAAAAGTAATTAATAGTGCGATAATCGCAAGTATAAAAAACATAATTGTCTCCTTTATATATTTAATTTTTAGTTTTGTCTTCTGAGTTTATTAATTGATAATATCTCGTTCATTTTATCAATATTTTAAAGTAAATTCATTTAAAATTTGTATGAGATCGTATGACGCCCTTTGAAGTAACACGAGCTGAGAAGGGAATGATAATAACCACCCCCTCACTTATATTTGCTACTAAAGTTCTATTTTGTAACCTATGCTCAATATGCTTGTCACAACTTTTAGACGTTCATTCAATTCTCATAACTTATCATCTACTTTTTCAAGTCAAATTATAATCAATCGTTAGAATCTTGACTATTGTTTGTCTGTTGTTCTTGTTCAGAAGAGGTCGAAGTATCATTCTTATTGTTTTTTCCCTTATCCTCTGAAGAACTAGCTTTATCTTTATTAGAAGAGTCATTTGATGTTGTCTCATTGTCATTTGTATTCGTCGATGTATCGTCAGGATCTTCTGGAGATAATTCAATTTCAACCTTACTATTGTCTTTTAATGTGGTTCCATTGTTAACCGATTGTTTTGTTACATATCCACTACCTTTAGTTGTAACGTTAATGCCGGTTAATTCTTGAAAGGCAAGTACATCATCTTTTGTCCAACCTTTCATATTTGGCATTGTAATATCACCATCAGTTAACAAGAGCACCTTACTATTAGGCAATAATTTTTTATTGGCTTTAATTGATTGAGATTTGACGTTATCTCCATTACCAATAACGGTTGCTTGTAAATCTTCAGATTTCAAACTTTCTTTTGCTTTTTCAGTAGATTGTCCAGTTACATTTGGTACTTTTGAATATTGTGCAGATTTAGTTTCATCTTTTTTAGAACCTACATTTAAATATTTAAGTGTATTTTCCATAATTGGTTTGAAAGCCTTACTTACACCCATTTCATAAGCTTCTTGATCATTCTTTTGAGCTAAGCTCATACCGGCATAAACAATAACTTTGGGATTTTTCTTAGGCGCATCACCAATGAAACTTACAAAGTATGGATTTTCACCCTTAACATATCCGCCGTTTTTTTCATCCGCCACTTGGGCAGTACCTGTCTTACCTTCAATATCATAACCATCTACTCTATAATTCATCGCATGACTCTTCTTACTATTAACTACTTTATCTAATTCTGTTTCCACTTTACTTGCGGTAGAAGCAGTAATTGGTTTGCCAGCAATTTCTTTTTTGCCTTGATAGAATGTCTTTTTGGAAATTGGATTTTTAATACTATCCACAAACCATGGTTTAAGCATATTCCCTTTATTAAAGAAAGCAGATTGCGCCTGAATCATTTGTACCGGCGTAACAGTTGTAGATTGCCCGAATGCTGACGTTTTTTGTTGTAATTCATTCGACCAAGCAATATTACCCTCTGCTTCACCATCAAACAGACCACCAGTTGGTTTGTTAAAACCAAATCTTTCGTACCATGATTTCATTTTGTCAGCACCTACTAAGTCTTGTAAGTGCATCATCAGCGTATTTGAAGAATAAGTAAAGCCTAATGACATTGGAATTTCGCCCCAACCAGTTTTATTCCAGTCGGAAATTCTAGAACCCATGATATCACGATGTCCAGACTCATATTTTTTCTTAGGATCAAACTTACCTTCCTGTATAGCTGCCGCTAAACCAAATGATTTAAAAGTAGAACCTGGTTCATACGTATTTTGATATAAATCATTCGCCCATTTTTTTCCGAAATCTTCACCTGTCTCAGGATTAAACGTAGGACGTTGACTGAATGCTAAGATTTCACCTGTTTTAGCATCCATGACAACAGCAAATAAATCTTTTGGTTGATATCTCTTAACCATATCATCCAATGCTTCCTCAACGAATACTTGTATATTTGAATCAATTGTTAAATGAACATCATCACCACGTTTAGGTGATTTTTCATTTTTAGTATTTGGAGCAATATATCCCCATATATCTTGTATATAAGATAATGCACCTTTAGTTCCACTTAAATAACTATCAAAGATTTTTTCAACACCAAGTGCACCTTTTAATTCGCCTGTATCTGGATTTTTTTGTGCCATTCCTATTAAGTGAGACGCAAAATTACCATTTGGATAAAAACGTTCAGTTTCTGGATATAATGTAATACCTGGTAAGTCCATTTTTTCCAGTTTCTGTTTATCTTGATAAGTTAAATTAGTTCCTTTTTGACCAAATTCCACTTGGAATGCTTTTTTCTGATTAAGTCGTTTTTCAATTTCTTCCGGTTTCATGTCTATAATTTTAGAAAGTTCTTTAGCTGTCTTCTTTTTATCCTCTACATAGCGAGGTTTTTCTCCACTTTTACCTGCGCTCTTATCGACTACCGCTACAACTTTATATCTTTCGACATCTTCGGCAAGAATTTTACCGTTTCTATCATAAATCTTGCCTCGTTCAGCTTGTTCATTGTTTTGAACTAAATATTTTTCATTCGCTCGCATTACTAAATCTTGTCCATCAGAATGCCCTGTGATCATAATATATGAATATCTTAAAACCAATATAAAAAAGAGCAGTCCGAATATACCAACAAGGAGGACTGCTCCTAATTTATTTTTTCTAATTTTAATTTTTCGCTTCGCCATTTGTACGCACTACCTTTACATTGTCGTTATTTAGGCTCATACCTTGTGCTTTAGCCTTGTCGTAAATGCGTTGGTAAGAAGAACTTTTTTTAATTTCAGATTGAATTGCGCTATTTTCACTTGATTGTTGTTCAATTTTGGAGTCTAAATCTGCAATCTTTCTATTCGTATCATACGCATCCATTTTTAAAGATAGCATATAAATAGCAATAACTGCAATTGCAGTAACAAGTGTTATGTATAAGTATTTCTCAAATCTTGTGAGTTGAACTACAACCTTCTTAGTAACTGTTCTTGTTTGTGGTTCCGATTGAGGTTGTTGTTTCGGTATACTATTGTGCTGGACGTCTTCATATGGTTCATATATTTCTTCTACAGCCATCGTCAATTACTCCTTATTTTAAAATTTCTGCAACACGTAATTTAGCACTGCGCGCTCTGTTATTTTCATCCAAATCTGTATCCGTTGCCGTAATTGGTTTGCGATTTACTCTCTTGAGTTTAGGTGTGTAAGCTTCAGGAATAATTGGTAACCCTCTAGGCACATCAGGACCCTTTTCATACTCTTGAAACATTTGTTTGCATAATCTGTCTTCTAAAGAGTGGAAAGTGATTACTGAAATTCTGCCTCCAACTTTTACAAGCTCGATTGCCTGCTCAATTGAATCTTCGAATGCAGATAATTCGTCATTAACGGCAATACGTATAGCTTGAAATACACGCTTTGCAGGATGACCACCTTTTCTTCGAGCTTTAGCAGGAATGCCTTCTTTAATGATGTCAACTAGCTCTAATGTAGTTTCAATAGGCTGATGTTCACGATGTGCTTCAATTCGTCTCGCTATTTGTTTAGAAAATTTCTCTTCACCATAGCGATAAAAAATCTTAACAAGTGCTTCATATGGCCATTGATTGACTACTTCGTATGCGCTAAGTTGCTGCGTTTGATCCATTCTCATATCAAGTTTAGCATCATGATGATAACTAAATCCTCGCTCTGGAACATCCAACTGTGGACTAGAAACGCCTAAGTCATAATAAATTCCGTCTACCTTTTCAATGTTTAAGTTTTTTAAAATGTCAGTTAATTCTCTAAAGTTACTATGTACGAACGTGACTTTATGTAGATGATCTTTCAATACCTCTTTAGCATTATCTAATGCTGTAGTGTCTTGATCAATCGCAATTAATCTACCGTCATCGTTTAATTGATTTAATAAATAGAGTGCATGACCCGCGCCACCAAGCGTACAGTCTACATAAATACCATCTTCTTTGATGTCTAAATAATCAATTGTTTCGTTAAGCATGACGCTAATATGATGAAACACGACTTATTCCTCCATTAAAAATCAAAATCTATTAAATCTTCAGCAATATCTTCGAAACTCTCTTCAGATTCATCATAAAAATCATTCCAAGTTTCTCTATCCCAAATTTCAATTCGATTTGAAACACCTATTACTGTACATTCTTTAATTAAACTAGCGTACTTCCTCAAATTTTGAGGAATGTTAATACGCCCTTGCTTATCCAATTCCACTTCGATGGCACCTGAGAAGAACATACGCATAAACTTACGTGCGTCTTTCTTTGTCATAGGTAAGGTTTTCATTTTTTCTTCTATTTGTTGCCACTCTTCAAGTGTGTAACCGAATAAACATTTATCAAGGCCTCGCGTGATAATAAAACGTTCGTTTAAGTCATATCTAAACTTAGATGGAATTATCATACGTCCTTTAGCATCAAGTTGATGTTCGTATTCTCCCATGAACATTATTATCACCTCACCTTATTTATAATTTACCACATATCCCCACTATCCTCCACTAATTCTGTAAAATATCTTAAAATTCTTTTTTTCATACAAAAAAACCTATTTTATCATTTCGATAAAATAGGTTTAAAGCTTGATTTATTAAGGTTTAATGATGATTTGATCAAATGTGTATTCAAGTGGTGGGAAAGTGGAGGGACTAAACACATCAATCCCAAAATCATTCATAATTTGTAGTGGATTCCAGATTCTTTCTTGTAATCCGTGGTGAGGATGTAATACTAAATCCAATTCTCTAAATTGTCTCATACTAATATCATTCTCACGTTCAATATTTAACAAATAGCGTTTCAGTAAATAATCAAATTGTTTATTATGAATTTCTTCATTTTTAGTTACTAAATTGAAATTATCTTGATTTTCCTTAACTTCATTTAATAATTGTTGATACACATTTTCATGTTTTGCTTTCAATTCTTCTACTTGTTGTATAAACATATCGGAAGCTTTTTCACGTACAAATTCATTTTTGTCATCATCGATACCATCTTGAATAACTTTTTCAACATTAAGGCTATATTGTTTAAGTAGTTTTTGTGTTCTTTCCATCATATATGTCATCTTCATACGTGGAATAACTATTGGCATTTCTACATTAAGTAATTTGAATACATTATTTAGTTCTGCCCAATATTTAATTTCACTTGGACCACCTATGAATGCTACTGTATTAAATAGCCATTCTTCCATGACTGGTCTCGTAACGACGTTGTTTGAGAAACGCTCCGGCTCTGTCTCTATTAATTCAATTAATTCATCTTCAGAGTAGGTAATATCAGATTTACTTAATTTAAAATGATTATCTTCTTTTGATATTAATTGACGCATACCATCCTCATGAAGGAACAAATGTACATTAGTATCTGTCTGTATCATTTGTGTTAATCCCGATGCAATGGTTTGCTCTTGTGTTTGTCTGAATACTTGATTAATTTTAGAATGATTATTTACTATTTCTTTGAGTAATGGTTTTTCAAGTTGTCTAAGCTTATCGTTCTGTGCATCGATGAGTAGCACACCGTGTTCTTTAAAGACCGTATGCAATAAAGCCTTAAATATATCAGTCCAAGTATCAAACTCATTAATAATATCCACGCATAATCTATATAAAGGTTTAGAATGTTTAGTTTCTTTTAATTCTTCGAAGAAAAGATTTAATGCATTAAGCATAGCTTCCTTATCAGGAGTATATCTTGAAATATTTGTTTCTGGAGGCGTCATTGTATGGTACTTCACTTTCTTTAATTGCGCCTCTTTCACATTATAAACATACGTATGATTCACTTCATCAAAATCATGATCCTCTCCAGCAATCCAAAACACAGGAATAACCGTTTCACCGTATTCTTTAGTTAGTTGACTACTTAACGTTACTATCGAAAGAATTTTATGGAAAGTGTATAAAGGTCCCCCAAACAATCCTGATTGTTGACCTCCAATAACTACTTTAGCTCCTTGTTCAAGCGCCTCAATATGCTCTAGCTGAGAAGTAGTTAATTTCAAATCCGCCATATAGTCTTTAATGATTTGTGCTAATTGTTTTTCTCTACCATTATTAGCACGTTTCATTCTAGTCGTGAAACTAGCTGTCTCAACTGGGTTATATTGATAAAATTCTAATAAACTTTTATCACTTTCTTTTAATTTTGAAATAAATGAATCTTTTTCTTTAAAATGAGTTACTCGACAATCCATATCTATACTCCTTCAACATAGCTATTACTCATATAGTATAAAGATTATAGCATTATATGACAATTTAACGGCTTAAAAATTTATAATTTTTGAAGTGAAATTTACCCTTTCGTCCTGAAAATACAATTGAATGAAATTTACATATTATTTAAGTTATAATATAACAAAAGAAATAAGGGGGATAACGCAAATGAGTGAAGTAAAACATCTTGAAATTAATTATAAAACAGACGAATTGTTTGAGGCTTTTAGAGAATTCGGTAACAAAGATTTATACATGGTTGAAGAACTACAAGGCCAAATGATCGATGCCAGTTCTGAATCACCATTCTATGGCATCTTTCACGGTGAAAACCTTGTTGCCCGAATGGCTTTACTAAAAAAGGGTGACGTTGAGGAAATTTACTTTCCAGAATTCGATGATTATTTACTACTTTGGAAATTAGAAGTTTTAAATAACTATAAAAATAAAGGGTACGGTCAGTCACTCATTGATTATGCAAAATCTTATCATATGCCTATCAAAGCCATTGCACGTCAAAATTCTAAAGATTTTTTAATGAATCAAGATTTTGAGGATGTACACGCTAAAAATCCTGAAGGTCATGATGTACTCGTATGGTCTCCTAAATAATTAATTATAATATGGAAAAACTACGGAGTGATAAAAGTTCTATCAGAATCTTTACCACTCCAACTTTTTTGCATAAAATGTTTTTACTCATTTTCAATTAAATCAACTAATTCACTCAATGATTTAATTTCGTAATCTGGATTTATATCAGAATTATTCTTTTTATTTCTTACATTAAACCAGCATGTAGCTATTCCCGCATTTTTTCCACCTAATACATCTGAAGTTAATGAATCACCAACAATAATGGTAGATTTTCGTTTGTCCTTACCAATTTTTTCAAACACATAATCAAAAAACTCAATCATTGGCTTTTGATAACCCGTTTCCTCTGATATAAATACATCATCAAATGTGTCTTTAAATTGTAATTGTGCGATACGTCTTTTTTGAGTATCTGTAACACCATTAGTAACAATATAAAGCTCATTGTTTTGAGCTAATCGATCTATCGTTTCTAGAGTAGAATCAAAATGCTTAATGGGTGCTTTAGCTAATTCATCCCTAAAAGTAACATCTGCTTGTTTACCATCCACTTCAATCCCATAATGATTAAAATATTCAATGAATCTGTGTGAAAGAACTTCTTCTTTAGTTAGTTTATTCTTTTGAAAAGCCTCCCAATGTGCCTGATTAATTTGTTTAAAAAATTGAAAGTCTTCTGCTGTTGGGTAATGATGATAATGTTTGGCCATATTGTGAAAAGCTTTATCTTCAGCATCATAAAAATCAACTAATGTATCATCGAAGTCTAATAATATTGTATTATATTTCATATTTTCATCCTTAACGTTTATTTTCTAAAATCTATTTTAACAGAAATATATTTATAAATTAAAAAAGACCAGAGCGCTTGCCCTGGTCCATGATAATTAAAATTTCAAATTAGAAGCCGAAAATTTTACCTAAAACACTGATTCCGTTTTCTACGATACCTACGATGCTTGTACCCATTTCAGCCCAGTCTTTATCTTGTCCTGCTTGTACTGCTGCTGCAATTGCTTCTGCTAATTTTTGCATATTTATCTCTCCATTTCTCTATAATTTTTTAAGATTTAAACTAAGTTTTAAAATAAACGTTAAATTAGAAACCAAAGATTTTACTTAATTCAGTTACACCGTTTGAAACGATATCTAAAATACTTGTACCTAATTTAGTCCAGTCTTGGTTTTGACCTGCTTCAATTGCACTTTTTACTGCGTTTGCGATTTTTTCCATGATTACTATCTCCTTTATAATGTTTATTTATATTTTCAATAAATGTTATCTGTCGAACTTAGAATCCGAATAATTTACCTAAAATGCCAACACCGTTTTCTACGATACCTACAATGCTTGTACCTAATTTAGCCCAATCTTGGTTTTGGCCTGCTTGAACTGCATCTGAAATTGCTTGTACTAATTTTGACATTTAAATCGCTCCATTTCTTTTTATTTAAAGTATTTAAATCTTAATGTATAAAATTCAATAGATACATTAAGCTATTTCTTAAAACCAAAAACGATTAATTGGTAAGTTTTTGTTTACCTATCGTTTTGTTACTTATACTATATAGTGATTTATGCTATTTGCGTTCTATCTTTCTTAACTTATAAATTAGACATCAAAACTGTAGACCTTTGATTACATAAAACACACTTAGGCATTCAAATATGTTGTGCAAAATCTGACAATTCCGCAAACGTTTACAAGACCTTTACATTAGCTTTATATTTCTTTAAAATTCACCTTGTTTTATAAACGCTTTAACCTACTAAGAGACCATTGCAAGTCAAGGATTCTCATTACAACCATTTATCTAAACAGACAAGTGAATATACTCTAGTCCTTTTCAACTATTTAATTAATCGTAATGTTAGTCATTGCAACTTTATTCATTTCTGTATTTCACTATTTATCATGATACTTTTATTTTGTAATTGGATTGAGTATATGAATAATAGATGAGAATAATTTCAACACTTAGGATCTATTTATTACTTTATTCCTTCATAGATGTTTATAGTTTGTTCATAGTTGCTTATAATGCTTCCTATTGGTTCTATACATTTGATTACTTCTGCGTCCATATGGCTTGACGATATTCATTCAATTGCTCGACTTTATGTCTTATTGCACTTGCACATAGTCGATATAAGTTACAAATACACATAATTAGTGAAAAATATAAACTTTTTTTATATTAAAGCTATTGCTAAATAAGGTTTCTTTAGCTATAATAATTCTTGTGTTAAAAATTTATGTCCTGGTAGCTCAGCTGGATAGAGCAATGGCCTTCTAAGCCATCGGTCGGGGGTTCGAATCCCTCCCAGGACGTCATTAACTAAAAATTACATATATTTTTAGGTTGAGAACGCTGTTATGACGGCGTTCTTTTTATTTTGTCTTGTAACTAAGCTAAACTGCACCAAAAATAGAAAAACCCGCCATGTTATGACGAGTTTCTAAGATAATATTATTATGTTGTTAGTTTAAAAATTTTTGACACGTATTTGACACGTGATCAACAACTTTTTTACCTAAAAAATTTAGTTTTTAAATGTAAGTATTAAATTAATTATTGAAATGACCAAAGTGACTATTGCAAAATAAAACGTTAAAGACGTTAGTTTTTCACTTCTCAATTTAAAAACTCCATTCAATATTAATATTCTATTAACCAATATTATATGTATTGGAATAAACACTCAGGAGTTAATTAAATGCTTAAGTGTCTATATATCAAAGTTCAAATTCAATCGTTTCTATAATATGATTATCTCGATTTCTATAATTTAGAATAGCCCTACCATTCACTTCATCAATAATGAGTTCGGCAAACGTTTCTTCAATACCACTGCGAGATTGTGATATACTGCCTGGATTTATGACATGTACACCATCTAAATGCTCATATTTTGCAACATGAGTATGACCATAAAATGCAAATTGACATCCCTGAGATTTAGCTTTTTGTGCTAAATGCATACGAGTTTGATTTACTGAATACAAATGTCCATGAGTATATAGAGCCTTTAAACCTTTAATTTCCACTTCTTCTTCATTAGGAAATTCAGGATAAAAGTCACAATTCCCTTTTACTCTTCTATATAGGCTTAGTTCAGTATCATTATATTCAAATTCTGAATCCCCTAAATGTAATAAAACATCAGCATCCTTATGCGCTTCATATAAGTGATATAAAATACCAGATTCTGTATGATTGTCACTGACGATAAGCCACTTTGTCATTACTTTTCACTCTCCAAATAAGCATTCAATTTTTTAATTGCATTACCTCTATGACTGATTTTACTCTTTTCTGTTGCAGTAAGTTGAGCCATAGTTTTACCTTTTTCAGGCACATAGAAAATAGGATCATAACCAAAACCATGCTCGCCCTGTCTTTCAGTAGTAATCACTCCAGAAACAGTACCTTTGAAAGTTTGAGTAGTTTCATTAGGTGCACTCATACTAATGACGCAAACAAATTGTGCATCTCGATTTTCGATACTATCTAAATTCTTTAATAATTTATCAATATTAGCATCATCACTCTTATCTAATCCTGCATATCTAGCTGAATAAACGCCAGGTTCGCCATTTAGAGCAAATACCTCTAATCCACTATCATCTGCTATCACACGTTTATTCAATACTTTTGCAGCTTCTTCAGACTTTAATCGTGCATTCTCTTCAAAAGTTGTTCCCATTTCCTCTACATCAAAGTCTTTTATTAGTTCTGATATACCTATCACATTGTCATTGGGAAAAATTGATTTAAAATCATTAATTTTACCTTTATTATTTGTAGCAATTACGATGTCTGTCATTCATATTCCTCCTTGATTATTCATCTACACTGATGCGTTCAACTTCAACATCTAATTTTAACCATTGTAGAATGATATTTTTAATATGTACTGTATCTCCAGTAGCAAAGAATCTATGCTCTGGATGTTGTGTATAGCTCGCATGTTCATTACTAAAAGTTAATAAAGCACTAACTTCACGTGCTGTTTCTAATCCAGAGGAAATAACTTTTTTCTCTCCTCCAAAATAATCATTTATAGGCTTATATAACAATGGATAGTGTGTGCATCCTAAAATTATCGTATCTGCATCAGTATTTCTCCACTGCTTTAACGTTTGATGAATGACAATACTTGTAATTGTAGGGTCATCGTAGCGCATTTGTTCAACTAGTGGAACAAACCCAGGGCAAGCTACACCATAAACATGTACGTTTGGGTTAATGCGCTTAATATGATGTCTATACGCCTCAGATTTAATTGTTCCTTCAGTCCCTAAAATTAAAACATTTTGATTTTTAGTAGTCATAATGGCTGTTCTTGACCCTGGCTCAATAACTCCAATAACTGGAATAGGCAGCAATTGTTGCAAATGTTCTAATGCTACAGCGGTAGCTGTATTACAAGCTATTACAAGCATTTTAATATCAAATTGCATTAATTTATTAGCAAGTTGAGTAGTAAATTGTTTAACTTCATCACCAGGTCTTGGACCATAAGGACATCTTGCAATATCCCCTAGATAGTAAATTGTTTCGTTGGGTAATTGACGCATGATTTCTTTAGCAACTGTCAAACCACCTACACCTGAATCTATAACACCAATTGGTTTGTTCATCTTCATTCATCCTTATAACACATAATACATTTATTTTATCATATACATGCTAAGAGTTTGACTAATCCGATTAAGCATTCATATACATATCTTAAAAAGCTTTATAAAGAAAAAAGTAGTTAATCAATTCAATTAAGAATCATTAACTACTTTTCAAATTATAATTAAATGTATATAT
This sequence comes from Staphylococcus sp. MB377, assembly GCF_001922505.1. Classification (NCBI taxonomy): domain Bacteria; kingdom Bacillati; phylum Bacillota; class Bacilli; order Caryophanales; family Staphylococcaceae; genus Staphylococcus; species Staphylococcus sp. MB377. Next base: position 81,306 of record NZ_MAON01000055.1, on the reverse strand, counting down.
TAATCTACTTTGTGGTCTGAACCGAAGAATGATTTAAACATATGGAATGTTGTTTCTCTATTCATAGCTGCGATAGAAGTTGTCAAAGGAATACCTTTCGGACAAGCATTTACACAGTTTTGAGAATTACCACATTCTTGCAAACCGCCAGCACTCATTAAAGCGTCTAATCGTTCGTCTTTAGTCATTGCACCAGTTGGATGTAAGTCGAATAAACGAACTTGAGAAATTGCCTGAGCACCAACGAATTTATTATTTTGAGTAACATTAGGACAAACTTCTAAACAAACACCACACGTCATACATTTAGATAACTCATAAGCTGTTTGACGTTTTTTCTCAGGCATACGTGGTCCTGGTCCTAAATCATACGTACCATCAATAGGAATCCAAGCTTTCATACGTTTTAAGTTATCAAACATTCTAGTACGATCCACTTGTAAGTCACGAATAACAGGGAAAGTACTCATTGGTTCAAGACGTATAGGTTGTTCTAATTGATCAACAATTGCTGAGCATGATTGTCTAGCACGTCCATTGATGACCATTGAACAAGCACCACAAACTTCTTCTAAACAGTTCATATCCCATGTAACAGGTGTTGTTTTTTCACCTTTATTATTTACTGGATTACGTCTGATTTCCATTAAACATGCGATTACGTTCATATTTTCTTTATAAGGAATTTCAAACGTTTCTTCATACGGTTTAGAATCTTGATTATCTTGTCGTTTGATAATCAACTTGATTGATTTTTGTTTTGGTTCTTTTTGCTCTTTTTCATTTGTATTATTATCGTTTTGGCGAAGTTCTTCGGGAGTGTCTTTTACTGATTGATTGTCAGCCATTATTTTTTACCTCCTTTAGACTTACTTGTATAGTCACGTTTACGTGGTGGAATTAAACTTACATCAACTGGTTCATAAGTGAATTTAGGCGCTTCTTCTCTACCTTGATATTCAGCTAATGTTGTTTTTAACCATTCATCATCATTACGGTCAGGGAATTCTGGTTTGTAATGTGCGCCACGAGATTCGTTACGATTGTAAGCCCCAATTGTAATTACACGTGCTAAAACTAACATATTCCACAATTGACGAGTGAAGAATACAGCTTGGTTACTCCAAGTTTGTGTATCTTCCATATCAATATTTTCATAACGTTTCATTAATTCAACGATTTTTTTATCTGTTTCTAATAATTTATCGTTTTCACGAACAACTGTTACGTTCGCTGTCATAATTTCACCAAGTTCACGGTGAAGTTTATATGCATTTTCAGTTCCACGCATATTTAATAATTTATCAAAGCGTTCTTGCTCTTCATCGACACGTTTTTGATAAATGCTGTCATCTAATTCAGTATATGTTGTTTCTACATTCTCAACATATTTTATTGCATTAGGACCAGCTACAGTACCACCGTAGATTGCAGATAATAATGAGTTGGCACCTAAGCGGTTACCACCATGTTGAGAGAAATCACATTCCCCAGCTGCAAATAATCCTTTAATATTAGTCATTTGATCATAGTCTACGTATAAGCCACCCATTGAATAGTGAACGGCAGGGAAAATTTTCATTGGAACTTTACGTGGGTCATCACCCGTAAATTTCTCGTAAATTTCAATAATACCACCAAGTTTAACATCTAATTCATGTGGATCTTTATGAGATAAATCAAGGTAAACCATGTTTTCCCCGTTTATACCTAATTTCTGATTGATACAAACATCAAAGATTTCACGCGTTGCAATATCACGAGGTACTAAGTTACCATAATCAGGATATTTCTCTTCTAAGAAGTACCAAGGTTTACCGTCTTTGTATGTCCAAATACGACCACCTTCACCACGTGCTGATTCACTCATTAGGCGTAATTTATCATCACCAGGAATAGCTGTTGGGTGAATTTGAATAAATTCACCATTTGCATATTTAGCACCTTGTTGGTATGCAATTGATGCCGCTGAACCTGTATTAATCATTGAGTTTGTTGTTTTACCGAAAATGATACCAGGTCCACCAGTTGCCATAATAACGGCATCTGAACCAAATGATTTAATTTCAGAAGTTGTCATATTTTGAGCTACGATGCCTCTTGCAGCATTGTCCTCATCTTTGACAATTCCTAGGAATTCCCAACCTTCATACTTAGTTACTAATCCATCTACTTCAAATGAACGTACTTGTTCATCAAGCGCGTACAATAATTGTTGACCAGTAGTTGCACCTGCAAAAGCAGTTCTGTGATAAAGCGTACCACCGAAACGTCTAAAGTCTAATAGCCCTTCTTTTGTTCTACTAAACATAACGCCCATACGGTCCAATAAATGAATGATTGATGGAGCAGCTTCAGCCATAGCTTTAACAGGTGGTTGGTTTGCTAAGAAGTCCCCACCATAAACTGTATCATCAAAGTGAATCCAAGGAGAATCCCCTTCACCTTTGGTATTTACCGCACCGTTAATACCACCTTGGGCACAAACAGAGTGCGAACGTTTAACAGGTACAATTGAGAATAAATCTACATGCGCACCTTGTTCTGCAGCTTTAATTGTTGACATCAGACCAGCAAGTCCTCCACCGACAACAATAATTTTTTTCTCTGCCATAGAAAAGTCACTCCCCTAAAATATATCGATAGCTTAACGTAATTGCTTAAGCTCATTTGATAAGTACGTGATATAAATACTTATCTAAAATTCAACGTACTATATATGATTACAAATTGTGTTTTATACAAATGCGAAAATTGCAGATACTCCAATGTATCCTAGAACTAAGAATACGATTAAAGAGATCCAAGTAAATACACGTTGTGATTGTTTAGATTGTAAGAATCCCCATGTTACAAAGAATGACCATAAACCATTTGAGAAATGGAAAATAACACATAATACACAAACGATATATACGATAACCCAAATTGGATTTTCAAGTGTTTTGTGCATCAATTCAAAATCAACTGCTTTACCAAAGAAGTATTTTTGAATTGTAGTTTGCCATAAATGCATGAAGATAAATACGAATGTCACAATACCTGAAAATCTTTGTAATGCAAACATCCAGTTTCTAAATAAAGAATAATGACCGATATTTTCTTTAGCTGTAAATGAAATGTGAATACCATACAAACCGTGATATAAAATTGGAATATAAATTAATAAAAATTCAACTGCTAATAAAAATGGAATTGATTCCATAAAGCCAGCCGCCTTATTAAAAGCCTCTGCCCCTTGTGTTGCTTGATGGTTCACAATTAAATGAACAACTAAAAATGCACCAATTGGAATAATACCTAGTAATGAGTGAACACGTCTAAGGTAGAATTCATTTTTAGACTTTGCCAAAAGGAGTCCCCCCTGTAAAACTATTGATTTAAATAGTTTATTTATAAGAAAGTCTTTACAATCAAGAAACATCATAATGATTTACTATTTTTTTAGTACTTGTCCATTGTTAAATTATTGTGACAATAATCAATAAATATCGGTTCAATTAAGAACTATGTAAACAAGTAGCACTTAAAAAAGTAAATAAATCATATTTGTTTTAATGAGGAATGCTAGTATTACATTAATCATTAATAAATACACTTTAATGATAATGTTTCTCAATTAGAAAACGCTTCCATACTTTCTTAAAAAAACAAACTTTTTGTTAACTGTATTGTAACATTTTTTATATGTTTTTGGGCTATGAGAATAATTCTCATAGCCCTTTTTTTAATTAATCATTTGATAATGCTTGCTGCAAGTTTAGTGCAACCTTTTCAGGAAGTCCTGCTTTCTTCAAATCCTCTACACTCGCTTCCTTCATTTTCTTAATCGATCCAAATGTTCTTAACAAACTTGTCTTGCGTTTACTTCCAATTCCATCAACAGTGTCCAATACTGATTGTAATCCTGTTTTTTGACGTGTTTGACGATGGAATGTAATTGCGAAACGGTGTACTTCATCTTGAATTCGATGTAATAAATAGAATGCTTGACTATTCTTCTTCAATGGTACAACTTCTGCATTTGTTCCATAAAGTAACTCTGACGTTTGGTGTTTATCATTTTTTCTTAATCCAGCGACCGGAATATCCAGTCCTAGTTCATTCTCTAGAACATCTAATACACCTGACATATGTCCTTTCCCACCATCAACTATAATCAAATCAGGTAACGGTAAGCCTTCATTTAGAACACGTGTGTATCTACGACGAACAACTTCTCTCATTGATTTGTAGTCATCAGGTCCATCAACTGTTTTAATTTTATATTTTCTATAACCTTTTTTATCTGATTTTCCATCAACAAAGGTTACCATAGCAGACACAGGGTCTACACCTTGTATGTTTGAGTTATCAAATGCTTCAATACGAATAGGTGTTTGTATACCCATTCGTTCACCGAGCTCCTCTATTGCCTTTATCGTACGTGATTCATCTCTAGCAATTAGCTCGAATTTATTTTCAAGAGCGACTTCCGCATTATGGTTTGCTAAATCTACCATTTCTTTTTTTGTGCCACGAGCTGGCTGTACAATTTTAGTATCTACTACAGATTGAATCATATCTTTATCTAAATTTTTAGGAACATGTACTTCTTTGGGTAATATATGCTGATTTAAACTATAGAATTGACCTATAAATGTATAAAATTCTTCTTCTTCAGATTGCTGTTGTAAAGGAATCATTGTAGCATCTCTTTGTATCAAATTACCTTGACGAATAAAGAAGACTTGAATGCACATCCATCCTTTAGAGACACTATAACCAAACACATCTCGAATCGTATTATCAGATGACATAATTTTTTGTTTTTTAGTTAAATTATGAATATGTTGTATTAAATCACGATATTCTTTTGCACGTTCAAAATCTAATTTTTCACTAGCATCCATCATACGATCTTCTAAATTTTTAAGTATAGTTTTATCTTCACCATTTAAAAAATCACTTATTTCACGAGTCATTTGTGCATAAACTTGTTGATCAACATCATATACACATGGTCCCATACACTGTCCAATGTGATAATAAAGACATAATTTATCAGGCATTTTATCACATTTTCTAAAAGGATAAATACGGTCTAATAACTTTTTTGTCTCTTGAGCTGAATAAGCATTAGGGTATGGTCCAAAATATTTTCCAGTACCTTTTTTAACTGTACGCGTAACAATTAACTTTGGATGCTTTTCTTTAGTAATTTTTATAAATGGATAACTTTTATCATCTTTTAATAGAATATTGTAGCGAGGCTGATACTGTTTAATTAAATTTAATTCTAAAAGCAAGGATTCAGTTTCACTTGAAGTTACTATAAATTCAAAATTTCGGATTTCTCCTACCAACCGAGTAGTTTTTGCATCATGTGCACCTGTGAAGTATGAACGTAATCTATTTCTTAAACGCTTGGCTTTGCCGACATAAATCACTAGATCATTACGATCTTTCATTAAGTAACAACCCGGTTCAAATGGAACTACACTTAATTTATTTTTAATTTTCTCTTTGTAGTCTAACAACATTTATCCTCCTTCCCATAAAATTAACTACATATAAAAAAGACGGAGCTATTACATTCTATGTAATGCCCCAGTCTCATATACGTTCAAATTATTCTTAAAGATGTTTATCTAATACTTCAGCTAAGTTTTCTTTAGGTTGGAAACCTACTACTTTATCAACTGGTTCACCGTCTTTAAATACGATTAAAGTTGGGATACTCATTACTTCAAATTTAGCTGCTGTTGATGGATTTTCATCAACATCTAATTTTAAAATATCAGCTTTTCCATCATAATCTCCAGCTAATTCTTCTAAAACTGGTGCGATCATTTTACAAGGTCCACACCAAGTTGCCCAGAAATCAACTAATTTAACGCCTGATTGAATATTTTCATCAAAGTTTGAATCCGTTACTTTTACGATTGCCATAAATGCCAATCCTCCTTAAATTTTGAATGATGAGCAAATTATAACAGACTTTAGTAGTACGTGCATTGGAGTTGCTCACTTATTAACTGTCTGTCAATAATTATCGAATCTCACTCATTTCCTTTTATTTTCACTGGCTTAATTGTACGTTATTTTCTAAAAAAATCAACAACACTGCTTACACTTTATTATGCCTTATTTAAGTTCAGCTACTGTCACACCAAAACCACCTTCACTTGGCATACCACCACGATATGATTTAACACTTTTATGTTTTTTCAAGTGATTCTGTACGGCTTTTTGGAGTGCACCGGTACCTTTACCATGAATAATATAAACTTGCTCATAATTACTCAAGACAGCTTGGTCAATATATTGATCTAATTCGCCAACCGCTTCCTCATAACGATAACCTCGTAAATCTAATTCAGTTTTAATTGTTTGACGATTTTGTCGAGTTACCATCTTAGTTGGTTTCTCTTTTTTCTTTTTAGTTTTTTCAAGGTCTTCAATAGGTAATTTCATTTTAATAATACCCATTTGAACAACTGCTTCTTCTTCATTTACAAGTTCTAATACTTCGCCCTTTTGACCATATGATAATACTTTGACCTCGTCACCTTCATGTATTTCATCATATTTTTGTTTTTGTACATCTTGTTTTATTGATCTCTCTTCATATTGATCATCTAATTGTTTCTTTTTATCAATAAGTTCGTGTTCTTTGACATCTGCACCTTTTTGATCACGTAATGTTCTTAACTCTTTTAAGATTGAATCCGCTTCTTTAGTAGCAGATTTAACACGTTGATTTGCTTTTTCTTTAGCTTCATCCATCAATCTTTTCTCATAATTTTTATACTGCTCGTATTGTTGCTCTAAATCGTCATGTGTTATTTCGGCTTCTTTTAAAAGTCTATCTAACTCTATTCGTTGTTCATCAACACGTTTTGAATTCTTTTCAAGAGATTCAATCATTGAATTAATTTCTTGTTCATCTGTCCCAATCATGGTCTTAGCTTTATTAATAATACCTAAGCTAAGTCCTAATTTGCGGGAGATATCAAATGCATTAGAACGACCAGGTACACCCATCAACAATTTATACGTGGGACTTAACGTATTAACATCAAATTCAACACTAGCGTTCATGACACCTTTACGATTATAGCTATATGCTTTCAATTCTGGATAATGTGTTGTAGCCATTACTAATGAACCTATTTCACGAACGTGATCTAAGATACTCATCGCCAACGCTGCACCTTCACTTGGATCAGTACCTGCACCTAATTCATCAAATAAAACTAAACTATTTTTATCTGTCTCTTGCAAAATTTCCACAATATTCTTCATATGTGAAGAAAAAGTGGATAGTGATTGTTCAATTGATTGCTCATCACCTATATCACAATAAACATTTTCAAAGACACTTAACTGACTACCATCTAATGTCGGAATTAGCAATCCTGATTGTGCCATAATAATAATTAATCCAAGTGTCTTTAATGTAACCGTTTTACCACCCGTATTTGGACCTGTAATTATGACAGTTTCAATATCATCAACAAATTCAATTGTATTAGCTACAACCGTATCTTTATTTAATAGTGGATGATATGCATTAGGTAAATAAACGGTTCTATCTTTGTAAAACGTAGGTTTCGTTCCTTTAATTGAGCGTGCATATCGTGCTTTAGCTGTTAAAAAGTCAATTTGTCCCATGACTGATTCAGCAATTAAGCAACCATCTGCTTCGGCAGCAACCATACCTGTTAATTCTGTTAGAATTCGCTCACGTTCTACTGCCTCATCATTTCGTAAACGACTGATTTGATTATTCATTTCTACAATCGATGATGGTTCTATATAAAGCGTTTGTCCAGAGGCAGATTGATCGTGAACAATCCCTTTGAAATCTTGGCGATATTCAGCTTTAACCGGTATAACATTACGATCATTGCGTACCGTTATAATAGCATCAGATAATTTTTTCTGATTGGATTGGCTTTTAACGATACGGTCTAAATTTTGTCTTATGCGTTGGTTTGTACTTGAAATTTTACTTCGTATACCTTGCAATTCATAACTTGCGCTATCATATAAATCGTGTGTATCACATTTTTCATTTATCTCTTGGAAAAGATCCGATAAAATTGGTAATTGGTTCATTTTATCATTCAAAATTGGATACTTAACAACTTGTTCATCTTCTTCTAATAATTGATTATAAAATGTCTTAAATTGATTTTGAACTTGAATTAAACGTTTAACTAAATTTAGCTCTGTAACATTTAATACGCCACCTATATTTGCACGATGAATCAATGGTGAAATTTTGGCTAAACCACTTAAACTTGGCAAACGATGTTTATTATAAATTTGTGAAATTTCATCTGTCTCATTCATTTGAAATTCTACTGTTTCAAAGTCAGTGGCTGGAGACATCTTAGACACTTTTTCACGCCCTAAGTCACTTATTGTTTCCGAAGCTACAAATGACTTGATTTTATCAAATTCTAAGACGTCTAATGTTTTTTGTCTCATACAATCCCTCTATTTCTTCAACTTTTTATTATTTCCAACAAAATCCTTAAATGCTTGACGAGACATTGTGTTAATTACTCGATCTTTATTTACAAACCCTTTTTGAGCAGTGGCTACACCATATTTCATAAAGTCTAAATGATCAATATGATGAGCATCTGTATTAATTGTTAATTTTACATTAGGATATTTTTTAACTGTTTCAGCATTTAAGTCTATTCGCTTAGGATTTGCGTTAATTTCCATTATTGTATTTGTTTCTTCTGCTAACTTCATTAATCGATCGATATTCGGTTTGTACCCTTCTCTACGACCGATAATACGTCCTGTTGGATGAGCGATGTGTCGTACATATGGATTTCGACATGCATTTTCCAAACGTTTCATAATCTCTTCTTCTGATTGATTAAAGCTTTGGTGAATCGCAGCTATAACATAGTCAAGTTGTGATAACACATCATCATCATAATCTAACGAGCCATCAGGAAGAATATCCATCTCTGTGCCTGAAAAGATATCTATTTCTGCATATTCTTCATTTAGCTTCTTAATTTCTTCATTTTGACGTAATAAACGTTCAACTTGTAACCCATTTGCGACTTTAAGGCTTTGTGAATGGTCAGTAATCACCATGAATTGATAGCCTTTTTTTATATTTGCTTCAATCATATCTCTAATAGAAAAAGCACCATCACTATATGTGGTATGCATATGAATATCTCCGTTAATATCATCCAAAGTAATAATTTCACTTAAATCTTTATCAAATTCGCTACCGTCTTCACGTAAGGCAGGTGCAATCCATTCACTACCGAAATGTTGATAAATCTCTTCCTCACTCTGTAACTGAAGTAAAGTGCCATCTTGCTGTTCAATTCCATATTCACTTATTTTTTCATTTTGCGCTTTAGCCATTTGTCTTATACGAATGTTATGATCTTTAGAACCTGTAAAATGTTGTAATGTGTGATAGAACGCAACTGGCTCAATAAGGCGAAAATCTACGCCAATAGTCTCATCATCGTACGTCAACTCTAATGAAACTTTCGTTTGGCCAACAGCAACATCTTTAACTTTATTAGGTATATTTAAAAGTTGTTGTTGTACTTCGTCTGGATGCTCCGTACTAATAATATAATCCAAATCTTTACTCATTTCTTTATAACGACGGAAGCTTCCTGCTTCTGAGTATCTCTCAATACTATCAATTGTTTCTAAATAATCGATTATGATACGATTTAAACCTCGCATAGTGTCTATTGGATAGCTATCTTTTTTTGCTCCTAAAGCTTTAACTGCTTCAAGTATATTTTGTTCAGTTTTTTTAGCAAAACCACTTAGTTCGCTCACTTTTCCACTTTCACAAGCCAATTGTAAACTTTCTTTATCTGTAATATTAAGTTCTTTATATAATTTAGCTATTTTTTTACTACCTAATCCTTGAATCTTCATTAATGGAATCAAGCCTTCTGGAACAAGTTGTTGTAATTCTTTTAAATAACTTGATTCACCTGTTTTACGATATTCATCAATGACTTCCCCTACACCTTTACCAATACCTTTTAATTCAGTAACATCTTTAATATCATCAAGTGGTCGTTCATCAATTTCTAAGCTTTGAGCTGCTTTTCTATACGCAGATACTTTAAACGTATTTTCCCCATTTAATTCCATATATATAGCAATTTTTTCTAATAATTGAATTACATCTTTTTTTGTCATTCTAATCACTCCATAAAAAGAAGACCAGGACATTTAACAAAGAAGCCTTGTCCTGACCTTATATCAGTTTTGTTTTATAAATTTAAAATATAAGACGAGAAAAATGGTGTATGAAACAAGATAAGTTTGCCTATGTACGCATGTTGTAAATTGTGTTGTAACCACTCAATTGGATACAATGCTAACACATAGATTGATAACTGTATCGCAACAACTGCCATCACTACACTTATTAAACTACCAAATAGTCTACTGATTTGGTTAATCATTCGATACGTCACTATATTATCAAAAGTAATTATTATAAGATATAAAATCAACTTACAAAGTGAGGCAATTAGTAAAAATGCAATAATTGTATCAAAGCGTTGCTGCAAATCATTAAAATGAAATGCATACTTCATATCATATGCAATTGTCTTTGGAAAAGGTATAAATACAATTAACTGCGAACTAATTCGATAATAAAATTGATGTGCTATAACTAATGAGACTATCGTTGAAAATAAATGTAAACTATTCAACCATCCCCCTCTTCTATACCCTATAATAAGACCATACACAATAATAATAGCTATCGTAAAATCAATAATCATCTATTCTTCTCGTTGTTTTAATTGTTGAATTTCTTGCAATAGTTTGCGGTTTTCTTCTTCTAATTTAACCTTTTCATGCATAATATTAACCGCTGTTAGGATTGATTTTCTTGTAGTATCTAATCCTGTTGATTTACGTCCCATTTCTTTTAACTTTTCATCAACTAAATGTGCTACGTAACGAATATGCTCGGGGCTGTCTTCACCAATGATAGTATAATTCTGATCGTTAATCGTGACATTGATTCGATTTCTAAATTCTCCCATAGCAATAACTCCTGACATTATTTATTCTTTAAGCCTATCAATGGTTACATGTAAATAACCACCTCATCTTGTACTTCAATTTAGTATGCACTTTACGCAATTTATGTAGTAGAATATCACAACTTATTATACATTAGGATATGTTGTTTGGTAAGTAGCTAACGCGTAATCATTTTAATTAATGTAAATTTGAACTATATAACTATTCTGATGAACGTCCTCAATATGTTATGCTTATCTATGTTTTATTATATTTTGAAAAGTGAGGATCAACTAGCCTATGGCAAATGTCGTTCATAAATTATCAGAATCAGAAATCCAACATCTCTTACAACAAATTACATTTGAAACATCTCAATTACCTCCAGGAATGAAAGCGAGAACTAAATACAAACAATCTGTGATAAATATTTATAATTCAGGCAAAGTTATGTTTCAAGGAAAAAATGCGGAAGCTGTTGCCCAACAATTACTTCCAGATCATACCACTACTTCCAAGAATTCATCATCTTCTAACCAATCTTCAGGTGAAACATTAGCTTATAATCATTATAATTGTATAGGAAGTGATGAAGCAGGAAGTGGTGACTACTTCGGCCCTCTAACTGTTTGTGCTGCTTATGTTTCTAAGGAGAATGTTAAAATTTTAAAAACACTTGGTGTGGATGATTCAAAAAAATTAAATGATCAAAAAATAATCGAACTTGCTGAACAATTGATTACATTTATTCCTCATTCACTTTTAACGCTTGATAATCCAAAATATAACGATAGACAGGCTATTGGTTGGTCCCAAGTTAAAATGAAAGCTGTACTACATAATGAAGCTATCAAAAACGTCACCCAAAAAATTAATTGCAATGAGTTAAATTATATCGTTATTGATCAATTTGCAGTACGTGGTGTTTATCAACGCTATGCTTTAAGTTCACTACCCTACCCAGAAAAAACTAAATTTGAAACGAAAGGTGAATCTAAATCATTAGCAATCGCAGCTGCTAGTATTATTTCAAGATACGCCTTTGTTAAACATATGGATCATATATCACATAAAATGAAACAAGTTATCCCTAAAGGTGCTAGCAATAAAGTAGATTTGATAGCTGCTCAAATTATTGATAAACATGGAATAGAAACGTTAGATATGATCTCAAAAAAACATTTTAAAAATCGAGAAAAAACCCAAAATTTAGTGACTAAAAAATATAAATAAATTTATAAAGAGACGAATTCCATTAATACAGAATTCGTCTCTTTTACTTCATTATCTAATTGTAGCACCTTGAGCTTGTAATGCTTCCAAAATCTTATCATGAATTTTAGATACGCGTTCATCAGTTAAAGTGTCTTCTGTGTCTAAATAATTTAATCGGATTGCTACTGATTTTTTGCCTTTTTCTAAATGTTCACCTTCATAAACATCAAATACTAATGTACTTTGTAAGATGTCTTCACCATTATTATGAATAATTTGTTTCAATTCAGAAGAAGGTACATCATGATTAACTTCTAATGCAATATCTCTTGTCACACCAGGGAATTTAGGAATTTGTTTATAATTAATATATCCAACCGCTACTTGCATCATTGCATCATAATTTAATTCAAACACATACGTGCGTTTTAAATCATTATCTGCTGCAACTTGTGGGTGTAATTCACCAATGAAACCAATGTCTTGTCCTTCTAAAGATACAATCGCTGTACGTCCTGGATGTAAACCTTCAATTTTTCCAGCTTTATAACTAAATTCTAAATTTAATTTTTCCGCAACTCGGTCTACAACACCTTTAGCGATAAAGAAGTCAATTTCTTCCTTTTTACCTTGCCAAGCATTAACAACATATTCTCCAGTTAAAATACCACTTAAATATTCAACTTCATCTGGAAGTTCGCCTTCACCATTGCCAAAGAATACACGACCAACTTCATATAATCTAACATCTTTATTTTTACGAGCTACATTATATGCAGTTGCTTCAATTAAATGTGGTAATAAGCTCTGACGTAAAGTAGCATGTGCTTCGCTCATAGGCATTAATAAACTGATTGTTGAACGTTCTTGAAGTGCGAAGTCTTTAGCATGATCTTTAGAAACTAATGAATATGTGATTGCTTGGTTCAATCCAGCACCTTCTAGCGTTTCTTTAACGGTACGTGTTTTATGTTGACGATCCGTTAATTCCCCACTTGTTACTTCGCCAAATACTGGTAATGTTGAAGGGATTTCATCGTAACCATAAATACGTGCGACTTCTTCAATTAAGTCTTCTTTAATAGTAATATCTTTACGACGTGAAGGCACATTGACCGTTAATGTTTCGCCTTTTAATGTTGTTTCGAAACCTAATTGTCTAAAGATAGCTTGAATTTCGTCATTAGACAAATTAAAACCAATTATTTTATTTACCTTTTCAGCTGTAATATCGATTGGTGTCACAAATGATCCTAAATCTCCTGAAGATACTCTATCTTGTAGTACTTCACCAGAAGCTAACTCTTGTAATAAGTAACATGCTCTGTCAACCGCTTCGTCAACAAATTCTGTTGCGATACCTTTTTCAAAACGACTAGAGGCTTCACTACGTAAGTTTAAACGACGTGAAGTGTGACGAATTGATACTGGGTCGAATATTGCACCTTCTATTACTACGTTGGTAGTTTGTTCAGTTACTTCTGAAAAGTCGCCACCCATTACGCCAGCTAATGCAATAGGTTTTTTACCATTAGAAATAACGATATCAGTATCTACTAGCTTGCGCTCATTATTGTCTAATGTAGTCATTGTCTCTTCATCTTTCGCTTGTCGTACAACAATGTCTTTAGAGCCGATATGATCTTGATCAAACATGTGTAACGGTTGACCATATTCTAATAAAACATAGTTTGAAATATCTACAACATTATTAATTGGTCGTATACCTGCTTTTATTAAACGTGCTTGCATCCAAATTGGAGATGGTTCTATACTTACGTTTTTAACAACACGCGCACTATAATAAGGGACTTTTTCAGGATTATTGATTGTTACTGATAATTCATTTGTTGCAGATTCTGAAATTTCATTACTTTTAGTAGTTGGTTTCGTCATTTCAGTTTGATACAACGCAGCTACTTCATAAGCTGTACCTACCATACTTAATGCATCGGCACGGTTAGGTGTTAAATCAAATTCCATCACTTGATCATTTAAATATAGTGCTGTTAATGCATCCGTTCCTGGCTCAACTTCTGTCGGAAAGACAAAAATACCATTTTCATATGCTTTAGGTACCACATTACTTGAAATACCAATTTCTTGTAATGAACAAATCATACCTTCTGAACGCTCACCACGTAATTTAGCACGTTTAATTTTAATGCCTCCTGGTAAGCGACCACCAACTTTCGCAACAATGACGTGTTGACCAGCATCTACATTGGGTGCACCGCAAACGATTTGAACAGGTTCTTCCTCACCAATGTCTACTTGGCAAATATTTAATTTATCTGCATCAGGATGCTTTTCTTTTGATTGAATATAGCCGACCACTAGATTTTTAATATCTTTTGTATAATCTATCATGTCATCTACTTCAATACCTGTACGGGTAATACGTTCTGCTAAATCTTCAACATTAACCCCTGCATCTACGTAATCTTTTAACCATTCATTAGAAATCAACATTATGCTTCACCTCTATCTTCAACAGCTTTAAATTGTTCAAGGAATCGAACATCATTTGTATAGAAATGACGAATATCTTCAATACCATATTTCAACATCGCGATACGGTCAGGACCCATACCAAATGCGAAACCAGAATACTCATTTGAATCGAATCCAGCCATTTCAAGTACATTCGGGTGTACCATACCCGCACCTAAAATTTCAATCCATCCTGTATGTTTACATACGTTACAGCCTTTACCTTTACATTTGAAACATGATACGTCCACTTCTACAGAAGGTTCAGTGAACGGGAAATAACTAGGACGTAATCGAATTTCACGGTCTGCACCGAATAATTTTTTCGCCACTAATTCTAATGTTCCTTTTAAATCACTCATTTTAATGTTTTTATCAACAACTAGTCCTTCAATTTGTGTGAACTGGTGACTATGTGTCGCATCATCTGAATCACGGCGATAAACTTTACCAGGACAAATAATTTTAACTGGTCCTTGTCCATTGCGTTTTTCCATTGTGCGTGCTTGTACTGGAGATGTGTGTGTACGCATTAAGATTTCATCAGTAATATAAAAACTATCTTGCATATCACGTGCCGGATGGGATTTAGGTAAATTTAAAGCTTCAAAGTTATAATAATCTTGTTCTACTTCATAGCCATCAACAATTTCGTAACCTAGACCTAAGAATAAATCTTCAATTTCTTCAACTGTTCGTGTTAAAGGATGTTTAGAACCTATACTAATTTGTCGACTTGGCAATGTTACATCGATTGTTTCTTCTGCTAATTGTTGATTTAATTTTTCATTTATTAACAATTCTTGCTTCTCATCTAATTCTTTTTGAATTGTTTGACGTAATTCATTTACTTTTTGACCATATGCTGGCTTTTCTTCATTAGGTAAATCTTTCATATTTTTCATTAATCCACTTACTGAGCCTTTTTTACCTAAGTATTTAACTTTAACATCTTGTAATTCGCGTTCATTTTGAGCTTCATTAATATCAACAAGTGCTTGTTGTTTTAATTCTGCCATTGAATCGTTTTGAGTCATTGACTTACACCTCTCACATTATATTCACTATTTATTGTTAACATTTTTTCATAAAAAAAGACTTCCATCCCAAAACTGGGACGAAAGTCTTTCCGTGGTACCACCCAAATTTATGCATATGCATACACTTGTAATCGTTGGTAACGAAGACGTACTCCGACCTAAATTTCTTTAAGTAACCAAAAAGATGAAAGAAACTAATACATGTTGGAGTAAATTGCAGTCACGTTTACTCTCCCTGTACAACACTTTATATCAGTTAAGGTCTTTTTATCGGTTATATTTTCAATTTTTATAACTTAAGTTATTAATTTACATTGATTATTGTGTACATCTAAGTATAGCCGATTTTATTTCTCAAGGTCAACCTTTCAAATGATAAAGTAAAATACTTCCAGCAATAGCTACATTTAAGCTTTCCGCCTTGCCGTAAATTGGTATTGTTAAATTTTGTGATGTTTCATTTAATAATGCATTGTTCACACCTTCACCTTCATTACCTAGTAATAAGGCAAATATATCTTGAGATGCTACCTCCTTATATGGTTGCGCATTCTCAAGCGCAGTACCATAAACTGGTCCATTAAAATCAGCGATAAATGTTTTCAAATCTGCGTTAATAACCGGAATATGAAATACACTACCTTGACTTGCTCGTAAAACCTTGTCTTGATATGGATCGGCTGTACCTTTTTCCATTACAATCAAATCTATTCCCGCTGCATCAGAAGTACGAATTAATGTGCCTAGATTACCCGGATCTTGAATGCGATCGATTAATAATACTTGTTTGGCTTGCGTAACATCATATTTAGGCTTTTCAATTACAGCAAAAAAACCTTGAGGTGTTATCGTACCTGATAATGATTCTGCAACTTTCATATTAATTTCAAATGTCTCTTCAGCATAATCCTTAAGCGCTTCATCTGTTCTATTTGGTTCAATTACAAATAGTTGCTTAATGACAATGCCGCTTTGGTAAGCTTCTTCGATTAAATGAATACCTTCAATCAATGCTTGTCCAGTTTTATCACGATCTCGCTTTTTCTTTAATTTATTCGCATTTTTTATCTTACTGTTTTGTGCTGACGTAATTTGTTCCATATAGTTCTCCATTTTATAGTAGCTATTATTGATGGTGTTTACTAATTTATATTAACATAACTAAATCGATCATAATGGAAACTTAAACATTATATGTATAACCATTTTTATCGTCGATTATTATAAAATTTGATTATTGATAAAAAAGAAGCATCGAACAAAATTAAATTGTCCATGCTTCACTAAAATCATTAAGTCGATTATTTAGAAACGACTTCTTCACCGTTGTATGAACCACAGTTTTTACATACGCGGTGAGATAATTTGTATTCCCCACAACTTGGGCATTCAGTCATACCAGGTACTGAAATTTTGAAGTGAGTACGACGTTTGTTTTTTCTAGTTTTAGACGTTCTTCTTTTTGGTACTGCCATGATATATCCTCCTTAATATTAAACACATATCTTAAGTGTTAGGTCATTAAATCATTATACAATAATTTAAAACAACCTGCTATTACTCTTTATCGTATAATTGTTGTAATTTTTGAAGCCTAGGATCAACTTGTTGCGTTTGGGAATCATCATTGTCTTTTTCTTTTTCAAGTTCAATCATTTGATCTTCGTCAATAACTTCCCAACCATTACCTTCTGTAAGCATCTGATCGCTATTCTCAGAGAAAGCTCTCATCGGTTTCTCAATGATTACCAATTCTTCAGCAATGTCTCGAATATTAATCATACCATCAGTAGCTAGATGATAGTGTTCATCCTCTTCTACTTCTTCATCGGTATAACTGTCATAACCTTCCAAATCAAATATTTCAGATGTTCTTACATCTAAAGGAACTTCTACAGGTACAAGCGTACGTGCACAAGGCATTGTATATGTTCCAGTTAAATGAATATCTGCAATAACTTCATTGGCTTTAACGGTTAATTCACCTTCAACATTGATGTCTGATAAATCAATCAAGCCTAAAGGTTCTATTAAATGTTCAAAATTTGCCGTTTGATTGAATTCAAATGGCTTACCTTGATATTTTCTTAATTGCGTTATTGACCATTTCATATGGCTTCACCTCTAACAAACACAAAATTTATTTTAACTTTACAAGTATAAGTTGTCAAGATTTTTTCTTAACATACTTTTATCTGTTACAATACTAATAATGAATATCGAAAGGATGAATTGCAAATGAAAAGTGTTGGACTAATCACAGAATATAATCCATTTCATAATGGCCACTTATATCACGCTCAACAATCTAAGTTACAGTCCGACGCGGAGATAAGTATTGCAATTATGAGTGGCAATTTCGTCATGCGTGGCGAGCCAGCAATTTATAATAAATTCTTGAGAACAAAGATGGCTTTGTCAGGCGTTGATTTAGTTGTTGAACTTCCAGCGATTGCTAGTCTGTCATCGAGTGATTATTTTGCAACTTTTGCAATTAAAGTAGCTCACTATTTAGATATTGATACTATTGCATTTGGCAGTGAAATCAATGACATTTCACGTCTTGAAAACGTAGCATCTAATATTAACTCGCTTGAACAATCGTCATATTTTCAAGACTTAATTAAACAAGGGAACAGTTACGCCAAAATTGTACATGACCTAATTGATGATCAACAAGTGTTACGCTCTCCTAACAATATATTAGGTGTAGCATACATAAAAGCCATTAGCAATATAGCTCCAACTATAAGAAGAATCGCTATTCAACGTCAATCTACCGCACATCACGATCAAGAGATTAAACATGACAGTTTCGCAAGTGGCTCAGCTATTAGACACGCTTTATTAAATAAAGAAAACACCTGGAAAGATGTCGTACCAACAGATATAAAGCATTTATATGAAACGCCACACCTTTTGAAGAAGCAAACGTTTAATTTTATTAAATATAATATTTTAAGTCGCTCCTCTGAAGAATTATCACACATTTATACCATGTCTGAGGGCTTTGAACATCGTCTCAAATCAAACATTCAAAATGCGCAAGATTTCGACACGTTTATGTCTTTAATTAAAACTAAACGTTTCACATACACGCATATACAGCGCGTTCTGATGCAAATATTACTAAACATTAACAAAAGTGATTTTGATGATGAAATTTGGGGAGTGCGAATTCTAGGCATGAATCAAAGAGGGCAACAGTATTTAAAGTACTTAAAAAAACAATTCCCTAATCGCTATTTTGTTACAAATATTAACAAGGAAACTGCCTCTTTATTTAAAAATGAAATTAAAGCAACTCATATTTATAATTTAATATCTGGTCAAAGAGCTAATGATTTTAATACACCTGTAATAATTAATAAAAAGAACTAGGACTGAGAAATGCTTAATTTAAAGCTCTTTCTCAGTCCTAGTCGGCTAATGCGGAATAAATGTAGACCTATACAAATTAAATTTGCCTCGTACAGTTTTGAATGGAATTATTTTAACCTCATCTATTACTTTTTAAATTTTTCTTTTAATGCTTTCTCAACATTTGGAGGTACAAAATCTGATATATCAGCTTTATATTGCGCCACTTCTTTTACGACGCTCGAACTAATAAAAGAATAGTTTGTACTAGTCATCATATACATCGTTTCTACATTATTATTTAGTTTTTTATTCATTGATGTTAGTCTCAATTCATACTCAAAATCACTGACTGCTCTCAACCCTCTAATGATTGTTTGAGCACCAATTTTGTCACAAAAATCTACTAACAAACCGTTATAATTATGTACTTCAACATTTGATAAATGTTTTACAGATTCTTCAATTAATGTCATTCGCTCGTCAATATTAAACGTTCCAGTTTTATTACTATTCTTTAACACACAAATATGTAATTCATCAAAGCGCCCTGCACTTCTTTCGATGATATCGATGTGTCCATATGTAATAGGATCAAAACTACCAGGAATGACCGCCTTCGTTTTAGCCATTTTGTTCTCCTTTTTCTAGTAACAAAGTATCAGTAAGACCATAGTGATATTGTTTAATCACTTTAAATCCATTTGTGTTGATTTGCTCATGATTGCTAAACTCACAAATGATGATACCATTTTCTTTCAATAAATTAAACTCTGCAATTTGCTCTAAAGCTTTATCAATCAAACCTTTATTATATGGAGGGTCAAGAAAAATATAGTCAAATTGAATCTCTCTCTTTTTTAAAGCTTTCAATGCACGATCAGCATTATTTTTATAAACTTCAGATTGATCACGTAGGTCTAATTGATTTAAATTAGCTTGTATCACTTTAACAGCTTTAAAATTTTGATCTACAAATATGACTTTTTCCATACCACGAGATAATGCTTCAATACCTAATGCGCCACTTCCAGCGAATAAGTCTAAACCTAAACCATGTACTTCTTGTAAGCTATTAAATATACCTTCTTTCACTTTATCCATAGTTGGACGTGTATTACGACCTTCTAAACTTTCTAAGGCTTTACTTTTATGTTTTCCAGCAATAACTCTCATCTTGACTTACACTTCCATTTCTCTAGGTTATTTATTATAATTTGTTGTAAAAAGGAGAAGGATTATATTATGAAACAGTCATTTATCGTATTGGGAGAAGGATTAACAGACCTATTTGAATTTGATACCTTAATAGAATACAACCATCTCCGGATAAATAAAATTGTATACTTTCATACACCACAATCTTCAAAACAACTTTCATCAGTTGCAATGATTATGAATCCAACTTCAGGTAATCATTTCCAAGCTATGTACATCATGCTTGATGCGCTTAAATATCCATATCCTGACAGTAATAAAAAATTTGAACTCATTAATAATCAAGCAAATCAATATAATGTACCTATATTCGGTATAGATGTACAACCATCAGAAGCGTTCCACACGTTAGACCAATACTTTAAGTATTTGATAAGTGTATTACGACTACAAAATTGGATTCCACCCATGCAATAAAATTATAGAATTTCATGTTTTTCTTTTTCATAAGTTTTTTTCAAATATTTATAAGGTGATCCGTCTATATCCACAACGTATTTTAGTTTCATTAATTTATGAACAATTGCATCTGCGTCATTTTCATTAACATACAATACAACATATTTACGTTGCTTATTCGTATAAATAATATGTCCATACTTTCTAATTTGACGCTCATGCTTAATATGTTTTAAATAAACAATTAAACTCACTCTTGGAATTAATTCCATACTATACACACTCCATTTATTATGCATAATAACTATACCACGACTATTTATATTATAAAATCCTTTAATCCCATGAACTGTATCCCTGTGCATCAAACAGCTATTTACTTTTTCGTTGGTGTGAAGTTTGGTACGCTTAATTCAATAATAACAAGGAGGCAATATAAATGACGATCAAAAAACGATGGGTTCTTAATTTGAGCTTAGCGAGCGTTAGTTTTTTGGGTAGTTTATTTATTATAAATAAAGGTAATAAGGTAAATAAAACTAAAGAAATCCCTAAATTCTTTAATGGTAAGGCACCATACATTTTTGCACATAGAGGCGGCATGACAGTCAGACCTGAGCAAACCCAATTGGCATTCGATAATGCCGTCGCTTACAACTTAGATGGTTTTGAAACTGATGTTCGACTTACTAAAGATGAAAAACTAATTGTCTTTCACGATGCTACTGTAGATCGTACTACAAATGGTTCAGGTAAGGTAAGTGATCATAGAATTTCAGAATTAAAGCGTTTAGATGCTGGTTATCACTTTAAAGATATTAATGGCCAATTTCCATATCGTGGTCATGATGAAGCAAAAATATTAACTTTTGATGAGCTTTTAAAAATGTATCCTAATATGTATATTAATGTTGATTTAAAAGATGCACCAGATAGTTATGAAGGAACAGTTCGCCAACAAAAATGTATGAAGATATTATTAATAATCAGGCACAAAATCGCGTATTAGTAACTAGCTTTTACAAAGAACAAAATGATCGCTTTAGAGAAATAAGTAAAGGACAAGTTGCTATTGGAGCAAGTCAAAAAGAAGTTGCAGAAGGATTTATCAAATTTAATTTAGGATTAGGAAATAAGTATCAACCCGTTGCTGATACATTTCAAATGCCTACCCAATTTAAAGGTATTCCATTGACTTCTAAACGTTTTATACAATGGTTAAACTTATTAAATATAGTGCCTGGATTTTACGGAATTAATAGCATTGACCTAATGACCGATTTATATCATAAAGGTGTTCATACATTAGTAACAGATCGCCCAGATTTAGGTAAACAATTCAAATTAAGTCTCAACATTGAGAAATAAACGCACTATAAAGTAAAAGGAGAAAGAAATCAAATGCAATATGATTTCTTTCTCCTTATTTTATGACAAACTACAATTACAAGTACCACCTGTCGCACATCCATCATGACCTGTTTTAAAGAATGGATTTCCCGCTTCAATTTTGACATTTTCCGAAACTGAAAATGCTATTTTACTTACTACTTCATCAATTAGATTTTGTAGAGCTACCTCTTTAGATTTGTAATCCATGACGACTGGTAACATTTCATAAGCTCTTTTACGTCTTCTTGTTTCTAACATAACCTTTTGATAATCAGGATGATATTTGCCAAAACGCATAACTTCATCATAAACAACTTTAGATTTCAAAAAAGCCTGATACATAAGATGTGCTTCATCATCATTGTTTAGTATCTCTTGTGCTGCGCGAAAATCATGATAAAGTTCAGATTGAACAATCATATCCGATAGTCCTTCTATATCATCAAGAATTGACATTGTTTCTTCTGTATACAATGTATGGTTCCCCCTTCCATTAATAGATTATTTTTCTAGAAAAATAAGTGAATAATAATCTTTCATAACTTCTCCACCCATTTCCTCATATTTAGTATTCAACATTCTAGAACGGTGCATATCAGAATTCATCCAACTGTGAATTAGTGTCGGTACATCATCAAAATCATATCCGACATTTTGGCTTGTAGAAATGAATGAAATGTTTTCGTTGCTTAATTGGCTTTTCAAAGCATCCTCAGTAAATTCAACATCATTAGAACCTGTTGCCTCATATAAGTTTACTGATGCAATGTGAGCTATATCTGAATTGACTTTTAGTGGTTTAATATTTTTTAACTTTCTCATCTCATTCGTAATTTCATATAGCGTCATTAATTGATTAGGATTTTGTTCATAAGGAAGATTATCTTTCTTAGCTTTATCAAAATCTTCTTCATTATAGTCATCATCAGATTCATTAGCTAAAGGATATGGCTTAAGAAATGCTAGTGCCTCTTTATCAAGAAAGCGAATCCCCATAATTTGATTCGATTGCTGATCCACGTAAACTTGTGCATAAACATTTCCATATTTAATCAATGTTTGTGTTTTTATATCTTCATCAGATAATTCGAAATTATAACTTTGACCATTCACTTTAATAGAAGGATCCGGGTTAATACTTGTATTTTCAAAAATATGTGATGCACTCTCATTAATTTTTAAAGGGGAAACATTAGCTTTACTTCCCGTTACATAAACTGATTTTATTTTATTCTCTTTAGTTGAAACAATGTAATATTGTTCATCTTTTTTAAATACGTAATTCATATAGTGCCCTTTAAATGGATATGTACGACTTGCTTGACCGAATTTATCAGTTAAATCATCTATATCTTTACTAATCCAAGTACCTACGCCCTCTTTTGGTGATGGATTTTCACTAGTGTTACGTGTCTTAGGCGTTTGTTCTGAATGATTAGTTGAAACAGTTTTATTTGGATTTTCTAATACATCAAATTTAAGTCTAGGTGAGTAAAATAAATATATAAGAAATAATATTAAAAATATTACACCTAAAACTTTAATTATTAATTTTGCCATCTTTCACCCACCTGTTTTGAATTATATCTATTGTACAAAATAACTATTTTACTAATCAAGACATACTACTTAGCAAGACTACTTTTACCAAGTCATCCTTTTACAAATAAATTGATATTGATGTTACAAAAAAGACTAAGACAATGATGTCTTAGTCTCAATCAATTTGTATTTAAGTTGTTACACTAAATTCGATTATAATCCCAATGTTGCTTTAATTAGCGAAGTCGTTTCTCCACCTGGGTAAAATACATATAAAAGTAAGTAAACTGCTACACCAGTGATAGCTGTAAAGAACCATATAACTGATGCAATTGGACCTGCTTTTCTATGCCATTTAAATTTATCTTTATATGCTGTAATAATTTGAATTAGCCCTAGAACGCCACCAATTGTAGCTAAATTAATGTGGAAAATTAAGAAAATTTTATAATACGTTCTAACTGAGTCTGGTCCCCCGAAATCTGTATTACCTATAAATATAGTTCTTGATGCATAGATAATAAAGAAAGTTAATGCAAAGATTGCTGCCCATAACATTGTTTTCTTGTGCTTATCTATATCTCTATGCCAGATTTGCCACCATCCAATGGCAACAAAGATAGCACTAATCACAATACAACTTGTACTAATCGTCGGTAGAATTGGTAAATTCATATATTTCATCCTTATTAAATTTGTATATTTTAAATCATTTTTATCAGTGAGATAACAACAACTAAAACGAAAAATACTACTAAATAATTTAGGGAGTAAATAAACATTTTTGTTGCCCATTTAGTTTGATCTGTCGCTTTCTTAAAAGAAGTTAAACCAACATAAAGCCAACCTAAATTAAGCAATGTCGCTAATACTACAAATGTTGTCCCTAGACTTGATAAAAGAAATGGTAGCGGAAGTAAAAAGACTAACCATATAAACATACTTATTCTAGTACGTTTAAATCCTTTAACAGATGGTAACATAGGTATATTTGCTAATGAATATTCATCACTTCGTTTAATTGCTAGAGCATAGAAATGAATTGGTTGCCAACAAAAAACAACTAAAAATAATACAATTGCAATAAGACTTATATTTCCATCAATAGCAACCCAACCAATTAATGGTGGTACTGCACCCGGAAAACTCCCTACTACTGTGTTCCAAGTTGTATGTCTTTTAGACCAAATTGAATAATAAGACACATAACCCACAATGCCGATGAGTCCTAATACACCTGATGGTACATTTAATAAGAATAAACAAGCTTCTCCTACTAACATCATACCAAAACTTAAAATTAATAAATTTTTATCTGAAATTCTATCATTAACTGTCGGTCTATTTTGCTTACTTGGCATTATTCTGTCAATATCTTGATCATAATAATTATTTAATGCACAAGCGCCACCCATAATTAATGTTGATCCAATCAACATTAATAGAATTTGAGGTATTGACGATAGGAAGGAATGATTGCTCATCACAACAGCTAACCAAGCACCTGCAAATGCAGGAATTAAGTTACCTTGAACTAAACCCATCTTAATAATTTGTTGTAACTCTTTAAACGATACACGGCTCGATGGTTGTGTCAAAGTTTGCTCTTTGCTCATGATCCCCCTCCTTAAAATTTTCATATAATACTATGATATAGCAATTACTAAAAATTGACTAGTTTATATCAAATTTAATTGTGACACTTTAACGACATTCTACTTCATTAATTTTTTGTTAGTTCCTATTGTTGTATAATTATTTTAATAATAAAATTGTAATAAAAATAGACATTAATTAAGAGCATTCAGTACTAATTTATCTACACTGTCAAAATACTCTTGATTAATGATGGGGTGTATAATATTGTTTAACAAACGAAACCTTAAGTGGTTATCTGTATTAGCAACTATCATAATGGCATTTGTACAACTTGGTGGTGCATTAGTTACTAAGACTGGCTCGGAAGATGGATGTGGATCTTCTTGGCCTTTATGTCACGGTGCATTACTCCCTCAAAATTTACCTATCGATACAATTAT
Source organism: Staphylococcus sp. MB377 (assembly GCF_001922505.1). NCBI lineage: Bacteria > Bacillati > Bacillota > Bacilli > Caryophanales > Staphylococcaceae > Staphylococcus > Staphylococcus sp. MB377. The sequence continues at coordinate 55,565 of NZ_MAON01000055.1, read as the reverse complement.
CGAATTAAGTCATCGTGCCATCTCTGGTTTATCATTAATCGTTGTACTGTGGTTAGCTATTACAGCATGGAAACATATTGGCTATATTAGAGAGGTAAAGCCATTAGCAATAATTAGTATTGCATTTTTACTAGTTCAAGCATTGATTGGTGCAGCAGCTGTCATTTGGCAACAAAATTCATACGTATTAGCACTGCACTTTGGCATATCTTTAATCAGTTTCTCTTCAGTGTTTGTTTTAATGCTTATCATTTTTGAAGTCGATAAAAAATATGAAGCTGATGAACTATATATCAGAAAGCCATTAAGAAGATTAACATGGATGATGACAGGTATTGTGTATTTAACAATATATACTGGTGCTTTAGTTAGACATGCAAAAGCAAGTTTAGCATATGGTGGCTGGCCTTTACCTTTCCATGACATCATTCCACATACAGAGCAAGATTGGGTACAATTTGCGCATCGTGGTATGGCATTTATAACGTTCTTCTGGATAATGATAACGTTTATTCATGCAGTTAAAAATTACTCTGAGAATAGAACAATTCGATATGGGTATACAACTGCATTTATCCTTATCATCTTACAAGTAATTACTGGTGCACTATCTGTAATGACTAATGTAAATTTATTCATTGCACTTTTACACGCTTTATTTATCACAATATTATTCGGTATGATAGCTTACTTTATTATGTTAATGCTACGTACCATTAGAAGTGAAAAAATTAAATAACCTATTAGTATAAAAGGAGATGTGAATGGTTCATTCACACCTCCTTTTTATTTTAAAATTTTATTAACGATGACGTTTATAAATATTTATTAATTAGCTCATTTTTAAAATATATTTTGATTTTAATCTGCTTTTTCAATTTCAATAAGTAAGTCACCTGTTGCAATCGCATCGCCGTTTACAACCGTTACTTGTTTTATAGTTCCATTGAATGGTGCTTGAATCGTTGTCTCCATCTTCATCGCTTCTGTAATTAATAAAGGTTGGTTTACTTTTACTTCTTCACCAACTGTAACTTTAACTTCAGTTACCGAACCAGGCATTTGAGCACCAATATGACTAGGATTTGATTTGTCAACTTTAGGTTTCAAGTTCGTATTTGTTTTAATATTTTCATCTTTTATAGAAATACGACGTGCTTGACCATTCATAACATAATAAATTGTTCGATAACCATTTTCATCCGGCTCACTAATTGTTTCAAGTTTAATAATTAATCGTTTACCAGTATCAATCTCTATTTCGACTGTTTCACCATTACGCATACCGAAGAAGAACGTTGGCGTATCTAATAATGATAAGTCACCATATTGTTGTTTTGTTTGCATAAACTGATCAAATACTTTTGGATATAATACATAACTGATTACATCTTGTTCAGTCACTTCACCATAATCTTTTGCTTCAAGTTCTTGTCTAATTTCATCAAAATTCACAGGATCTAAATACTCACCTGGACGTTCTGTTAGTGGTTGTTGACCTTTGAGGATGACATCTTGCAATTCCTTATTAAAGCCATTGACTGGCTGACCTATATCACCTTTAAAATAAGATACAACCGATTCAGGGAAGTCTAACTTATGGCCTTCTTTGATGACTGATTGCTCATCCAAGTCATTTTGCACCATATAAAGCGCCATATCACCTACAACTTTAGATGATGGTGTTACTTTTACGATATCGCCAAATAAGAAATTAACACGACGATACATATCTTTGACCTCGTGGAAACGTTCACCTAAACCTAAACTTTTTGCTTGTTGTCCTAAATTTGAATATTGTCCACCAGGCATTTCATGTTCATAAATTTCGGTATTAGGAGACTTAATGTCACTTTCAAAGTCACTGTAGTATGGACGTACAATACTCCAATAGTGACTGAGTTCTTCTAATCCTTCAATATCTGCTCTTAGATTTCGATTAAAACCATTTAATCCATAATACAACGAATTGGCGCTAGGTTGACTTGTTAAACCACTCATTGATGCAACAGCTGTATCAATGATATCTACACCTGCATCTATCGCTTCTTTATAGATAAGTAGACCATTTCCACTTGTATCGTGTGTGTGTAAATGTATCGGTAAATTTATTGCAGATTTTAATTCTCCTATAAGTTCATATGCTGCTTTAGGTTTTAACAATCCTGCCATGTCTTTAATTGCTAAGATATGGAACCCTTCACGTTCAAGTTCTTTTGCTAATTTCACATAGTATTCAAGTGTAAATACATTTGAACGTTCAGGATTTAATATATCACCGGTATAACAGATTGCACCTTCAGAAATCTTACCTGCATTTTGAACCGCTTCATTTGCAACTTTCATTTGATCTACCCAGTTAAGTGAGTCGAAAATTCTAAAGACATCTACGCCTGCATTCGCACTTTCTTTTACGAATTTTTCAATCACATTATCAGCATAATTTTTATAGCCAACTGCATTTGAAGCACGTAATAACATTTGGAATAAAGTATTGGGAATTGCTTTACGTAATCTTTCTAGTCGTTCCCATGGATTTTCTTTTAAAAAGTTGTAAGCGACATCAAATGTTGCGCCTCCCCACATTTCTAAAGAGAAACTATCTTTAAACACTTCAGCAGTTTTAGAAGCAATATTCATCATATCCTTAGTACGAACGCGAGTTGCTAAGAGTGATTGGTGTGCATCACGAAAAGTAGTATCAGTGACCAATACGTCGCTTTGCTCTCGTACCCAATTAGCTACTGCTTTAGGTCCTTTACTATCTAGCAGCTGTTTCGTTCCATTCAACGTATTAATTTTACTATGTGGCACTTGTGGTATAGCTGTCGATTCATAATCAGGTTTGAGTCTTTTTTCAACATTAGGGAAACCGTTAATCGTTACATTACCGATATATTCTAACGTTTTAGTACCACGATCTAGAGTCGGTGCAATATTAAATAATTCGGGTGTTTCTTCTATAAATTTAGTCGTATAATCCCCACTGCGGAATTGATCATTACGCATCACGTTAATTAGAAACGGAATGTTAGTTTTCACACCACGTATACGCATTTCACGAAGAGAGCGTTCCATCTTTTCTTCAGCTTGTTTAAATGTAACCGCATGTGTTGATAACTTAACCAATAGTGAATCATAATAAGGAGATATTTCTGCACCTTGGAAACCGTCACCAGCATCTAAACGTATCCCAAAACCACCACTAGATCGATAAGCGATAATAGTACCTGAATCTGGCATAAAGTCATTAGATGGATCTTCTGTTGTTATACGACATTGAATTGCATAACCTAATGTTTGAATTTCTTCTTGTTGTGGCATAGAAACGCGTTCATCAAATAAGTTAGCACCATCAGCAACTAAAATTTGAGTTTTAACAATATCTATACCAGTAATCATTTCAGTTATTGTATGTTCTACTTGAACTCGAGGATTAACTTCAATAAAGAAGAACTCATCCCCTGATACTAAGAATTCTACCGTACCTGCGTTAACATATTTGATATTATTCATTAATTGTAATGCTGCATTACAAATTCGTTCTCGTAATTCTTTTGATAAGCCAACTGAAGGAGCTACTTCCACTACCTTTTGATGACGACGTTGCACCGAACAATCACGTTCATATAAATGAACAATATTACCATATTCATCCCCAATAATTTGTACTTCAATATGTTTGGGATTATCTATGTATCTTTCAATATATACTTCACTATTACCAAATGACTTTTCGGCTTCAGATTTAGCTCGATGGAATGCATCTTCTAATTCTCCTTCTTCATGTACGATACGCATCCCTTTACCGCCACCACCACTCGTAGCTTTAATCATTAAAGGAAAGCCAGCTTCTTGAGCAAATGCTTTTGCTGCTTCAAAGTTTTCAATCGGTCCATCTGTACCGGGAATAACAGGCAAATTAGCATTTATTGCAGTTGTTCTAGCTTTGACTTTATCTCCAAACATATCTAAATGTTCTATATGCGGACCAATGAATTTAATTCCTTCTTCATCACAACGTTGTGCAAATTGTTTATTTTCACTTAAAAAACCATAACCAGGATGAATGGCATCTACACCAGCTCGTTTAGCCACATCTATAATACGTTCAATGTTTAGATAACTTTCGGCTGGTCCCAAATCCTTTCCTACTAAATAAGATTCGTCTGCTTTATATCTATGCAAAGCGTTTTTATCTTCATTTGAGTATATTGCCACTGTTTTAATATTTAATTCTGTTGCTGCCCTAAAAATTCTAATTGCAATTTCGCCACGATTAGCTACTAATAATTTTTTTATATTTTTCAAAAAAGGCACTCCCCTTTTAAAGTTTGAATATTCTAACTAATTAGATAATAAAATTTTATACTAACTCAAAAAATAAAGCTATATTTATTTATTAAATAGTTGTTGTAAAATTTGTAAAGTAACTATAATGAATGAAAATGATTTCCGTATTAATAAACTATTAAAAAATAAATATTTCTATGGTAATCACTAAAAATTATCATTAGTTATAATTTCATATTATCATTTTAAATAATAATACTCCACTTCCAATGACGTTGTATATTATGTTTTCATAAAAATGTAAAAAACCTTTACATGAAATCAAGCTTATTTCACGTAAAGGTTATCATCCTTATTTAAGAGATTATCTAGTTATACCTAGTTTTTGTTTTCTAGCTTTTTGTGATCGTTTTTCATCAATTTTTATTTGTTTTGCGACTAACAATAGCAGACCCATTGCGATGCTTAAACTCAACATAGATGAACCACCAAAACTTATAAATGGTAGAGGTACACCAGTTAATGGAATCGTTGCTGAAATACCACCTAAATTGACAAAAGTCTGACTTCCAATATAACTAGCAACGCCTACACAAATTAATTTATAGAAATATGATGGTGTTTTAGTAGCTAATACGAAAGCACGATAAACTATGAAGAATAATAAGCAAATGACGAATAATCCACCTACTAAACCAAGTTCTTCACAAATGACTGCAAATATAAAGTCAGTATGTGCTTCTGGTAAATAACCAAGTTTCATAATTCCATTGCCTAAACCACGACCAAATAATCCACCATTTCCAATTGCCATCAATGAGTTGGTTAAATGATAACCTGTACCGGCTTCTGAACTAAATGGGTTCATTAATGTACTAAAACGCGCTTTCAAATAATGTGGCATCATTCCACTTACAATAAAGAGCAATGCAATCGCGATGAAACTTCCAGCAATAAGCAAAACCGGTCCTCTTACTAATTTTTGAACACCGATACCTGCAAAAATAAACATTGAAACAATAATAATCATGATTAACAATGTTTGCCCAATATCACCTTGCAACAATACTAAAAATAAGCATACGCCTATTAAAAAAAGTGGCGCAGCAATTACTTTAATTTTCTCTCTTACTTGCGGTAATTTTCTACTTATTACATATGAAATATATAATATGAATGCAATTTTCAATAATTCCGATGCTTGCAAGTTCATAAATCCAAGATTTATCCAACTTTTAGATCCGTTAATATTTTTACCTATAATAAGTGTTAAAAATAGTAATACGAAGATTATAATCATAATCCATTTTTGAATATTGGGTTGTTGTAATATTTTAATATTCAACATAAAAGCGATAAAAAATACGACAATAAAACTCATAATAACGTAAATGAGTTGTCTATTATAAAAATACGTGCCAGATACTTCAAGTCCACCTGTTAACGTCCCTTTAGTTGCAGCAACCATACTTGCACTATAAACCATGATTAAACCGAAAAGACATAAAACAACGTATGTAATTAATAATGGATAATCGATGAACTTAGCAGTTCTACCTATGTATCTAAATATATTTTTTAAATTACTCATAAAAATGATCATCCAATTCTAGAATTTTAAAATTATAATGGTAAATAAAATTACGTTTTAAACCAAATTTACTGTCTAAACTATTATATACTTTGTGCTCGTTGTTTAACAAATATAAACTAAATTTAAATCTAATTATTACTTTCAATATTTTTATATTTAATATGATAATAATGCTTAAAATATAAAATGACTGAAAATATTATAAACATAATATTTCAGTCACTATGGTGAGATAATTTGTATGTAATTAATATTACAAATAACTCAAATTTATAAACGAAAAGTAAATGAATAAACTTTACTTATATATTTAATCGATAGTTATTTTACATTTGTAAACGCTTCATGAAGTTTAGATAATTCCTTTTCTAAACAAAGCATTAAATTTTTGCCGTCTTCTTTATCAACTAAGCCAAGCTTAACTGCAAAATCAACTTCTTTTTGTAAACCAAACATTTGTGTGTCGAGAACTTCTTCATATAACGGGCATGAAGGTAAAGTTAAATTATCCATTTGAACTTTAATTAAATGTAAGATTCTATCAGCATCTTGATTTAATTGCTCATAAGCCACGTTACTCATCTTCGATTGCTTCGGCATCACATACTCCCCCTATCATTAAATATCTTCATATCAAAAGTTTATCTTACTACTTTTTAAAAAGCAAGTTTATTCAGTGAATACAAGAATTTAATTGTGATAAAATAATGACTAGAATGAAATTAGGGAGTGGGCAAAAAATGATTCAAATCAAAGGCTTAGTCAAGTTCCCTATCACTTTAGATAGTACAACTTGGATATTCGATGATAGAAAAGTAGAAATTGAAGACATTGAAAGTGGTGTGTTTGAAGGAACGAAACCAATTAGATTCGAAGATAATCGCGAATGGAATAGAGCGATTCTTGAAGGTCAAACGAATCCACCTACTTTAAACTCAGAGATAAAATATCGTAAGCGTTCTGTATTAGAAGATTCATATGCAATCAATATGACACCTTTCTTTAAAATTGCAGAACCAAAAGACGATGCTACTGCGATAAAATTATTTAATGATGAGTCCTCAATTGAAGTTCCAATAGAGTTATTACCTTATCTATTTTTCCAATTTGCGAAAGATGGAAAGCGTATGTATGATGATAATGCAGTAGACAGCTTTGTTTTCAACCCAGATGAAAAAGGATACTCACATGAATTTAAGTATGTTACGCATATAGAGGTGATCTAATTTGCGTGAAGTTCAGTGTATCATTTGTGATACAAAGGTTTTAATTGATGAAAATACGGTTGAAGCCAAACGACTTCGAAATAATCCTATAAGAACTTTTATGTGCGATGATTGTAAAAGTCGTTTAGATAGACCAAAACAACGTCTTAATAAACACCAACCGTTTAACTTCGTTAAGAGTGAAGAATTGTAATTTTTTTAGTAAATTTAATTAGGTTTTACTCAAAAAAGCCAGTAAATGAAATGACAAAATTTCATTTACTGGCTTTCAAATTTGATGTTTCAAACTATATTTTACGTTATAAACTTTAATTACTCATCTTGCATCATTTGTTTAACACGTTTAGCTTCTTTTTCACGTAATGATTTATTTAAGATTTTCTTTCTTAAACGAATACTTTGAGGAGTAACCTCTACTAGTTCATCATCATTAATATATTCTAAAGCTTCTTCAAGAGTAAGAATTCTTGGTCGGTTCATAGTTTGTGTTTGATCTTTAGTTGCTGAACGTACGTTTGTTTGATGTTTCGCTTTAGTAATATTAACAGTTAAATCATTTTCACGATTATGTTCACCAACAATCATACCTTCGTAGACTTCAGTACCTGGCTCCATGAAGTTAACACCACGATCTTCTAAATTGATGATAGCGTATGCAGTTGCTTGACCTTGGTCCATTGAGATAAGCGCACCATTACGTCTACCTCCAATTTGTGCTTTAACACGAGGTCTGAACTCTTCGAATGTATGGTTGATAATACCATATCCACGAGTCATAGACATAAATTCAGTTGTGTATCCAATCATACCACGTGCAGGTACCATAAAGATTAAACGCGTTAATCCGTTATCAGTAGTCGACATGTCTAACATTTCACCTTTACGTGCACCTAATGATTCAATTACTGAACCTGCATTTTCAGAAGGCACTTCACATTGAACACGTTCGAAAGGTTCACTTAGAACACCGTCAATTTCACGTAAAATAACTTGTGGCTTAGATACTTGAAGTTCAAAACCTTCACGTCTCATATTCTCAATTAAGATAGATAAATGTAACTCACCACGACCTGCAACTACCCATGTATCAGGAGAATCAGTTGGCGTAACTTTTAATGAAACGTCTGTTTCAAGTTGTTGATCTAGACGTTCTTGGATTTGACGTGCAGTGACATAATCACCCTCACGTCCTGCAAATGGTGAATTATTTACTTTGAATGTCATTTCAAGAGTTGGTTCATCAATACGTAATACAGGGAGAGCTTCTTGGTGATCTGTAGGTGTAACTGTTTCACCTACGTTAATATCTTCCATTCCTGAAACCGCAATTAAATCACCAGCTTGTGCTTCTTCGATCTCTTCACGTTTCAATCCAAAATAACCGAAAATCTTAGTCACACGGAAATTCTTAACTGTACCGTCTAATTTAATAAGTGACACGTTATCACCGACACGCATTTTACCTCTAAATACGCGTCCTACACCTATACGTCCTACATAATCATTATAATCTAATAATGCTACTTGGAATTGTAATGGTTCATCATGATTATCTAATGGCGCTGGAACATAATCTATGATTGTTTCATATAATGATTGCATGTTTTCATCTTGTTTCTCTGAATCAAGACTAGCAGTACCATTGACAGCTGATGCATATACTACTGGGAAGTCTAATTGTTCATCATTCGCTTCTAATTCGATAAATAAATCTAAAACTTCATCTACTACCCCTTCAGGTCTAGCTGATGGTTTGTCAATTTTATTTACTACTACAACGGGTTTTAAATCTTGTTCTAATGCTTTTTTTAGTACGAAACGTGTTTGAGGCATTGTTCCCTCGTATGCATCTACAACAAGTACAACACCGTCAACCATTTTCATAATACGTTCAACTTCGCCACCAAAGTCAGCATGCCCAGGTGTATCTAAGATGTTAATTCTTGTGCCTTTATAGTCAATCGCAGTATTTTTAGCAAGAATTGTAATACCACGTTCTCTTTCTAAGTCATTAGAGTCCATTGCTCTTTCGTCAACATGTTCGTTCTCTCTGAAAATTCCAGATTGTTTTAGTAATTCATCTACTAAAGTCGTTTTACCATGGTCAACGTGCGCAATGATTGCAATATTACGTACATCTTCTCTTCTATTAGTCATTTTATTATTCCTTTCTCGAGTAAACTCCCACTTTTAATTACAACTTTTTTATTATATCATATTATTAGTAAAAGATAACAAAAAGGTGGGGTATGGGATGGAAAAACCTAAGTCTAAAGGTATATTTTGGGTTCTATCTATTATAGCAGTAATATTTTTAGTGCTTTTTAGTTTCAGCGTTGGAGCTGGTAGTATTCCAATGATGATTTTAACATTTATACTTTTCATTGCAACTTTTGGCGCTGGATTCACGCTTAAAAAGAAATATCGTGAAAATAACTGGCTTTAATATAGAAAAATGTCTCGGTAGTAAAATTTGGAAGAAATTCACCTTTCAAAGTTGACTGACCGAGGCATTTTTTATTTTCTAAAACGTTGATGTAACTCTGTTAATACTTCATTATGAGGATTTAAATAATTTTCTAGTATCTCATTATGCGTTGCTTTATTTCCAACTAAAATAGAATTAGCACTTTCAATAGTGAGCGGTTCACCCATTAAATTACTTCCAATTCCACCAACTTCATTTAAAATAATCAAACCACCTGCAAAATCCCATGGTTGCAATCTTGGCGTGATATATGCAGCCAATTGTCCTTTGGCTACACTTATAATTTCTAATGCCGCACTTCCAAAAGCTCTACAACTTCTTGCTTGGTTTACAATCTCTGAAAAAATGGGTCCCATTTTTGGCTTAGTAACCCAGTTTGGATTAATTCCTATTAAACTTTGGTTAAGTTGCGTGTTATCAATGGTTTTTAATTCATGATTGTTTTCAAAAGCACCTTCGCCAACTTTAGCATGGTATAGTACATCCTTCATTACATCATAAACTAAACCTGCATATGGCTTGCCATCTCGATAAATACCTATGGAAATCGCAAATCCCTCTTGTTGATGAACAAAATTTAAAGTTCCATCAATTGGATCAACAACCCATACCACACCATTGACGTCTTCCATATGATGTCCATGTCCTTCCTCACCAATGACGCGATGATCAGGATAGCTTCTTAGAATTGCATCGTATATATAGTTTTCAGTTGCTTTATCAACATTTGTTACTAAGTCGTTTGGGTTCGATTTCGTTTCAATACTTAAATCTTCTTTCATCATTATTCTAACTTTGTTGCCCGCTTCTAGTATTAAACCTTGTGCAAATTCATATAGTGACATATCATCATCTCCTGTTGTCTTCTATTATACAAAATTTCTGGCATTATAATCTATACATCATTGTATACCTTATAATTGTGAGTTTAAACGCTTGAAACCTTAATTCTGCTTTTGGAATGATTGAGTCATTCTATGCTACAATAACTTTAAATTAATTATTCTGAAAAGGAGCAACGCTAATGACACAATATACATTTAAACCTAAAGATTTCAAAGCGTTTGAAGTTGAAGGCTTAGATGCTCGAATGGAAGCATTAAATGAATATGTAAGACCTCAACTTAATCAATTAGGAGATTATTTTAGTGAATATTTCACTTCTCAAACTGGAGAAACTTTTTATGCACATGTTGCAAAACATGCTCGTAGAAGTGTAAATCCCCCTGTAGATACATGGGTAGCTTTTGCTCCAAATAAACGTGGATATAAGATGCTACCTCATTTCCAAATTGGTTTATTTAAAGACCATTTATTTTTAATGTTCGGTGTTATGCATGAAGGTAAAGATAAAGCTGAACGTGTAAAAGTGTTTGATAAGCACTTTGATGTGCTTAAACAATTGCCTGAAGACTATCAAGTGAGTTTAGATCACATGAAACCTGAAAAATCCTTCATTAAAGATTTAAGTGACGATGAGTTACATAAAGCGATTGATCGTGTTAAGAATGTTAAGAAAGGAGAGTTCTTCGTTGCACGCTCCCTCTCTCCTAAAGATGCTGAATTAAAATCTGATAAAGCCTTCCTATCTTTTGTAAAAGAAACATTTGATGAATTTTTAAAATTCTATGAATAAATAAAACATTTAATTCAATATGAGTTGTAAACTATGTTTACCTTAAGTAAAAGCCTGGGCCATAATTCAATGACTCAGGCTACAAATATATATTGGCAATAGTTGACTGATTTAAAAATGTACTTGTAACAAGCTTTTTTAATTCTAGTCATCCTTGCCTGGTGGGCGGACCCCAACAAAGTGAATTTCCTAAAGAAATACTACAAACTAAGCAAGTTGGGGTTCGGGGTCCCAACAAAGTGAATTTCTCAAAGAAATTCTACAAGCTAAGCAAGTTGGGGTTTGGGGCCCCAGCAAAGAGAATTTCATTAAGAAATTCTACAAGCTAAGCAAGCTGGGGTTACAACGAAATAAATTTTGGAAAATATTATTTCTGTACCCTCCTTTTTTTACGCCTAATTTTATTAGGTTGACCTAAAAATAAAGTTGGATTATTATAAAATATATTAGTTTAAGGAGTTTTTTTATGGGTTCAATAGACAACAAAGAACAACGTAGTTTAGATGAAATTAATAGCACAATCGAATTTAATGGCTCGCAACGTACTAGTCAGAAATTTTTAGCTTTTCTAGGACCAGGTTTACTTGTAGCTGTTGGTTATATGGATCCAGGAAATTGGATTACATCAATGCAAGGTGGCGCACAATTTGGTTATACTTTAATATTTGTAATTTTAATATCTAGCTTATCAGCAATGTTGTTACAAAGTATGACTGTTCGTTTAGGTATCGCTACTGATAAAGATTTAGCACAAATGACTCGTCACTATTTAAACAAACCAACTGCAATTATATTTTGGGGGATTGCTGAACTTGCAATCATTGCCACTGATATTGCTGAAGTAATCGGAAGCGCGATTGCTTTGGATTTACTTTTTAATATTCCTTTAATCATAGGTGCTTTAATAACAGTTTTTGACGTATTTTTATTACTTTTTATAATGAAATTTGGTTTTAGAAAGATTGAAGCAATCGTTGGTACTTTAATCTTTACTGTACTGATGATTTTTGTATTTGAAGTTTACATTTCATCTCCAAATTTAATTGAAATACTTAACGGATTTGTTCCACATTATCAAATTATTGCTAATCATAGTATCTTGTATATTGCATTAGGTATTATTGGCGCTACAATTATGCCTCATAATTTATATTTGCACTCATCAATCGTGCAATCACGTAAGTATAATCGCCATAGCTTTACTGAAAAAGCCCAAGCGATTAAATTTGCAACAATTGATTCTAATATTCAATTAAGTATCGCATTTATTGTAAATTGCTTACTACTTGTTCTAGGGGCTGCTTTGTTTTATGGCGTCAATTCAAATAGCTTAGGTGGTTTCTATGATTTATATCAAGCTTTAAGAACACAACCTGTATTAGGTGTTGTAATGGGAAGTATAATGAGTACACTATTCGCAATAGCATTATTAGCATCCGGTCAGAATTCAACAATCACTGGTACACTCGCAGGTCAAATAGTTATGGAAGGGTTCTTAAAACTTTCTATACCAAATTGGATGAGACGCTTAGTAACAAGAAGTTTGGCTGTCATACCTGTTTTAATATGTCTTGTTATTTTCCAGGGCAATGAGTCTAAAATGGAACAATTGCTAGTATTTTCACAAGTGTTCTTAAGTATTGCACTACCTTTCTCATTAATACCTCTGGAATTAGCAACAAGTAATGAAAAATTAATGGGTCCGTTTAAAAATAAAAAGTGGGTTAATATATGTGCTTGGGGTTTAATCATCATATTGAGCTTCCTCAATATTTATCTAATAATAGAAACCTTTAAAGAATTATAAAAAAATCTAACGATTTAGCATTATAAATACTAAATCGTTAGATTTTAGTTTTATATTTTAATAAATATATGGATCATCTTTCTTACGTTCATTATATGATTTTTCAGTTTGCCATTCATCCATTTTTAATTTTGTTGATTTAGGTTTTTGTTTAGGTAGATTAGGATCCTTTTTAACAAATAGCATGATTGCTACAATAATCCACAATATTCCTGCAATTAAACTCATATTAAATATACCTACTAATGCTGCGACAATTAAAAGACAACCTGCTAAAATAGGACGACCTTTAATGATTAACATACCAATAATGCCTAACAACGTTGAAAAGATTAATGTTCCCATAGAAAAAGCCATAGCAAAGTTGACCATTTCAGGTGTAACTTTAACATCTTGATTTCCAAATTGTTTTATCATTTGTTGATATTGTTCAGTATTATTGTTATTCCTAACCATAAAGTAAGATAGTGATGACATAATTAAATAAATAATACTTAAACCACAAGCAATCCATCCAAGAATTAACTCTACTTTTCTACTCACTTTCTTAGCCTCCATTATTAAAGTATTTAATTAAATCATACTAAAATTGTAATATGTTTGCGACTAACTTCATGAATTAAATTTTGGATATTGACACAAAACGATTAAGCCATATATGACTTAACCGTTCTAAGTGTATATTAGTTTTTATTATCTTCTTCTTGGTTGTTGACGTCTTTCTCTGATTCGATGTCATCTTTATTCAAGATTTGTTTACGTTCTTCATAGTTCATACGACGTTGACTAACAGCACTTGGTTGATTTTTACGACGCTCTTTCATACGTTGATTATAAGCTTTGCGCTTTTCTTTTTTCTTAGCTTTAATTTCAGCTTTTTCTCTCTTACGTTGTGCTTTTTCTTCTCTTTTATCAACTTTTGGCTCAGTATCTACTACATTTTCAGCAAAATCGTAAGACTCTTCATCACTAGTGTTATCAAATTGTGATTTTTTATTCGCCTTTTTGTTGTATTTAGCCTGTCTAGAGAGTACTCCCGTTGCTTCAACATCATCAGCATCCGATTGATATTCTCCAGTAATTGCACGTTTTGGATATTGATTATATTTATCTTCCTCAGTATCAGTTGCTAAATCTTGCTCTTCATCATTACGAATCGTTGTTTCATCGTAGTTGTTATCTCGATAATTACTATCGATATCATCATTGTAATAAGGTTTTTTACGACGTGTACGACGTTCAGATATTTTGGTTTTACGTGGTGATTCAACATAGTCTTCATCATAATCATTATATTGATTATGATCGTCGTAATCATAGTCATCATTAATATTTCTATTAAATCCATAATAACGATCATCATATTCATCTCTAGGATAATATTGATTTTCGTAGCCGTGTGATGGACCATATATAGGCACTGTCTCGACCTTGCTCTTCCTTACAAACATCATGATTGCAATAATAAAGAAGAAAATAGGAATAATTAATGTTACGAATAATAATACTAATGGCAATGTAATAATTGAGGCAATTAAAAATAAGAATCCAGAAAGTATTCTCATATTCATAGATATAAGTGCTAAAAATGAAATAAGCAAACACACTATGAAATAAACGATAATTGCCCATACACCATTTTGTAACCAAATTACAAATTGTGTTGTATTTAAACTATTATTTGTTAAAATTTGCTGAATTAGTTCATTACTATTCATTGAGTTTTCAAGATTTTGAATTGATGTATCATTACTAAATGACACGAGTGCAATAAACATTGTAATAACCGTCAATATAAGTAAGAAAATCCAACTAAACCAACCTAAAAGTTTTTCAGTCAGACGACTCACAGGCCGTTTGATTTGCGTGTAACGTTCTCCTGACATGTATTACAACTCCTTATTTTACTTATCAAATAATTATATCTAATTCATTATAAAATAACTACTATTTATAGTCTATTTTAAAGACATTTTAAAGTTTAAGAAACTTTCGTTATATTCTCCTAAAGTTTTAGGACCTAAATCTTTGTAGACTTCTAATCGTGATTGCTCTTTTTGAGTAGGATAGAAACGATGATCATCTCTAACTTCTTTAGGTAACAACTGACGAGCCACTTTATTTGGTGTAGAATATCCGACCCATTCTGTATTTTGTTTATTATTTTTAGCATCAAGAAGGAAATTCATAAATTTATAAGCCCCTTCTTTATTCTGAGCGGTTTTAGGAATAACCATATTATCAAACCATAGGTTAGATCCTTCTTTTGGAATAACATAACTATATTTGTCACTATCTTGTACTAAAGGAGCTGCAACACCACTCCATACTACTGCAATATTCCCCTCATTTTGTTCAAGCATCATTGTGACTTCGTCTCCAACAACACCACGAACTTGTGGTGTAAGGTGATTCAAATCTTTCTCTGCTTCTTTTAAATGACTTGGATTTGTATCATTTAAACTATATCCTAATTTGTTCAAAGCTAATCCCATAATTTCTCGTGCACCATCAACTAATAAAATATCGTTTTTATATTTAGGTTGATATAATGCTTGCCAACTACTAAAGTCTCCATTTGGGTAAACCTCTTTATTATATAAGATGCCTACAGTACCAAAGAAATAAGGTAGTGAATACTTATTATGTCTATCATATGACATGTTCATGTAATCAGAATCTAAATTTTTTATATTTGGAATTTTACTATGATCTAGTGGTTCCAATAAATTTTCACGCTTCAATTTCTGAACGGTATATTCACTAGGAAAAGCCACATCATAATGGGTTCCACCATTTCTAATTTTAGCTTCCATGGCCTCATTAGAATCAAACGTTTCATATATAACTTGAATACCTGTTTCTTTCTCAAATTGTTTAATTAAAGCGGGGTCTATATATTCTCCCCAATTATACACGTATATCTTTTCACCAGTACTAGTATTATCCTGCGATTTAAACCAGTGACTTATACCTAAGCATATTAATCCAACGACAATTGCACCTAATATTAACTGTAAAAATCGCTTCACTGATTTACACCTCGCTTAGTTAATTGCCGTCTCTTAACTGTATGTTGTATTGCATAATAACCAATAATTCCTAATACAATAGCTGTAAATAAAATAGTTGAAATTGCATTTATTTCCATACTAATACCTTTACGTGCCATAGCGTAAACTTCTACAGATAATACACTAAAGCCATTACCGGTTACAAAGAAACTTACTGTAAAATCATCTAATGAGTATGTTAGCGCCATAAAGAATCCACCTATAATTGAAGGCATTAAATTAGGTATTAAAACACGTCCAAGTATTTGTGATTCGGTAGCACCTAAATCACGTGCAGCATTTAGAATATTATTATTCATTTCATATAACTGTGGTAACACTACGATAACTACGATAGGAATGCAAAATGCAATATGCGACGCTAACACTGTTCCAAAACCTAGTCCTAAACCAGTTAAATGTCCTATTGCTGTAAACATAATTAAAAATGAGGCACCAATAACTACATCAGACGAAACCATTAGCACATTATTAAGCGTTAATAATGTTACTTTAAATTTTTTATTTCTTAAATAATATAATGAAATGGCACCAAATGTTCCTATTATGGTAGAAATTGCAGCTGCTAATAGCGCAACTGCTACCGTATTAAAAATTACAGACATCAGACGATCATTCTGAAATAGACTTTGGTAATGTTCCAAAGTAAAATGCTCAAAATGAATCATATTTCCCGCTGAATTAAATGAATAAAACATAAGGAAAAATATCGGAATATATAATATAGCTAATAAAATGCCAATATATAATTTTCCATACCACTTCATTTAATTCGCCTTCTTTCGTCCGTGGATTTCGATTTAGTAATGATTAAAATAAATGCCATAAATACAATCAAGAATATGGCGATTGTAGAACCCATACCGTAATTCTGAATAACTAGGAATTGTTCTTCAATCGATGTACCAATATTGATGACTTTATTACCTGCAATTAATCTTGTAATCATGAATAGCGATAATGCTGGAATAAATGTTACTTGAATGCCTGTCATGACACCTTCTTTAGTTAAAGGTACGATAACTTTTCTAAATGTAGTAAATGGACTAGCCCCTAAGTCACTAGAAGCTTGTAACAAATTATTCGGGATAGCTTTCATACTATTAAATATAGGTAGAATCATAAATGGTATATAAATATAGCTTGCTACTAATAAAAATGCCCCCGGTGTAAATAATAGATTAGCCGAAGGTAAATGAATAAAATTTAGAAATCTATTTATTAAACCCTCATGGCTTAGTAAACCAATAAAAGCATATGTTTTAAGTAATAGATTTATCCACGTCGGAATAATTAAAATGAGCAACCACATATTTTGATTTTTTGACGAACGAATAAAATAAGCAGCAGGGTAGCTAATTAATAGAGTGATTATAGTAATTAATGCTGCATAAAAAATCGAATCCCACATCATTTTTAAATATTTCATTGATAATATTTGTTCATAGTTTGTAAAACTAAAATGACCATTTAAATCAGTGAATGAGAAATATACAAGTAAAATAACCGGCACCATTATGAATAACACCATCCATAATAAATATGGAATGATTAGCACTTTATTTATATTACGCATTGTCAAATTCCTCATAACTTTCAATACGTTTATCAAATTCCTCTTCTGTTTCACCTGGAACCATGATGTGTATTGCCTCAGGGTCAAAATAGAGTCCTACTTCGCTTCCAACTTCTGCTTTTTTAGTTGTCTGTATGACCCATTCATATCCTTTTCTATCAATGCAACAAATTTCATAATGAACGCCTCTAAATAACATTGAATCAACAGTAGCTTTAAATAGCCCTTTGTCTGCGTCTATTAATGAAATATCTTCAGGTCTAATGACGACTTCGACATTTTTGCCTGAAGGTATACCAGCATCTACACATTCAAAATCTTGACCATATATATTTACTACGAAATCCTCAACCATTTTACCCTCAACAATATTGGATTCGCCTATAAAATCAGCTACAAAGCGATTGACCGGTTCATCATAAATATCTGTAGGTGTACCAAATTGTTGAATTTTACCGTCTTTCATAACAAATATGTAATCGCTGAGCGCTAATGCTTCTTCTTGATCGTGAGTAACAAAGATGAAAGTAATTCCTAAACGTTTTTGTAATTCACGCAATTCATACTGCATTTCAGTTCTTAATTTTAAATCCAAAGCAGATAGAGATTCATCTAACAATAAAATTTCCGGCTCATTAACTATTGCTCTTGCGATAGCAACGCGTTGCTTTTGACCGCCACTCATTTCATTAATATTTCGTTGTTCATACCCCGATAATTTCACTAGTTTTAAAGCATTTATTACTTTTTCATCAATATCTTTTTTGGAATGCTTTTTCAACTTTAAACCAAAAGCAATATTGTCATAAACATTCAAATGAGGAAATAAAGCATAATCTTGGAAAACAGTGTTCACCTTTCTTTTATTTGCAGGCAAATCACCTATTGATTTATTTAAATATATAATATCTCCATCATCTGGTTGTTCGAATCCAGCTATAAGTTTTAAGATTGTGGTTTTACCACAACCTGAAGGACCTAGTAATGTATAAAAATGTCCTGACTCAATCTCTAAATCCATTTTGTTTAATATCGTTACATCGTCAAAACCTTTTGTCACACCTTTAAAAGATAACAATGACTCCATTACTATACTCCCCCTTTATAAATATGATGCTGTCGCAACAATTAAAATTTCAATTTCATCGGTTGTTTCATTATGTAATTGATGTATTTCATTAGCCCTAAAATATAAAACATCTTGTTCATTTGCCTGATATCGTGAATTTCCTAATGTAAGTGTTACACACCCTTTTAAGCAATAAATGAATGTATCTGACTCAGATGGATCAAAGTGTTTATAAGACGCACCTGGTTTTAATGATAATATGAGCGGTTCCATTTCAAATTCATTAGATTTCATTACTAACCAATTAAGGACATAACCTCTATCATATTCATCGTAAATAGTTCGTTCATTTTTAGTGTATAGCACTTTTTCTTTTGACTTCTCTTTAAAAAAATCACTAGGAGAAGTACCTAACACTTCTAGAATATTTAAAAATGTTTCCATACTAGGGGAAGCATGTTGACTCTCAATTTGAGATATGTACCCTTTTGATAAATCTGTTCGTTCTGCTAGCTCTTCTTGTGTTAAATTCTTTTGACGTCTTAAATTACGTAATTTATTTCCAATTTGCATCGCTAATCACCTTAAAAAAGCTATACTTTGTTTAGTAATATTAAACATTTTGTTTAATGCTTAATAAAAATAACAAAATATAGCTTTAACTTCAATACTTTTTTGAAATTAATTAAAATTAATGATGCAGATATTATGATTTTTAATAATTAACGTTAAATCGTTATAAGTTATTTTGCGCTGAATGATGTTAATTCAGGATTGTTCTTTACTTCTTGTACAACTTTATAACTATTATAATTACTTTTTTCTTCAAATTCTTTAAATAATTGCTTTTCTTCTGCTTTGCCGGGAACAATTTCTTTGAATCGTTTATAATGATTCATTAAGTCTTGACCGTTAACCGAGTTTTCATAATAATTTTCAATTTTATTAAAGAAAGCAATCACATCAACCATTTCTTCATTAGACCAATCTAAGTCTAGTGGATATTGGTATTCCATTTTATTCCTCCATTCATTGTGTTAGCCATTAGTAATCTATTACCCTTTTTGGTTAAATAATTATAAAAAAGGGGTGAAACCAAGTTCAAACATGAACTTGAGTTGCACCCCTCTTGGATGTCAAATAACCTCAATCAAATCTAATTAAAGTTATTCGATCTATATAGTTAGTCAGTTTGACTAAAAATTACATTGTGTGGATTGGCAATCCAATTGCTTTTTCAGCAGCTTCCATAGACATTTCACCTAATGTTGGGTGAGCATGTACTGTTAATGCGATATCTTCAGCATTCATACCAGCTTCGATAGCTAGACCTAATTCAGAAATGATATCTGAAGCGCCATTACCGGCAATTTGTGCACCGATAACAGTATCGTCTTCTTTAAGTGTGATAAGTTTAACGAAACCAGTTGTATCATCTAATGATAAAGCACGGCCGTTACCAGCATAAGGGAATTTAGAAGCTTTGTAGTCTAAACCTTCTTCTTTAGCTTGTGCTTCAGTGTAACCTACTTGAGCTAATTCTGGTTCAGTGAAACATACAGCTGGCATACCGATGTAGTCTACTTCTGATGCTTGACCAGAGATAGCTTCAGCAGCTACTTTAGCTTCATAACTTGCTTTATGAGCAAGTGGTAAACCAGGGACGATATCACCAATTGCATAAATATTGTCGATAGAAGTACGGCTTTGTTTATCTACTTCTAATAATCCACGATCTGCGAATTTAAGTCCTAACTCTTCTAAACCTAATTCGTCTGTGTTTGGACGACGACCAACAGTTACTAATACATAATCAGCTTCGATAGTTTTTTCTTCACCTTTAGCTTCATAAGTAACTTTAACGCCATTTTCAGTTTCTTCGGCATTTTTAGCCATTGCTTCAGTAATGATTTCAACGCCTTTTTCTTTCATGCCTTTTTTAACTGGTTGAACCATTTGTTTTTCGAATCCGCCAAGAATTTCTTTAGCGCCTTCTAAAATTGTAACGTCTGAACCAAAGTTAGCAAATGCAGTACCAAGTTCTGAACCAATGTAACCGCCACCTACAACGACTAATTTACCTGGAACTTCTTGTAAGTTTAATGCACCTGTTGAATCGATAACACGTTTACCAAACTCAAAGTTAGGAATTTCAATTGGTCTAGAACCTGTTGCGATAATAGCGTGTTTGAAATTGTAAGTTTGTGCACTTTTTTCATCCATAACACGTAAGCTGTTATTATCAACGAAATAAGCTTCACCTTTTACAATCTCAACTTTATTACCTTTTAATAAGCCTTCAACACCACCAGTTAATTTGTTTACAACTGATTTTTTGAATTCTTGAACTTTGTCGAATTTAAGTGATACGCTTTCAGCGATAACACCTAAGTTTTCAGAGTGTTGAGCTTCTACAAAGCGATGTGAAGCGTGTAATAATGCTTTTGAAGGAATACAACCAACGTTTAAGCATACACCACCTAAGTTACCTTTCTCAACGATAGTAACTTTTTGTCCTAATTGTGCTGCGCGAATTGCTGCAACGTATCCACCAGGACCTGCTCCGATTACAATAGTATCTGTTTCAATTGGGAAATCTCCAACTACCATGTTTTACCCCTCCATTAATAATAATTCTGGATTATTTAATAAGCGTTTAATGTGATTCATAGCATTTTGTCCAGTTGCACCATCAATTTGTCTGTGGTCAAAGCTTAATGATAAAGCTAATACTGGAGCTGCTACAATTTCACCATCTTTAACGATAGGTTTTTGAGCAATACGGCCAATACCTAAGATAGCTACTTCTGGGTGGTTGATAACTGGAGTGAACCATTGTCCACCAGCTGAACCGATATTACTGATTGTGCATGTTGCACCTTTCATTTCATCAGATGTTAATTTACCATCACGAGCTTTAACCGCTAATTCGTTGATTTCATCTGAAATTTGGAAGATTGATTTTCGGTCTGCATTTTTAACTACAGGTACTAATAAGCCTCTGTCAGTATCAGCAGCAATACCAATATTCCAGTAATGTTTGTGTACAATTTCGCCAGCTTCTTCATTGAATGAAGTGTTAAGTGCTGGGTATTTTTTAAGTGCAGAAACTAATGCTTTAACAACATATGGTAAGAAAGTTAATTTAGTACCTTGTTCAGCTGCAACTTCTTTGAATTTTTTACGGTGATCCCATAAATCTTGAACATCAATTTCATCCATTAATGTTACGTGAGGAGCAGTGTGTTTTGAGTTAACCATTGCTTTTGCAATTGCTCTACGCATTGCTGGGATTTTTTCAGTAGTTTCAGGGAAGTCTCCTTCAGGTACTGATTGAGTTTGAACTGCAGAAGTATCTTCTGATGTTGATGCAGCTGCACTTTCATTTGAAGCTGTTGCTGCTTGAGCACCACCACCATTTAAGTGGTTATCGATATCTTCTTTAGTAATACGACCATTTTTACCTGAACCAGCTACTGCTTTGATGTTAACGCCTTTTTCACGTGCATATTTACGAACAGATGGCATAGCTTTGATTTGTCTATTTTCATCTACTTCTTCATCTTGTGAAGCTGATGCTGCTGGTGCATCTTCAGTTTTAGCTTCTTCTTGAGTTGGTGCTTCTTCAGATGAAGCATCGTCATCGTGACCACCTTTAAATTGC
Source organism: Staphylococcus sp. MB377 (assembly GCF_001922505.1). Classification (NCBI taxonomy): domain Bacteria; kingdom Bacillati; phylum Bacillota; class Bacilli; order Caryophanales; family Staphylococcaceae; genus Staphylococcus; species Staphylococcus sp. MB377. The sequence continues at coordinate 33,138 of NZ_MAON01000055.1, read as the reverse complement.
ATATCTTCTGCATCAGGTGCATCGATTTTGACAATAACATCACCTACAACTGCTACAGTACCTTCGTCAACTACAACTTCTTCAACAGTACCGCTAACAGGAGATGGGATTTCAACTACAGATTTGTCATTTTGAACCTCTGCTAATACATCATCTTCTTCAATTGTATCTCCGGCTTTAACAAACCATTTTACAATTTCACCTTCGTGGATACCTTCACCAATGTCGGGTAATCTAAATTCAAATGCCACGTTCTTGTCCTCCTAGATTTCTTATTCATCATTTAATAAATTTATAACATAGAGTAAGGACAGAATAATTTGAAAGCCTAAACACAAACTATTTTGCCCTAATTCTCTAGTTTACACTTACTTATTCACACATAGAATAAAAAGTAAACATTTTACTTACTTCCTATAAGTCTGCTTGCTAGCTAATTGATAAGCTAAAATATTAGAATTCTAAAGTTGCTTTAGCTTTTTCAATGATGTCGTTTTTGTTTGGTAACCAAACATTTTCAGCTTGTGTAAATGGATATACTGTATCAGCAGCAGCCACACGAGCGATTGGTGCTTCTAATGAAAGAATAGCACGTTCAGCTAATTCAGCAGCTACAGTAGCACCAACACCAGCTTGACGTTGAGCTTCTTGAACTACTACAGCACGGCCAGTTTTTTCAACTGATGCAACTAAAGTATCGATATCGATAGGTTGTACAGTACGTAAGTCAATAACTTCAACTGAGTAACCTTCTTTTTCTAATTCTTCAGCAGCTTTTTCAGATTCTTGAACCATTGCACCGTAAGCGATTAATGTGATATCGTTACCTTCTTTTTTCACATTAGCTTTACCGATGTCAATTGTATATTCTTCTTCAGGAACTTCTTCACGGAATGAACGATATAATTTCATATGTTCTAAATATACAACTGGGTCATTAGATCTGATTGATGAAAGTAATAAACCTTTAGCATCATATGGACCTGAAGGAATAACTACTTTAATACCAGGTGATTGAGCTAAAATACCTTCTAAGTTATCAGCGTGAAGTTCAGGAGTATGAACACCACCACCAAATGGTGCACGGATTGTAACAGGTGCTACTTTTGAACCACCTGAACGGAAACGTGTACGAGCAATTTGACCTGCAACTTCGTCAAATACTTCAAATACGAAACCAAGGAATTGGATTTCCATTACAGGGCGGAAACCTTCAACAGTTAAACCAAGAGCTAAACCACCGATACCTGATTCAGCTAATGGTGTATCGAATACACGGTCTTCACCGAATTCTTTTTGTAAACCTTCAGTTACACGGAATACACCGCCGTTAACACCAACGTCTTCACCGAAAACTAATACGTTTTCGTCATTTTGCAATTCAGTTTTAAGCGCATTATTAATCGCTTGAACCATTGTCATTTGTGCCATGGCTTATTTCGACTCCTTCTCTTTGTAAATTTCATATTGTTCAGCTAAGTTTTGAGGCATATCTTCGTACATGATATCCATTAAGTCAATAACTGTTTGTTTTGGAGTATTGTCAGCCTCTTTGATAGCTTTCTTGATGTCGTCTTTAGCACGTTCAATAACTTCATTTTCTTTTTCTTCGTTCCATAATCCTTTGTTTTCAAGGAATTTTCTGAAACGAACTAATGGATCTTTTTTCTCCCAATCTGCATCTTCATCTGAAGTTCTATATCGAGTTGGGTCATCTCCAGCCATTGTATGTGGACCATAACGATAAGTCATAGTTTCAATTAATGTTGGACCTTCACCATTAATAGCACGATCACGAGCTTCTTTAGTAGCTTGATATACAGCTAATGCATCCATACCATCAACTTGGATACCTGGGATACCTACTGCAATAGCTTTTTGAGCTAATGAAGTTGCTGCTGTTTGTTTACTACGTGGTGTAGAAATAGCATAGTTATTATTTTGGATAACAAAAATTGCTGGTGCTTTATAAGCAGAAGCAAAGTTGATACCTTCATAGAAGTCACCTTGTGAAGAACCGCCGTCACCAGTGTATGTGATAGCAACTGCTTTTTTACCACGTTTTTTAATACCGAATGCTACACCAGCAGTTTGAATATATTGAGCACCGATAATGATTTGTGGACTGAATGCATTAACACCTTCAGGGAATTGATTTCCTTTGAAGTGTCCTCTTGAGAATAAGAAAGCTTCAGTTAATGGTAAACCATGCCAAATGATTTGTGGCACATCACGGTAACCAGGTAAGATGAAGTCCTCTTTTTCTAAAGCATATTGTGAAGCTAATTGAGAAGCTTCTTGTCCAGCTGTAGGCGCATAGAAACCTAAGCGTCCTTGTCTGTTTAATGAAATAGAACGTTGGTCAAGAATACGTGTCCATACCATTCTTTCCATTAATTCTACTAGTTGTTCATCAGTTAAATCAGGTACTAAGTCTTCATTTACGACATTACCATCTACATCCAAAATTTGAACCATTTCAAATTTCGACTGAGTATCATTTAATACTTTTACTGCATCGAATTGGGCTTGTAACTTAGGAGCCATTCAATTCACCATACCTTTCCCATATAATAGAAATTCATTTTATCCTCTCATAGTGTACCACAATTTATTTATACTGTTAAATATTTTAGTAAAGTTCTGTATTACTAAAAAAGATACAGTTTTTTACAACTGTATCATTCCAATCAACTAATCTGTACTAATGCTTATATTGCTACAGATTATCAACATCTTGTTTTTCTTTATTTACTGTGTTCATAGCTTTTGAATAATCTTTAAATTTATTTTGGAAATTCTTCTGAGCCTTATTCAATGCATCATTTTTTTCATCAACTTGTGATTGAGTTACACCATCTTGTTTAATAAGTTCAAACAAGTCTTTTTCTTTTTGCAAGACATTTTTATACGCACTTGCATATTCATCATGTACTTTATATTTATTTTTTACAGCATCGTCTAATTGCTTAACTTCTTTTTTCTTATCATCACTTTTAATTTCATCAATATGTGACTCGCCTTTTTTAAACTGTTTTTCAGAATCATTTAAAGTTGATACTTCTTTATCAAATGTTTCTTGTCTCTGTTTGATATTTTCAAGAATATCATCAGCAGCTTTCTTACGAGTATCCTCATTATCACTATTAGCTTTTTTATATAAACCTTGCTTCTTTTCCTCAAGTGAGTTTAATTTTTTGCTAATGCTATTAATTGATTGCTCTTTATCAAAAGCTTTTTGAATATTTTCATTATACGCTTTAACTTCTTTTTTATCTGTTGTACAGCCTGCTAATAAAATAGTTGATGCTGCTACTACCGCAACTGTTTTACGTAGTTTCATTGAGTGTAAACCTCCTAGTAGTCATTCGACTGTAATAATATAGAATTATACTTTATAAATCAAATGAAATAAGATAATGTACTTATTATTCATTTTTCTGTTATATTTTATTGTAAGGAAGGTGTATGACATGTTAACTATGAAAGATATTATAAGAGATGGTCATCCTACGTTACGTGCTAAAGCTGAAGACGTAAGTTTGCCTCTTTCTGATGAAGATAAAAATACATTAAAAGAAATGCGTCAATTTTTAATTAATAGTCAAGATGATGACATTGCAAAAAAATATGGTTTACGTTCTGGTGTAGGTCTAGCCGCCCCACAAATTAATGTTTCAAAACGAATGATTGCTGTCTATTTACCTGATGATGGAAATGGAAAAGCTTATGACTATATGCTAGTTAATCCTAAAATTATGAGTCACAGTGTTCAACGTGCTTATTTACCTACTGGAGAAGGTTGCTTAAGTGTGGATGAAAATATCCCTGGTTTAGTTCATAGACACTTCAGAGTAACAATTAAAGCGTTAGACATTGATGGTAACGAAGTTAAATTGAGATTAAAAGGTTACCCTGCAATTATATTCCAACATGAGATTGATCATTTAAATGGTGTTATGTTCTATGACTATATTGATCAAGATAATCCATTAACTCCACTACCTGATTCTGTTGAAGTATAACTTTTAACAATTTTATTTTGCTCAAACTATTTTCAATGATGGAACTAGTTTGAGTTTTTTATTTGTATTATAGTTGTTAAATTAAATTTATTCCTTTTAATAATTTTAAAAAATATATAACGTTTATGAAGTAATGAAGAGATATAAACTGCTTTATTTATTTATATACATAATGTAAAATGAGTAGTAACTGAAATCTTAGTGTAACGCTAATTTTCAAATAATGAACGACATTAACAATTACCTTAGTGAAAGCTTGAGACTCAAATTTACAAGATATTTATATGAATGTATATCATTAGGTCGACAATCATCAAGTGACTTTAAAACCATTATTTATACAGATAAATTTATCTTCTTATTTATGATTTATGAAGCAATTCCTATTGTCGTAATCAACTAGATTTGAAGTATCAAGTTAATAAATTAGGGTTCAGATTAATATAATCAATTTAGATGTTTAAATTTAGGAGGAACTATCCAATATGGCAGTATTTAAAGTATTTTTCCAACATAATAAAGATGAAGTAATCGTTCGTGAAAACACAAATACGATTTATGTTGAAGGTGAAACAGAAGAACAAGTAAGACGTTATTTAAAAGACCGCAATTACAATATCGAATTCATTACTAAATTAGAGGGCGCACATTTAGAATATGAAAAGGAACATTCTGATCATTTTAACGTGGAGAATGCTCAATAATGAAGCAATTACATGCTAACGAAGTAGGTGTATATGCTTTAGGTGGCTTAGGTGAAGTCGGTAAAAACACTTATGCTATCGAATATAAAAATGAAATTGTTATCATTGATGCCGGAATAAAATTCCCTGATGATAATTTATTAGGGATTGATTATGTTATTCCTGATTACACTTACCTCGAACAAAATCAAGACAAAATTGTCGGTCTATTCATTACACATGGACATGAAGACCATATAGGTGGTGTGCCCTACCTATTAAAGCAAATTAATGTACCTATCTATGGCGGTCCATTAGCATTAGGATTAATTCGCAACAAGTTAGATGAACACAACTTATTACGTAATGCTTCATTAAATGAGATTACAGAAGATAGTGTTATTAAGTCTAAACACTTTGAAATATCATTTTACTTAACTACACATAGTATTCCTGAAGCTTATGGTGTAATAATTGATACACCTGAAGGTAAGATTGTTCATACAGGTGACTTTAAATTTGATTTCACTCCTGTAGGCGAACCTGCGAATATTGCTAAAATGGCAGAATTAGGTAAGGAAGGCGTATTATGTCTATTATCTGACTCAACAAATGCATTAGTACCTGATTTCACATTAAGTGAACGTGAAGTAGGTCAAAATGTAGATAAAATTTTCCGTAACTGTAAAGGACGTATCATATTTGCTACATTTGCTTCTAACATTTACCGTGTACAACAAGCGGTTGAGGCTGCTATTAAATACAATCGTAAAATAGTAACATTTGGTCGTTCCATGGAAAATAATATTAAAATTGGTATGGAATTAGGCTATATTAAAGCACCGCCAGAAACTTTTGTTGAACCAAATAAGATTAACAATATTCCAAAACATGAATTACTAATTTTATGTACAGGATCTCAAGGTGAACCGATGGCGGCTTTATCAAGAATTGCAAATGGAACTCATAAGCAAATTAAAATTATACCTGATGATACTGTTGTATTTAGTTCATCACCTATTCCAGGTAACACTAAGAGTATCAATCGCACGATTAATGCATTATACAAAGCGGGTGCTGATGTTATCCACAGTAAAATTTCAAATATCCATACATCAGGTCACGGTTCTCAAGGCGATCAACAACTTATGCTTCGCTTGATTCAACCGAAATATTTCTTACCAATACACGGTGAATATCGTATGCTTAAAGCGCATGGACAAACTGGTGTCGACTGTGGTGTTAAAGAAGAGAACGTCTTTATCTTTGATATCGGTGATGTACTCGCATTAACACATGACTCTGCTCGTAAAGCCGGGCGCATACCTTCTGGTAATGTGTTAGTAGATGGTAGTGGAATTGGTGATATAGGTAACGTTGTTATTCGTGATCGTAAATTATTATCTGAAGAAGGATTAGTCATTGTAGTGGTTAGTATTGATTTCAACACTAATAAATTACTTTCAGGTCCAGACATCATTTCTCGTGGTTTTGTGTACATGCGTGAATCAGGTCAATTAATTTATGACGCTCAACGCAAAATTAAAACCGACGTAATTTCTAAATTAAATGCTAATCCAAATATTCAATGGCATCAAATTAAATCTTCAATCATTGAGACATTACAACCTTATCTATACGATAAAACTGCTCGTCGCCCAATGATTTTACCTGTGATTATGAAAGTAAACGAAGATTAAATATAATGATGTACTTCACATAGAGAAATCCGTAAATGAATTATAATATTCATTTACGGATTTTTTATGGAATTTCACCTATGAATCTTTTTCTTGATTAAAATTTGCTGGCAACGTTTTAACAAATGTAAATAATACAATTGTTTGAATCACGACCATTATCATTAATCCAATTCGAATATATAAGTTTGAAATCATAAAAATAGAAAAACCAACTACTATATATAAACTTATAAGTATTCTTATTTTTTCTTTCATAGTATACCCTTTGTATTTTTTAAAATTTTCAACATAATTTTTATAAATTTGAGTGCTTTCAAGCCATATTTTGAATTTCCGAGAACTATTAGTAAAACAAATCGCTGCTAAAATTAGAAAAGGTGTCGTAGGTAGTAATGGTAATACTGCCCCTGTAAACGCGATTACAGTAAATACTATTCCTAATGCTATTAATACATATCTCATGTAGTAGAATCATCACTCCATCATCTTATTCTCAAAAAATTGTTGCTGATTTTTAAATTCTTCTAACTGTTTATAAAAAAATCACAAATATCAATGTTACTAAATATGAAATCAATAGATTTTTATTTAGTAGTCATTAAATAGTTGTGATGCAACATTTATCTTACAATTTTCTTTTCAAAACGATTTAAATCATTATCGTGTCCGATCATAATCAATATATCTCCAAATTCTATATTCATAGACGGGTCTGGTGATACAACAATTTCCTTGCCTCGTTTAATTGCTATTATATTAATTCCAAATTGCGCACGAATATCCAAATCAATAATTGATTGGCCTGTCATTTTTTCGCTTGCTTTTAATTCAACTAGTGAATGCTCATCTGCTAATTCAAGGTAATCTAAAACACTAGCACTTGCGACATTATGTGCGATTCGTCGTCCCATATCTCTTTCAGGATGGACAACTGTATCCGCACCAATTTTATTTAAAATTTTAGCATGATAATCATTTTGAGCTTTAGCTGTAACTTTCTTAACTCCTAACTCTTTGAGAATTAGCGTAGTTAATGTACTTGATTGAATATTTTCACCAATCGCTACTATAACATGATCAAAGTTACGTATCCCTAAACTTTTCATCACTGCTTCATCAGTAGTATCAGCTACTACAGCATGCGTTGCAATATCACTATATTCATTGACGCGTGCCTCATCCCTATCAATTGCCATAACATCCATATCTAATGCATTTAATTCTCTTACAATACTTCCACCAAATCGACCTAACCCAATAACAACATATTCTTTCTCCATTTAATAGCTACCCCTATCTATAAAAAAAATAAGGAAAAAGCTGAAACAATCGACATCATGTAGATCACTATTAACCAAGTTAATGTACATAGATGTTAATTATTTCAGCCCCCCTTTTATTATTATAATTATTTTTTACCTTCAACATATTCTTTATCGAATACAAATAATCTTAATAATAATATTAACGATGGAACTAATAAAAGTAAACCTAAAATAAATACAATCACTAGTGCTAAGCCCATTGAAGCATTAACACCTGAATCACTCACTTTGATGTATGGATATAACAAGTAAGGTAATTTACTTATTCCGTATCCATAAAAAGCGAATGCCATTTGTAATATAACCATGATAAATGCTAGACCATGATATTTCTTGATGAAGTTTAAAATTCCGGCTACTACAAAACAAATGAAACTTAATGCGAACATCCACCAATAATTTTGAACTGCATTATTAAAATGATCTGCATTTTGAATTCTTAGAGATAAGAAAACAAATAGAGAAATAATAATCATTGGAGGTCCCCAGAAAATAAACCATTGTCGCATATATTTATAAGCTACTTCGTCTTTAGCTTTCGAAGCGTAATATGTTAAAAATCCAGAAGAAATATATAATACACTTATGATTGCTAGAAAGACGACTGACCATGCAAATGGACTTAGTAATAATTGGAACCAATCTAAATCAAAATGAGAACCACGTTCAGTAATATAGCCACCTTCCGATATAGTTAATACCGTTGCCAATGATGCTGGTATTAACAAACCTGTAAGTCCATACATGATAATCCATGGTAATTTAGTATCCTGACCATAATGTTCAAACGCGTAAAAGCTTCCTCTAATAGAAATTAAAATCAACGCAATTGAACCAGGAACTAATAGCACAGTACCAAAGTATAACGCTGAATCAGGGAAAAATCCTACGAATCCGACAAAGAAGAAAACAAAGAAAACATTAGTAACTTCCCAAACAGGATTTAAGTAACGCTCTACTAAGTGATTTATCTTTCTCTCTTCCCCAGTTAATTTTGTGTGTAAGGTAAAGAAACCTGCACCAAAGTCAATTGAAGCAACAATGATATATAAGAATAAGAAAGTCCAAAGTACGGTAATACCTATAGTTGTGTAATCCATTAAGCATGACCTCCTTTTTCAATGACTTTATCTACATCATCTTGAGCAGGCTTGTCTTTGAACATGCGAATTAAAACATATGCAGATGTAAAAAGTAATACTAGATAAAGTAGTCCGAATAGAATTGTTACAAGTGTTATTCCTCCTGCCTGAGTAGCAGCTTCACTTACTCGCATATAACCTCTAACAATCCATGGCTGACGACCTACCTCAGTTAAAAACCATCCAAATTCGATTGCTAACATTGCAGCTGGTCCTGTAAGAAGAACTGCATATAGCATACCTTTATGCGTAACGTATTTACGCAGTTTTTTAATCATTAAAGTTAAAATAAAGGCTCCTGAAATAACAAAACATAACACACCCATAGTTACCATTAAGTCAAAGAAATAATGAACGATTAATGGAGGTAATTCATTTTTAGGGAAGTCATTAAGACCCTCTACTTTAGTATTTACATTGTTGTCTGCCAAGAAACTAAGCATACCTGGAATCTTGATTGCACCTTCGACTTCTTGAGTCTTTTCATTTAGAACTCCGAAAAATACTAAATCAGCCTTAGATTGTGTATCAAAATGCCATTCGTAAGCTGCAAGTTTTTCTGGTTGAACTTGATGTAAGAATTTAGCAGATAAGTCTCCAGCTAACATTGACAATAATGTTGATATGAAACCAACAATCATAGTCATCTTTAAGGCCTTTTTATGGTATTCTGCATCTTTGTTGTATTTATTTTTCAATAATTTAAAAGCTGCAATAGATGCAAGAATAAACGCCATTGTCATACCTGCTGTAGCTACTACATGAAACGCCCTAACTAGGAATGATGAATTGAACATTGCTTCAAGTGGTTGTACATTAACCATTTTGCCATTTTTCATTTCAAAACCTGCAGGTGTATTCATAAATGAGTTTACAGAAGTAATAAAGAACGCGGAGAATGAACCACCAATGATGACTGGTATACTAATAATGAAGTGTGTCCATTTATTTTTAAAGCGATCCCATGTGTATAAATAAATACTAAGGAAAATAGCTTCAAAGAAGAATGCAAAAGTCTCCATAAATAAAGGTAAAGCAATCACGTGCCCACCCATTTTCATAAATGTTGGCCAAATTAATGATAATTGTAAACCGATAATCGTACCAGTTACAACACCAACAGCCACAGTAATGGTATAACCTTTCGACCAACGCTTAGCTAGTGCTATATATTTAGGATCCTTGTTTTTAATTCCTAAAAATTCTGCGATTGCGAACATTAAAGGCATACCAACACCGACAGTCGCAAAGATGATATGTACTGCTAGAGTCATACCTGTTAGGAAACGACTAATTTCAACGGAATCCATAATTTTATCACCTTTTCTATATCTAATTTTTAAAAAGCAATTAATTTAAATTATATTATGTTCTAATTTCTAACTAAATCCTTTTGCTTAAATTTAAGAAAGATTTTTAATATGTAATTCACATAATTTTCACAGTTTGCAATTGGATCAAAAATTTTATATAGTAATTTTCATGATAATAACCAAATTGGGAGTGAACTAAATTGACGGAATTAGTTATTTATACTCAAAATGATTGCCCGCCTTGTACATTTGTAAAAAATTATCTTACAGAACACAAGGTAGATTACATTGAAAAAAATATCTCGAATAATGAATACCGTTCTGAGATGATTGATTACGATGCATTTGCTACACCTTTTATACTTATAGATGGTGAACCAATGTATCAAGTTGATTTGGATAAAATCAACACTAAGTGTCACATTAAATCATAAAGTCATCGCAGTAATAACCTAACACTAAAAAGGAACTATTTAGTTGTTAGGTTTATTATTTTGTAATACAAAAACACCTCAACTTAAGTTAAGGTGTTTCGAATACATCATTATTTAGAAATGTTATTAACTAAATCTTTTACTTCTTCTTGAGTAGCACAATTAATTGCACGATTTGCTAATTCAGACATTTCATTTTTACTTAAACCATTAATTTGTCTTCTAGCTTTTAAGATAGATGTCGCACTCATTGAGAATTCATCTAATCCTAAACCTAATAATAATGGGATAGCTGTTTCGTCTCCAGCCATTTCACCACACATACCAGTCCATTTACCTTCTTTATGAGAAGCTTCAATGACTTGTTTAACCAAGCGTAAAATAGCTGGGTTATAAGGTTGGTATAAGTATGAAACGCGTTCTGACATACGGTCAGCTGCCATAGTATATTGAATTAAATCATTAGTACCAATACTGAAGAAATCCACTTCTTTAGCAAAGATATCAGCTAGAGCAGCTGTAGATGGAATCTCAACCATGATACCTAACTCAATTTCATCAGATACGTCATGACCATCATTTTTAAGATTTTCTTTTTCTTCTAAAAGAATGGCTTTAGCATCACGGAATTCATTGATTGTAGCTACCATTGGGAACATAATGTTTAATTTACCGTAAGCTGAGGCACGTAATAATGCACGTAATTGTGTTCTGAAGATATCTTGTTGATCTAAGCATAGACGAATTGCTCTGTAACCTAAGAATGGGTTCATCTCTTTAGGTAGATTTAAATAAGGTAACTCTTTATCGCCACCAATATCTAATGTACGAACTACAACTCGTTTGTCTTTCATTGTTTCTAGCACTTTTTTATAGGCTTCAAATTGCTCATCTTCAGTTGGCATTTGATCTCTACCCATATATAAGAATTCAGTTCTATATAAACCGATTCCTTCAGCACCATTTTCCATTACACCGTATAAATCATCAGGTGTACCGATATTAGCAGCTAATTCAGCATGTTCACCGTCGATTGTTACCGTTTCAGCATCACGTAATTTTTGTAATTCTTTTTTATCTTCAAAGAAACGTTCACGTTTGTTTTGATAAGCAACTAACTCATCTTCTGTAGGGTCAACAATAACGTCACCTGTGATTCCGTCAACGATAACCATATCACCTTGTTTAACTTCTTTAGTAACTGATTTTGTACCAACAACTGCAGCAATTTCTAATGATCGACTCATAATTGCTGAATGGCTCGTACGACCACCAATATTTGTTACGAAACCTTGAACAAATTCTTTATTTAATTGTGCAGTATCTGAAGGCGTTAAGTCGTTACCAACGATAACAACACTCTCATCAATCATACTTGGGTTTGGTAATTCAACACCTAAAAGATGTGCTAGCACACGTTTAGATACGTCTCTAATATCTGCTGCACGCTCTCTCATGTATTCATTATCCATAGATTCGAAGATTGTAATAAATTGTGAAGTTACTTCATCAAGCGCTTCTGGGGCACTCACTTTTTCGTTCGCAATTTTGTCTTCGATTGGTTGAATCAACTCTGGATCATCAAGTACTAATAAATGCGCATCAAAGATTGCGGCTTTATCAGGACCTAATTGTTTTTCAGCATTATTTCTGATTTTAGTTAATTCAATTTTAGAAGCTTCTAACGCATTTCTGAATTTTTGGATTTCAGCATCAGTATCAGTGACTTTTTCATTAGTGAATGATAAATCAGGTTCTACTAATAAATAAGCTTTAGCAATTGCGACACCGTCTGATGCCGCAATACCATTAATTAATTTTGACATAATTATTCAGTTAAACCTTCTTTAGATAAGACATCACTGATAGCTTGAATTGCGTCTGCTTCATCGCTTCCATCAGCATAGATAGTGATTTCAGCATCTTTACCTACACCTAAACTCATAACACCCATGATTGATTTTAAGTTAACTTTTTTACCGTTATATTCTAATTGAATATCTGAATCAAATTTTGATGCAGTTTGAACTAACATAGTTGCAGGACGTGCATGAATACCAGTTTCATCGATAATTACATAAGATTTTTGTTCCATAATCTATTTCTCCTTCGCAAAGTTAGAATATTCAAATTTGTCATAATCTAACATAATTTTATACCATAACACTACCAAAATATAATACTAAATTCAATTCTAATAGGATTGAAAAACTATTATAATCGGTTTTTATAGAAATAAACAAGTGTTTCAAATTCTATAAATTAGATTCTAATCTTCAATATTTTTTACTTACTTATAATATGCACAAAACACTAATTAAAATCCCTATAACAACTTCGGTTTAAATGATATTTTAAGACAAATTTGTATGATAATTATTTTAGCTTTATCACTAAGCTCACTTCAATTATACTACAACATTTTCAATTTAAATAATATCATGAAGCACTTTTTCACATTTTTCAATATGTTCACGTCCAAGTTTATTCATGAAATAATAGCTTATTGATGCTGAGACAACTTGTCCCACAACTGGGAACCATTTAGTTTGTTTTGCTGCCGCACGTTTTGCCATATCTCTAATAATCACTTTTAGTACTGCACTAGACACTTTTCTACCAATAAATGAACTACCTTGTATAGCAGCTGCTGCAAGAATTCGTTCTTTCACATCATCGCCAAGTGTATTAACTTGTTTGTGATCTAAACCATAAATTTTATTAATATCTTCAATAATATCTCTCATTAATTTAATATCTACACCGAAATCTAATCCTGGAATTGGTACAACACTCATACCTGAAGATAAAAGTGACTTTTTCTTAACAATTGTTTCTGCTTTAGCTCTGCGCTCAGCTATTTCTTCTTTCGTTGTTGGTAAAATACTTTTTTCTTTAATTTCTTCAATGTTTAGAACTTTATTACCAACTTTGTTTGTAACTCCACTTGAAAATCTATTCATAATGCCCATTAATAGACACACCTTTCATAATTCATTCATTAAACATTTATACCCACTTTTTATTATTTAATGCTTGATATTAATGAATACAGCTTTTAAATATTTTGAGGGTTTATAGTGCGGATGTGTTTTAAAGTCCTTAGGTAAGCCCATTACTTCCTCAATTTCGTAAGTTACACTCGCTTCGTTAAGTGTTGTTTTAATAACATTTTTAAATGCTTTTAATGAGAAAGCACTTGAATTTGTACATAATAATAACGAGCCATTTGGAGCAAGTATACTTAATGCACCATTAATTAAATCATCATAATTCTTTTGTACTGAGAATGTTTTCTTCTTATTTCTTGCAAAACTTGGCGGGTCAATAACTATTGTGTCGTAAACTTTGCCATGTCGTGCAGCATAATTGTAAAAATCAAATGTATCCATGACATATATATATTGACTTTTAGGGTCAATACCATTTAAACCAAAGTTTTCTTCAGTTAAACTACGTGAACGGTTGGCTAAATCTACACTTGTCGTTGATTTAGCATTTTGACCAGCTACTACAGAAAACGCACCTGTATAACTAAATAAATTTAGTATATCTTTCTCTTTTGCAAAATGATCACGTAATTTCTTACGTACTTCTTTTTGATCTAAGAATATACCTGTCATCAAACCATCATCTAGGTCTACATTGTAAAATGTAAAATTCTCCTCTATAACTATTGGAAAATCAGGTGTTTCACCGAGTACATGTCCACCGGTGTATTCAGAGTCTTTAAAACGCATTTTTTCATAAATTGACTTAAATGGAAATACCTGTTGAATGGCTTCAATGACATTATAGCGAAACTTATATATCCCCTTTGAATACCATTGAATCAATAAGTGACCATCGTAATTATCGATTGTTAAACCTCCAACACCATCGCCTTCAGCGTTAAATAGTCTAAACGCATTGGTTCCTTCAATGTGATAGTAATAATCACGCTCTTGTAATGCAACTTGAAATTTTTTTTCGAAAAAAGAAGTATTAATGGCTTCGTTTTGATCATAACTCAATACCCAGCCTAAACCTTTATGTTGACGTCCTACATATGCAGTCGCAATGTACTGTTCTTGATCGTTCATAAGATAAAATAAATCGCCTTCTTTTAAATGATCATTGTTATAAATATCATCTTCATCCACAAGTGGATATTGATTTAAATACTTTGATTCCTTACCTCTATTTAAAGTTGCTATTTTCATTTGTTAACGCTCCTAATTTGAATGCTTTTGTAGTTTAAAGTTTATAAAAATTTCTAAATATTATTCGTTATTATTTTAACAAATATGAATTTGTCATTACACAAAATAACATAAACAAAAAAGGTGGATCGCGAAGTCTATTTTGTCACCATAGATTTCACGCTTCCACCTAAGTAAAAATTGAAATAATTAAGGTCTTTCTCTCAATTGTAACGTAAATGCGATAATAACCGCCATCAACATTAAGATTAGAGTTGGAGTAATAAAAATCGATAATAATAATCCGTGAATCATAATGTTTACGAATTCAGTTAACAATTTAAAGAATAGAATACTAATCATAAATAATTGTAAATAATAATATTTACCTCTTAAGAAATGTGTAAATGTAGTTGCAATGTATGTAATGATTACAAACATTAACAATAACAATGTTACCCATTCAACAACATATTGCGTTTGAGATAGTTCCCATTCACCAGAAACAAACAATGCGTTTCTGTTATTAAATTCGATAAATGTAAATAAGAATAGAATGAAGCCACAGAATGTTTCTACATATGCTGGTTTAATCCATTTTGGACGTCTCATCCAATTTGGTATATCATCTTCTTCAATATTAAATACATTTTTGAATTTATTTTTAAATTTATCACGTTTTGATCTGATTTTTTCTAAATCGACACTTCTTCTCGTCTTACGTGCATATTCTGATGTTTTATCTTGAAGTTGTTTAAAATGAACTTTAGACTGATTCGAAACATTTCCCTTACTTGTTCTTGATAATTCAGGTTCTTCTTCACCCAATTCTTCTTTAGTTAATGGTAAAGCTCTTCTTAAGAATAGGAAATTCCATATTGAAGCTTGCGCTAATAACCACATAACTAAGAAAAATGTATTTACACTTAAAATATCTATTGGTGCAATTTCATTTGCATCAATTTTACCGTATAGAGAAATTTGAGTAATTAAATAACTTATTCCGTATGAAAAGATAATCCATAGATAATGGCTTTTTCTATTAGCAACATTAAGTTCATCTTTATATACAATGAAGCCTGTGTGAATTATAAAAGGAATAATAAAGATAATTGCCCAAAAACTGTACACTTGTGTCATTAAAGTAATTGAAATGAGGAAGTATAAAATCCCAATAATTAAAAAGAAAATTGAGATGTCGTAATCATATTTCGTAGTTCTAAATAATGCGTATCCAATAAGCATTACAAGAATACCAAACAGAATAATTATGACTGCACTAATAATAGGAAAGTTGCCTATGAACCTACTCATCACTCTAATAATTTCACTGAAGAATGCATTAAGAAAATCCCATAAATTATGAATTTTCAATTCAACTTTTTCTTTATCTTTTAATTGATTGATTAAAGGTAAGTTTATTAATATTATGAGACCCGTGAAGAGTGAAACGATACCGATAATATAACTAAAAATTATCTCGGTGTGTTTCTTAAGAAAAGACATACTGTTCACCTCAAAATTCATTATATAGTAAGATGTTCATCTTGTCTTTATTAAACAATAAAATACATCTCGAGACCTATATAGGTTTATCCTACTTTTAAATGGGTAAACTTATATTGTAATCATTAATCTATCAAGGAGTGTTAATTATGACAAACGAAGATGCTAAAAAAGCAAAAGAAGTTGAAGAAAAATTAAAAGAACAAAACGAAGAAAAATCAGATGATATTGAGCAAACTAAAAAAGATGTTCAAGACACTTTAGATTAATTATTAAGAAATCTCAATTCGCTGAAGTTGAGAACAATATAATATTTAACTGCTACACTGCTAAAAAGTAGTAGTTAACTAAAACTGAGAGAACGCTCTTTTCGAGCTTTTCCCAGTTTTTTTTTACTACAAGGTTTAAATATTCTAGAGATTTCACATGCTAAATGTATTAAGAAACAGCGTGTTCAAAGTAAAATCAAATCTAATCCTCCTTTTTATTTGTAACTTAGTAAAATCATCTTGACATTAAATCTTAAAAGTCATACATTTAAAATAAATTAAATATAAAACGCACTAGGGGTGTGTATACTGAGATGAGGTTTAACCTCGAACCCTTTGAACCTGAACTAGTTAAAACTAGCGTAGGAAAGTGTTGCTAATATAAATAATTGTGGTAAATACATATATCATTTTATTTAAATTCACGCACAACTTTCTACGGATGGTTGTGCGTTTTTTTTAGGAGGAAATAACATGTCAAAAGGTTTAAAGCTTTCAGAAATATTAGTAACTGTTCTGATTGCAGTAGTATTTGCAATTATTTATAATTTATGGTGGTTTGCATATAATGTGGCCCAAGTTGCCGGTGTTCACATTGAACAATTAACTTATGGCGTTTGGTTTATGGCAGCTATAGTTGCGTATTTAATAATTCCTAAGCCTGGTATTGCACTAATTGCAGAATTTGCTGCAGGCGCTGGTGAAACAATCGTTATGGGTAAATTTGATATTCCTACAATTGTATATGCTATTCTTCAAGGTTTAGCTTGTGAAATTATTTTTGCTATTTTCAAATATAAATCTAGATCATTAATGGTTGCTGTATTAGCAGGATTAGCAACTGCTTTAATATCATTCCCAGTTGATTATTATTATGGCTATTTAGCTGAAGTAGCAGGATGGAACCTTCTTTTATTCATTATCTTCCGTTCTATTAGTGGTATAGTAATCGCAGGTTTATTATCTTATCTGATTGTTAAAGCATTAGATCAAACAGGCGTAACGAAATTATTCCGCCCTGCATCTCAAAAAGACTACGACAACCTATAAGGGGAAATTAAAGTGTTAAAAGCGAAAAATTTACGTCTAAAATATCCTAACGGCGAACGTAAAATCTTCGATAATTTAAATATTGAAATTAAAGATAAAGAAAAAGTGCTTTTACTAGGTCCTTCTGGATCTGGTAAGAGCACATTGCTTAATGTTTTAAGTGGTATCGTTCCAAATCTAATTGAATTACCGATGAAATATGATGAGCTTGAAATTGACCCACACTCCGGCGTTATTTTTCAAGATCCAGATACTCAATTTTGTATGCCTAAAGTGTATGAGGAACTTGCATTTGTTCTTGAAAACAAACAAGTACCACGAAGTCAAATGGATCCACTCATTGAAGAAGCTCTTGCTTCTGTTGATTTAAATGTTACTGATAATACTTTTGTCAATCATTTAAGTGGTGGCATGAAACAAAAACTCGCTATTGTAGAAACTATTTTACAAGAAGCTAATACATTATTCTTAGATGAACCAACTGCCATGTTAGATGTAGATGCTACAGCTGATTTATGGCAAAGACTTATTCAACTATGGTCTGATCAAACTGTACTTATAGTAGAACATAAAGTTGAACACATCTGGGAACACGTGGATAGAGTCATTTTAATGAATTATGAGGGTCAAATCATAGCAGATGGAACACCAGATTATGTGTTGAAAAATTGCGAAAGTTTACTCACAGAATTTGGTGTATGGCATCCACAAGCTTGGGACCATGCCCAAGAATCATCTAAATTTTCACATAATACAGATGAAACGCTATTTGCCTATAAAAATGGTAATATTATTAGAGGAAAAAAACATTTGTTCCAAGTACCCGAATTAACTGTTCGTTCTGGAGAATGGATTACTATTACAGGGAAAAATGGTACAGGTAAAACAACATTATTAGAATCTATGATGCAACTAATAAAATATGAAGGCGTTATGTCATATAAAAATACTACGTTAAAGAAAATTAAAGACGCAGCTCAACATATGTATTTAGTTTATCAAAACCCAGAATTACAATTCATAACAAATTCAGTTTATGAAGAAATATATATTCATTATAATCATCAAGAACCATCAATCGCTGAAAAAGAAACGATGAAACTATTAAAGTTATTACATTTAGAAGCTGTTAAAAATCAACATCCTTTTGAATTATCTATGGGACAAAAACGACGACTTAGTGTGGCCACTGCACTTAGTTCACGAGCAGAAATCATCTTACTTGATGAACCTACATTTGGACTGGATAGCCATAATACTTTTCAATTAATTGAACTATTCCAGGAAAGAGTTTCTAATGGACAAACCATTATTATGGTTACTCACGATCCTGAAATCATACATCGTTATCCAACACGTCGTTTAATAGCTGAAGACAACCAACTCATCGAGAAGGAAGGTGAATCAAATGTTTGAACGTTGGAAGAAACATTATTCCTTTGTAGATGACGTTAATATCATTACAAAACTTTTACTTGGTGTATCATTATTTATTTTCATTATTTTTGTTCACAATTTTGATTATATGATTTATATAACAATAATTATGTTTATTTTTTTAATGGCATTTAATGGGACTCAATTTAAAATCACCGGTGCATTTATTTTAGCCTCTGTCTTGTTTGCCTTATTATCATCATTATTTATGATTCTTTATGGTGATGGTACGCATATGTTATTTAAATGGGGTATCATTCAAATTAGTACTGAAAGCATCGTACGTGGTTTACATTTATCACTAAGAACTATAACAGTCTCTATGTTTGGTATTTTATTAGCATTAACATCCGAAATTGTAATGATTTTTTACAGTTTGATGCAACATTTAAAAGTAAAACCAAAAATTGCATATGCATTTATGGCTGCAATTAGAATGGTGCCTCTCATTTTCACTTCATTAATTCAATTAAGACGGTCATTGAAAATGCGTTATCAAATGATTGATGCTTCAAATTATAGAGGTCTAAAACGATTAAAACATTTATTGATACCAATATTAAGTCAAAATATTCGTCGAGCACATCAATTGTCTGTTGCGATGGAATCTAAGGGTTTTAAGGACGGTCCTAGAACCTATTATTATAAAGCACCATTTTCTAATAAAGATATTTTATTTATTATTTGCGTTGTGGCTATACTAATTATCGCATTTTATCTTTCACAATACTTCCCTATAACAGGCATTACTGATGCACGAGTATCAGGTTATACATCATAGATACAAGGAAGTGGGACAGTAATAATATTTTTCAAAATTTATTTCGTTGTAACCCCAGCTTGCTTAGCTTGTATAATTTCTTAATGAAATTCTCTTTGCTGGGGCCCCAAACCCCAACTTGCTTAGCTTGTATAATTTCTTAATGAAATTCTCTTTGCTGGGGCCCCAAACCCCAACTTGCTTAGCTTGTATAATTTCTTAATGAAATTCTCTTTGCTGGGGCCCCAAACCCCAACTTGCTTAGCTTGTATAATTTCTTAATGAAATTCTCTTTGCTGGGGCCCCAAACCCCAACTTGCTTAGCTTGTAGAATTTCTTAATGAAATTCTCTTTGCTGAGGCCCGCCTACCAGGCAAGGTTGATTAGAATAAAAAAAGCTTGTTACAATGGCATTTTTAAATCAGTCAACTACTGCCAATATATAATTGTATAATTGTAGCCTGAGTCATTGAATTATGTCTCAGGCTACAATTATATATTCACTTATTTTAATGCTTTATTTCCAATATCACTACGATAAAATAGATTATCACTCTTAATTTTTTCTACATTTTTATAGGCTGCTTTTTGCGCTTCTTCAATTGTTTCTCCTTTTCCAACAGCTAATATAACTCTGCCTCCTGAAGTAACAAATGCATCATCTTCTTTACGCAATCCACTCACAAAATAAGTATCATTTAATTCAAAGCCTGTTACTTTAGCTCCTTTTTCATAAGCACCTGGATATCCTTTAGAAGCTAGCATAACTCCTACAACAAAATCATCTTGCCATTGAAATAGAATAGGTTCTTTACGATCTAAAGCAACAATTTGAGCCATTAAATCACTTTCCAAACGACTTAATAAAACTTGAGCTTCAGGATCACCAAAGCGCGCATTAAATTCAATTACTTTCGGGCCTTCTGACGTTAAAATAGCACCAATATAAAGTAATCCAAAATAATCATAACCTTCAGCTTTCATCGCTTTTGCAATAGGCTGTGCAATATCTTTATTTGTGCGTTCTAAGACATCTTCAGTAATATGTGGCACCGGGCAATATGCACCCATTCCTCCAGTGTTTGGTCCTTCATCATTATCAAAAGCACGTTTATGGTCTTGCGCAATACAATCAAATGGAACTGCATAATCCCCGTTAATAAATGTCATTAATGAAAATTCTTCACCCTCTAAAAATTGCTCAAAGACCACTTCACCATGTTCTTCAGGATAAAGTGATTCTACTGCTTTAATTGCGTCTTCACGTGTTTCAGCAATGATTACACCTTTACCAGCAGCTAAACCATCTTTTTTAACTACAATTGGTAAATCACAATGATTTACATATGCCAGCGCATCTGTTTTGTTATTTGTTTCTTTATATTTTGCTGTTGGAATATTATATTTTTGCATAATTTTTTTAGCGAACAGCTTAGATCCTTCAATTTGAGCTGCATCTTTATTAGGACCAAACACTTTAACTCCTGATTGACGTAATTTATCAGATAAACCATCAATTAATGGTTGTTCAGGACCAACAACCACCCATTCAACCTTATTTTCTTTAACAAAGTTTAAGATTGACTCATGATCAGACTCTGCAATCTCAGTATGCACTCTTGCAACATTAGCCATAGCATCATTACCTGGAATTACGTGCAATTGATCAATTAACGGTGATTGATGTAATTTATTTGCCAAAGCATGCTCTCGACCACCTGCTCCGATAACTAAAACATTCATTAATATTACCCCTTCCATTATTTTGAATGATTAATTAATGCTTAAAGTGACGCATGCCCGTAGTCACCATGGCAATACCATATTTATTCGCCATATCTATTGAGTCTTGATCTTTAATTGATCCACCCGGTTGTATGATGGCTTTGACACCATGTTTTGCAGCTAATTCAACCGTATCATCCATTGGGAAAAAGCCGTCTGATACTAAAGCAACATTGTCATTCATTTCTATAGCACGCTCTAAAGCTATTTTGGCTGAACCAACACGGTTCATTTGACCTGCACCAATGCCTACAGTTTGTTTGGTATTGCTCAATATAACAGCATTACTTTTAACAGATGGAATCACTTTCCAACCAAGTAGCATTGCATCCCATTGATCATCTGTAGGCGCTTTTTCAGTTACTACTTTCATGTCTTCTATAGCTACCTCAAAGTTATCTTTATCTTGAACTAAATACCCACCTGAAACTGAAACAAATTCTTCTTCACGATTATCAATCGTCATATCTATTTCTAATAGACGTATGTTTTTCTTTTTAGTTAAAATGTCTAAAGCTTCATCAGTAAATCTTGGAGCAATCACTACTTCTAAAAATATAGCATGTAATGTTTCAGCTAAATCAGCAGTTACTGTTCTATTTAATGCGATAATGCCACCAAAGATAGATTGATTATCTGCATCATAAGCATGTTTAAATGCAGTTTCAATATTGTCGCCAATACCAACACCACAAGGGTTCATATGTTTAATTGCAACGGCAGCAGGCTCTTTAAATTTCTTAACAAGTGAAAGTGCAGAATCAGCATCTTTAATATTGTTAAAACTTAAAGCTTTACCATGTAATTGTTTAGCACCTGCAATTGTGTGTTTGCTATTCGAAGTACGAACAAAACGCGCTGATTGCTGAGGGTTTTCACCGTATCTTAATTGTTCACTATCACCTTTGAAATAACTTACAATGGCATGATCATATTCGTTCGTATGTGCAAAAACTTTAATCATTAATTCTTTACGGAAATCCTCATCGAGTCGGTCTTCCTTTATGCGTTCAATGACTTCATTATAATCAGCTGGATGTACAATTGTAGTCACATGTTTAAAGTTTTTAGCTGCAGCACGTAACATTGTAGGTCCGCCAATATCGATGTTTTCAATTGCTTCTGTTTCTGTTACATCCGGTTTGGCGACTGTTTTTTGGAAAGGATATAAGTTAACTACTACCATATCGATTAAATCAATATGTTGTTCTGATAACTGTTCTAAATGTTCAGGTTTATCACGATCTGCTAAAATGCCACCATGTACTGCCGGGTGTAATGTTTTAACACGTCCGTCCATAATTTCAGGAAATTGCGTTAATTCTGAAACAGATTTCACCGGTACAGAAGCATCTTCTAAAGCACCTTTAGTTCCTCCAGTTGAATATAATTCATAATCTAATTTGATTAAAGATTTAGCAAACTCCACTATTCCACTTTTGTTTGAGACACTTAAAATTGCTTTTTTCATGATTAGATTAACTCCTTATTTAATAACTTTAGCTATAACACTTGGATAAAGTTCATACTCCAAACGCTTTACACGTTCTTCCAAATTCTCTTTAGTATCGTCCTGTTTTATATCACATTGTCGTTGTTCAATAATTTCTCCCGTATCCATACCACTATCAACATAATGTACAGTTGAACCAGTTACCTTATCGCCACTATTAAACGCTTGTCCAATTGCATCTTTCCCCTTATATTTCGGTAATAGTGATGGATGGATGTTTAAAATTTTACCTTCGTAAGCGTCTAATAAATCAGATCCAATTAATCGCATATAGCCAGCAAGTATTATCCATTCAACTTCTTCACGCTTTAACAGTTCTATTAAATGTTGTTCGTAATCTGCTTTAGTAGTGAAATCCTTAGGCTCATTTATATTAACTGTTACTTTTAAATGTTTGGCTCGTTCAACACAATAAGCATCGTGATGATCAGTATATAATGAAGTAATTTCTATATTGTTGAGCTCCCCTTTATCTGCTTTTAGCACAATATTCTCAAAATTACTACCTGATCCAGATGCAAATATAGCTACTTTAGTCACTATTCTACCCCCTCAAGTAAAATGGGTGACTCTGCATTGGCAATGATTTCACCTATTTCGTAAGAAGAAATACCTTGTTGTTTTAAGATATCAAGTGTTTGTGCAACGTCTTTTTTATCTACTATGGCTGTGAAACCAATACCCATATTAAAGACATTGTACATTTCATCCGTTCCAATATTAGCTTGTTGTTGTAACCAATCAAATACTTTTGGTGTAGGAAAAGCTTGTGTATAAATTTTCGCTGCTAATCCATCAGGTAATCCACGTGGAATGTTTTCATAGAAACCACCACCAGTGATATGATTCATTCCTTTAATTTGAACAGCTTTTTTCAAAGCAAGAATTGGTTTAACATATAATTGCGTTGGGGCTAAAAATGTTTCTAAGTACGTACGACCATCAAAATCGTCATTTAAATCAATACCAGATTCTTTAATTAATTTACGTACTAAGCTATAACCATTTGAATGTATTCCGTTAGAGGCTAAACCAATGATGGCTTGACCTTCTTGAATTGCTGATCCATCAATATAGTCGTCTTTCTCGACTGCTCCAACAGCAAATCCGGCAAGGTCATATTCACCTTCATGATACATTTCACCCATTTCAGCTGTTTCTCCACCAATAAGTGCAGTGTTAGTCTCTTCGCATCCATCACTTACACCTTTAACAATCTGTTCGATTACTTCTGGAACAACTTTGTTCGTTGCAATATAATCTAAGAAATATAATGGTTCAGCACCAGTAGTCAAAATATCATTTACACACATTGCTACTGCATCTATTCCGATTGTGTCGTGTTTATCATTATCAATAGCCAATTTCAATTTAGTACCAACACCATCTGTACCAGAAACTAGTACAGGCGCCTTCATATTTAATTGAGACAAATCAAAGGTAGCACCAAATCCACCTAAACCACCTAGTACCTCTTTACGCATTGTTCGTTTAACATGACTAGACATTCTCTCAACCGCTTCATAACCTGCATGAATATCAACACCTGATTGTTCATAAGCTTTAGACATGAATATTACCCTCTCTATCAAAGTAGTGTTTATGATTATTAATATAATCCTGTTGACGTTGACTTAAGTTATTATAATATTTATCTTCGTAATCAAATAGTCCTGCTGGATAATCACCTGTAAAGCTCTCTACACATAAACCACTATACGGTGCGTCATAATTTAATCCAATCGATTCAATTAGACCGTCTACGCTTAAATAAGATAATGAGTCTGCACCAATATAATCACAAATTTCTTGTGGTGACTTACTTGCAGATATGAGTTCAGCAGTCGTTGAAACATCTATTCCGTAAAAGCTTGGGAACATAAATTCTGGAGAAGCGATTCTTACATGAACTTCTTTTGCTCCGGAGTCTTTTAACATTCTGACAATACGTTTACTCGTTGTTCCACGCACAATTGAATCATCAACTAAAACAATTCGTTTACCTTCTACGATATCCTTGACTGCCGATAATTTAACGCGGACACCTTGTTCTCTTAACTCTTGAGTCGGTTGGATAAATGTACGAGCTACGTATTGGTTCTTCACCAACCCCATTTCATAAGGTAGGTGGCTTTCTTCAGCATACCCACTTGCAGCTGATAATGATGAGTTGGGTACTCCAATAACCATATCTGCATTTGCAGGGCTTTCTTGTGCTAATTTTTTTCCAGATGCTTTACGAACAGCATGAACATTTTTGCCAGCAATAGTAGAATCAGGACGAGCGAAATAAATATATTCCATAGCTGAAATGGCTGTATTTGTATGACTCGTATATGATTTCACTTCAATACCTTCATTATTAATAACAACATATTCTCCGGCATGGATATCTTGCACGTATTCAGCACCTAATACATCAATGGCACATGTTTCACTAGCTAAGATGTACGTGTCATCTTGCATTTTACCTACTACCAGTGGACGGATAGCATTAGGATCTACTGCTCCATATAATGCATCTTTAGTAAGTATTGCAAATGTGAATCCGCCTTTAATTTGTCGCAAACTCTCTTTTAACGCTTCTTCAAAAGTTGGTGCTTTACTTCTGCGTATTAAATGCATAATCACTTCAGTGTCAGATGAAGAATGGAAGATTGCACCATGTTTTTCCAAATATTGACGTAACGTCTGGGCATTAATTAAATTACCATTGTGGCAAATCGCAACGCTCATATCGTAAAAGTGATATAAAAATGGTTGTATATTTTCAATCCCTTTATTACCTGATGTGGCATAGCGAACATGGCCTATGGCGTTGTGTCCATCTTTAAGTTGATCCATTTGATCACCTTTTATTGCTTCTGTTAACAATCCAAGACCACGTTCACCTTTTAAAACTTCTCCATCTGATACAACAATACCTGCACCTTCTTGACCACGATGTTGTAAACTGTGAAGTCCCATATAGGTTAATTGAGTGGCTTCTGAATGATTCCAAATGCCGAACACACCACATTCTTCGTTTAATCCACTGTAGTTAAACATTGTGCAATTGCTCCTTCCCAACTTTCTTTAATCTCTGAGACTTTTTCAACAATCGAACTTTGAGCATTAGTAACTTTAAATTCATCAACATCTGTTAATTGACCAATTTCTACAGCTCCCTCAATATTTAACGTCTGTCCATCTTTAACAGCAATAATATATCGACCTTGCGTTTCACTAAACAATTGTGCATCTGAAAGGTCAATTGAAGCTTCTAGTCCTAAACCATAATGAGCACTGATACGCGCTAAACTGATCAATAAACCACCTTTACCAACTGTTTGTACGTGAGAAGCAACGCCACTTCTAATCGCATTCTTGACTGCTTCTCCTTTATTAACTTCATCACT
Organism: Staphylococcus sp. MB377; assembly: GCF_001922505.1. Lineage (NCBI taxonomy): Bacteria > Bacillati > Bacillota > Bacilli > Caryophanales > Staphylococcaceae > Staphylococcus > Staphylococcus sp. MB377. Next base: position 6,614 of record NZ_MAON01000055.1, on the reverse strand, counting down.
TAAATCAATCGTTTCAAATTCATGATTGACTTTACCGTATAATAATTTTTCAACTTGACTACCACCAAAGTCATCTCTTGTTTCACCAACTAAATATAATTTATGACCAGCTTCAGGATGGAAATCATTCAGATAATCAATATCCTCTATTAAACCAACCATTCCTACGACAGGCGTTGGGAAAATGGATGTACCACGTGTTTCGTTATAGAGTGATACGTTACCTGAAACAACCGGTGTTTTTAATACTTCACACGCTTCTGACATACCTTTCGTTGAATCAATTAACTGCTGATAGATTTCTTTCTTTTCAGGAGAGCCATAATTTAAGCAATCCGTCATAGCAAGTGGTGTTGCACCTACTGCTATTAAATTGCGATAGGCTTCAGCTACGACCATTTTTCCACCTTCATAAGGCTGATTAAACACATAACGCGCTTCACCATCAATTGTAGAGGCTACAGCTTTATTCGTACCTTCAACACGAACAACTGAAGATTGTAAACCTGGTTTAATGATAGTATTGGCACCAACTTGTTGATCATATTGTTCATACAAATAATGTTTTGAGGCAATCGTTGGATGTATTAGAAGTTTCTTGAATGTTTCTTCGACATTTATAGAACTATAGTCATTTTTAGATGTGTTATACTCTTTCACTTCACCTTCTAAAACATAGACCGGCGCTTCATCTGCAAGTGATTGAACCGGTATATCCGCGAATACTTCATCTTCATATTTAAGTACGAAGCGGTCAGTATTTGTTACTTCACCAATAACTGCACTATCAAGTTCATGTTTTTCAAATAAATCTAAGAATTTTTGTTCAGTACCTTTTTCAACTACTAATAACATTCTTTCTTGTGTTTCAGAAAGCATCATTTCATAAGGTGAAATACCTGGTTCTCGTGTAGGCACTTGATCTAAATGTAATTCAAGACCACTGCCACCTTTAGCTGCCATTTCTGATGATGAAGATGTTAAACCAGCGGCCCCCATATCTTGAATACCAACTAATTCGTCGAAAGTAATCGCTTCTAATGTGGCTTCCATTAATTTTTTACCTACAAAAGGGTCCCCAATTTGAACAGATGGTCTTTTACTTTCACTTTCTTCAGTTAATTCTTCGGATGCAAAAGTTGCACCATGAATACCATCACGGCCTGTTTTTAAACCTACATAAATGACTGAGTTACCTTCACCTTTAGCAGTCCCTTTTTGAATCATGTCATGATCAATAACACCTACACACATGGCATTAACCAATGGATTTCCATCGTAACAATCATCAAATTCAATTTCTCCAGCTGTTGTAGGTATACCGATACAATTTCCATAACCGCCAATACCACGTACTACACCTTTAAGTAAACGTTGGTTCTGTTTAACTGACAATTCACCGAAACGTAGACTGTTTAACAGATTGATTGGTCTAGCTCCAATTGATACGATATCTCTAATGATGCCACCTACACCAGTTGCAGCACCTTGATAAGGTTCGATAGCTGACGGATGGTTATGTGATTCAACTTTAAATACTACTGCTTGATTATCACCAATATCCACAACACCTGCGCCTTCACCTGGTCCCATTAAGACATGCTCACCAGTAGTTGGAAATTGTTTTAAGAATGGTTTAGAGTGCTTGTAAGAACAGTGTTCACTCCACATAACCGAGAAGATGCCTATCTCTGTAAAATTAGGTTCTCTTCCTAATATTTCACAAACTTTGTTATATTCTGCGTCACTCAAGCCCATATCTTGATATAATTTTTCAAACTTAATTTCTTCAATACTAGGTTCGATAAACTTAGACATTTTGTTCCCTCCAACTATTAACCATTGCTTCAAATAATTTCACGCCACTGTCAGTTCCAAGAATTTTTTCAAGCGCACGTTCAGGGTGTGGCATCATTCCGCAAACATTACCTGCTTTATTTACAATACCTGCAATATTTTCATGAGAGCCGTTTGGATTATCTTCATATGTTAAGATAATTTGATTATTTTCAACTAATTCGTTATATATGTCATCTGTACAATAATAATGACCTTCGCCATGCGCTACTGGATAAACTACAATTTCATTCTCACCATACAAATTTGTAAAAGGAGTTTGATTATTAGCAATTTTTAGATTTTCATTTCTGCTAATAAATAAATGAGAATCATTATGGAGTAATGCACCAGGTAATAAACCAATCTCAGTGAGAATTTGGAATCCGTTACATACACCTAGAACGGGTTTGCCATCATTAGCCAAGCGTTTTACTTCGTTAATTATTGGTGCTACACTCGCCATTGCACCTGAACGTAAATAGTCTCCAAATGAAAAACCACCAGGGATTAATACGCCATCATAACCTTCCAATGATGTCTCACGATAATCAACATAATCTGCTTGCGCACCTGACTTAATCGCTGCGTTGTACATATCTCTATCACAATTAGATCCTGGGAATACGAGAACTGCAAATTTCATTTTATGCATTCTCCTTTTCGTCAACGATTTTATAACTATATTCTTCAATTACAGTATTTGCGAATAACTTTTCACTTAATGTCGTCACAATGTTATCGACCGCTTCATCAGTTGCTTCGTCAACCGTCATGTATAAAACTTTACCTACACGAATATCATTAACTTGTTTATAACCTAAGTCGTGAACAGCTCGATTTAGTGCTTGTCCTTGAGTATCTAACACCTGTGGTTGTAATGTAATGTGAAGTTCAATAGTTTTCATTATTTTAATTCCTCCAATTTATTTAAAAATGTTGTATATGTGTCAATAAGTGAACCTGTATCATTGCGATAGACGTCTTTATCAAAGTTAGAATCAGAATATTTATCCCAAATACGACATGTATCTGGAGAAATTTCATCAGCTAATAAAATTTTACCGTCAGAAGTTTTACCAAATTCAACTTTAAAATCAACTAATCTTAAATCCATCTCATCCATCAATTGAACTAATACTTTATTAATATCTTTAGCCATAGTTTTTAGTGTTTCAATTTCACTATCGCTCGCTATTTTTAAAAGTTTAACGTGATCATCCGTAATTAACGGGTCATTTAAGTCGTCATTTTTATAGAAAAATTCAACTAACGGTGCTTCGAATTCGTAACCTTTGTTAAAACCTAAACGTTTCGTTATAGAACCTGTTGCTATGTTACGTACTACAACTTCTAGTGGAATGATTTTAACTTCTTCAACTAATTGTTCCGTTTCAGAAAGCTGCTTAATAAAATGACTCGCAATTCCATGCTGAGCTAAATATTCAAATATTATAGAGGTAATTTGATTATTTAATCGTCCTTTACCTTCCATTTTGTCTTTTTTTGCACCATTACCAGCCGTAACTTCATCTTTATACTCAACTCTCAATTGACCTACATTGTCTGTTGAGAAAATTCTTTTCGCTTTTCCTTCATATAATAGCGCCATTAACTATTCTCTCCCTTCAAACTGTTTGAGCATATCTTTCTCAGTTTCATCGACATTATTCGTTAAAATTGTCATATGTCCCATTTTACGATTAGGTTTACGTTCAGGTTTCCCATAAATATGAACATGCCATTCTGGATGATTAGCGAACTTATCTTCTAATAAATCTAAATCGCGACCCAACAAATTCATCATCACTGCAGGTTTTAAAATCTCAATTTCTTTTGGAAGATTTTGTCCAGTAACTGCTAATATATGTGTATCAAATTGTGAATAATCACAAGCTTCAATTGAATAATGTCCTGAATTGTGTGGACGTGGTGCAATTTCATTTACATATAAATGATTTGATTTATCGATGAAGAATTCGACTGTAAACGTACCTACAAAATGTACTTCATTAATAATTTTATTTACTTCATCTCTAGCTTCTTGTTCCTTATCACTTCTCGCAGGCACAATGGTTTTAAATAATATTTGATTTCGATGTTCATTTTCTTGAAGAGGGAAATACGTAATTTGTTTTTGGTTACCAATCGTAACAGTTAAAGAAACTTCGAGTGCAATATCAAGAAATTGTTCTGCTACACACTCATGTTGTGAAATGAGATCTTTAGCTTCTTGAATGGATTCTTCATTTTTAACTAATACTTGTCCTTTACCGTCGTATCCACCAAAACGCGTTTTAACTATAAATGGATATCCTAATTGATTAATCACAACATTTAGGTCTTTTTCCTCTTTAATAGGTAAAAAAGGAACAATTTTAGATCCTGCTTGTTGTAATGTTTGTTTTTCAGTTAAACGATCTTGTAGTAATTGAATAGCTTGATAACCTTGAGGAATATTGAATTTTTGAGTTAGACGAATAAGTTGTTCAGCTGAAATATTTTCAAACTCATAAGTGATTACATCAGATTTCTCACCGAGTTCATGCAAAGCTTCTTCATCGTCATAAGCGGCAGTTATAAATTCGTGAGCTACTGATTTACACGGACTATCAGGGTTAGGGTCTAAACAAATGACTTTAAAGCCCATTTTTTGAGCAGATTGAGCCATCATTTTACCTAATTGACCGCCTCCAATAATACCAATCGTGTCACCGAACTTTAATTTACTGAAGTTCATTTTGCATTTCACCAACTTTATCTACTAGACTTTGCTCATATTCATCTAAATGTTTACGAACTGATTCATTACTAATACTTAAAATTCTCGCAGCTAATATCCCAGCATTTTTTGCACCTGCATTACCTATTGCAGTTGTAGCCACCGGAATACCTCCTGGCATTTGAACAATCGATAATAAAGAATCCAATCCTTTTAAACTTTTTGACTCAATCGGTACACCTATAACTGGTATTGTTGTCATTGATGCAACCATTCCTGGTAGATGTGCAGCACCACCTGCACCAGCAATAATGACATCGTATCCATGTGTTCTAGCTTGACTTGCAAATTCATACATTAATTTAGGCGTACGATGTGCCGAAACGACTTTCTTATCGTACGGTATTTCGAATTTATCTAACATCGCACAACTTTCTTGCATAACCTTCCAATCTGAAGAACTACCCATAATAACCGCTACTTTCACTTTGTACACCCTTTCAAAAGTTTGAAATTTAGTTACGATAAGTTGTATATTACAGATATAGCATAACAATCATGAGATGCTTTTTCAATCAAAAATCGAACTTTAACTTAATTTTTGCTTTTAATTTACGTCTTTCAGCTATCGATTGACGTGACAGAAGATTTAAAGTTAAGGTAAAAGTATGATTTAAACAAACAAGGAGGAATTTTTTGTGGTTGCAAAAATTTTAGATGGGAAACAAATTTCTAAGGACTACAGACAAGGTTTACAAAATCAAGTTGAAGCATTAAAAGAAAAAGGTTACACACCAAAATTATCCGTAATCTTAGTAGGTAATGATGGTGCGAGTCAAAGCTATGTAAACTCTAAAAAGAAAGCTGCTGAAAAAATCGGTATGATTTCTGAAATTGTTCATTTAGATGAGGATACTTCTGAAGAAGAAGTATTAAAAGAATTAGACCGTTTAAACAATGATGATTCAGTAAGTGGAATATTAGTTCAAGTACCTCTTCCTAAACAAGTAAGTGAACAAAAAATCTTAGAAGCGATTAATCCTGAAAAAGACGTTGATGGCTTCCACCCTTCAAATATCGGTAAGTTATATATTGATGAGCAAACTTTTGTTCCATGTACGCCACTAGGCATTATGGAAATTCTTAAACATGCTGATATTGATTTAGAAGGTAAAAATGCAGTTGTTATTGGTCGTAGCCATATTGTCGGTCAACCAGTATCAAAATTATTATTACAAGCTAACGCTACAGTAACTATTCTACATTCACGTACTAAAGACATGCATAGTCATTTGAAAGATGCTGATGTTATTGTCAGCGCAGTTGGTCAACCAGGTTTAGTAACTAAAGATGATGTAAAAGAAGGCGCTGTTATTGTTGACGTTGGTAACACTCCAGATGAGAATGGTAAATTAAAAGGTGACGTTGAATTTGAAGAAGTTAAAGAAGTTGCCGGTGCAATTACGCCAGTTCCAGGTGGCGTTGGCCCATTAACAATTACTATGGTGCTTAATAATACATTATTAGCTGAAAAAATGCGTCGTGGCATTAAATAATATAATTATTCTTACTTAAACTATATGTATGTTGAGAAACTCGTTTAAATTTCAATTAAATAAAGCGAAATAAAAGCACATAGATGATGTTTATTAAATATCATCTATGTGCTTTATTCATTTATAATTTATGGCTCTATAATAAATTGGACTGATGACTAAAAATCATCAGTCCAATTTTTATGTTTGAATACAAAAATGGCGCAATTACCTCTATAATTATTAGCTACCAAACAAAATAAAAAAGAAAGGTAATGCGCCTATGTGTAAGTCTATATTAAATACATTAAGAATTAAAGATAAAAATCTAAATTTTTCAGATGAAGTGATTGAGAAAAAGCACAAAGGACGAATGAGCTTATTTTACTATGCTGAGCTCACTTATCAACCTACACATTGTGAAAATTGTTCAACTAAAAATGAAAATTTCTCTATAGTAAAAAATGGTAAGAAAACCTCAACGATTACTTTACTTAAAATTATGGAAATGCCCGCTTATT
>NZ_MAON01000054.1:0-1068 GCF_001922505.1 Staphylococcus sp. MB377 | reverse complement strand
AGTATACACTCCGCTAGCGCTGCGTGACTGGTTCAGGGCTGCGCCCCGAAACCCGCTAAAACCACTGACGCGCCTGCGGCTTGCCCAACGTCTCACGTCACCGGATTAAAATCCGCTCCCGTTCACCGTTTCTGGCTGTCTTTCAGCACCGCCAGCGCTTCATCGGTTCTGCTGTGTCTGGCAGACTGTGCGGCGTTATTCTGATGGGAGAATGCTATGAACAGACTGACAAACCTGACACCTGCAGAGAAAAAATTTCTTGATGATGCTATTGCCGCAGCTGAGAGAGCGTCAGGCAAAAAGCTAAATCAGCCGAACCGGCATATCGTCCTGAACAGAGCGCGTGCGCAGATTGAGTCGCAGCGTTACGCCGACCGCCAGCGTGCATTACGTGAGGATGAGCGGCAGCAGTCCGAGTTTGCCTGGTCACGTCCGCGCGCGCCGCGCCGCTGATTGCGCCTTTTGGCGGTGTAGTGGTGCTGACACTCCGAAATTGCCCGCCATTCACTCCTGTGAATAGCCATGCAGACGCGCAGAAATCATCAGGGGCGTTTTTCAGGGGTTGGTGCGGTGAAAGGTGCCGGAAACGGCTGTCAGGCCGCAGAAACGCGCTGAGGGCCTCTCAGGCAGTGCAGACAACGGATGTTATGGTAAATCCGGTGGCTTTGACGTGCCTGCCGTTGTGTACCGTCGTGAGTGAAAATAATTATATTGTTCGAAGAACAGCGCTTTTTGGCCGGAGAAAAGCAGTTCTGCAAACGATGGTATATCGATATGAGTTCTTTTGGCATTAATCCAGGCAAGACGCCGGGCAATAAGCGTAATATTCCGGATGTTACTTATTTCCATTTCTGTCAACAGCATCCCCCCCCACGCCGGAGAATAAAAAAGCCGCCTGTTCCATCGGCAAGCCCTACATCAATGGAAACTACGTCTTACGATTCGTTTTGAACCGGGACGCTTTGTTGCTGCGAATCACTAACCAGATAATCCACGTTTTGTGAGTGGGTTTATGTTAAGGCTTCAATAGAACAATAATAGCGTTAAGTGATTAGGGCAACCTGTGAT
>NZ_MAON01000053.1:0-1134 GCF_001922505.1 Staphylococcus sp. MB377 | reverse complement strand
TTGCAATACCAATAGAAAAAATATTGGAAGAAAATGTATTATTTACTGATGCATCTGCAAACACTTTGAGACTTCCTAATTTTTATAGTAATCCTGAAGATTTAGACAATCTAAGATGGGATTTGATTGATAGTAGCAAATGGAAAAGTGGTAATCCTGAAGAGTTACATTCTCGGATGGCTGAAGTTCTAATATACGAAAAAGTTCCAATTGAATGGATAGACAGCTATGTTGTTTTTAATAAAGTGTGTAAAAAAGAAATTAAGAGGATTTATCAAGAATATGGACTAAAATCACCAAATATTTCATACACACCATTTAATGGTAGGCATTTTCATTTTACAAAATTCTTTATGAATGGTAGGGAAAGGGAAACTTTAGTAACCGGTCCAATTTTTCTTAGAGCATATTTTTATGAGGCAATTCGACATATTGTAGAAAAAAGAGAAAGTGAAGAGCAAAAATCAAGTGCTTTTCAGGACATAAATGATGCATTAGTTAAAATAAAAAAGAATTTTAGTGTTTTAAGAGAGTTAGAAGATATTTTGGAATTAGAGACTGATAATAAAGTACATTATGATAATGTCAGCGATAATACAATTAAGGTGGTCAATAATTTAGAAGATAACGAGTATTATAGAAACCTCTCTGAAAATGATAAAAAGTTGGTTAAATTATCTGCGTACTTACATGACATAGGTAAAGGACCTAAGTCCAAATGGAAAGACGGAATTCAAGTTGCATATCCAGATCACCCAGCAGATTCAATTCCAATGTTAAAAAGAATTTTAGTTGAGGAATTTAAAACAATGTCAAAAGATGAAATCCGGAAAATTTGCTTATTAGTCATCTACCATGACATAATTGGAGAGATTCTTGCTAAAGGCAGAAGTGAAAAAGAATTATTAAGTCTAAAAATAGATGATAATGAATTAAATATGTTAATTGCCATATCTATGGCGGATATTTCTGCAATTAACCCTTTTTGGGCTCTTAATATCAATAGAGTGTTACCAGGTTTTATAAAAAAAATAAGTAAGGAGATTTAAAATGTTAAAGTTCGTATCATGTGATTTTTTTGATTATGATGCTGATATCCGAATAAATACTGTAAATTGTGTAGGAGTTATGGGT
>NZ_MAON01000052.1:0-1142 GCF_001922505.1 Staphylococcus sp. MB377 | reverse complement strand
CTTATATACCGTCTATCTATCCCATCCATTAAACGAATGAATCCGGCAAGTAAAATGAATAGAACCAGAATCATTAGATGTGATAATGTGCTTTCTTCCGTCATTTAAACCGCCTCCTGCTCTTGCTCTTTCTTTAGTCGGTCTATGATGTAGGCTTGTCCTTTTGGTGTTACGTATGTTGTTGTCCATGTAAATGCTTCACCATTCGGTTTCTGTTTAACACCTTGTGCGATTTCAAAGTATCCTTTTTCAACTGCTAGCTGAGTTGGTTCAGTGGATCTTTTGAACATTAACTCCCATTCTCGAAGCTTTGCGAATAACTGGCGTTGGCCAATTTTTACTCCTTGTTTTGTTGCTAACTTTGCAACTTCACTTACTTTCAGTGTTTGTTCTGACTGCATACACGCTTCAGCGAAGACTACTAACGGTTGTTGCTGAACAATTTGTTGTTGTGCTGCTGCAAGCCTTTCTTTTTCTTCTTTTAATTTAGTGAGAAGACCAATTACGAAGTCTGGATTTGTTACTGCTTGTTCCAGGACTTGATCTGTCATGTATGCTCCGTGTTTTCTAATAGAAGGAAGTACTTCTTCAAATACCCATTTTTCGAACTGTTCCGCTTGCGGAAGTTTCGACTTTACGATTAAACGGTATAAGTTAGGTTCATTGATGAATTTTTTATCAACTGTTTGATTCTTCCCTTCAAGAACCACTGGGCAAATCACCCACCCGTCTTCTTTCGTATGTTGCTTAACCGCTTTGTACGGATCAGAATACCCAAGAGCCTTTGCAACATCTGTCGCTGGAAAGTATTCCTTTCCTTCTTTAATGAGAATTTCTAAGTTTCCGAACATGTTATGCGAGAAATTTTTAAGTTCTTTCATTTGGTTTACTCCTTCCATCTTGTAAATCACAGGTTTACTTCAATTGTTAAAAAAAAGTTCTTTCGGATCTTCCTCAAGAGCAATTGCAATTTTTTCTGCTAAGTCTATTTTTAATGTTCTTTTTTCATTTTCAATGTACCAATAGTGCATTTTAGTGATTCCGACTTTATCGGCAACGTCTTGGCAAGACATCCCTTTTTCTAGTCGTTTTTGTTTCAACTGCTTCAAGTTATTTCCTCCCTTCGTTGCCTGTGATTTCAT
>NZ_MAON01000051.1:0-1170 GCF_001922505.1 Staphylococcus sp. MB377 | reverse complement strand
TAGTAAAGTAAAATGCAATTTTGTTTATTCAAATGATATGTTTACCTCGGCAAACTTAACTTATGTTAATAATTTTGCTCCTACTGTTACTAAAGTCGCAAAGGATATTCGTAAAGTAGCAGAGTTTCCGAGCTGTAACCTTATGCTCGGCGGATTTCCTTGCCCCGGTTTTAGTAGTTCCGGTCCTCGATTACTCGATGATTCACGGAACTTTCTATACGTCCATTACATTCGTGCCTTAGTGCAAAGTACACCCGAGTTTTTTGTTGCTGAAAATGTAAAAGGTCTGATGACAATGGCGAAAGGACAAGTCCTTAGTCAAATGATAGAGGACTTTAAAGCTGTGGGTTATCACGTTACTGCTCATTTAGTTAATTCTCGTGACTATGGTGTTCCACAACTTCGTGAACGAGTATTTATTGTTGGAATCCGCAATGATATTCATGAAAAATATGGTTTTGAATATGAAGTTCCCGAACCGACACATGGAGAAGGGAAGATACCATATGTCACTTTGAAAGATACAATTAGTAATTTACCTCTAGATGCTAAAGACGTTTACGAAGGCTCGTTTTCAAGTATGTATATGAGCCGTAATCGAAAAAAGAATTGGAACGAGCAAAGTTTTACTATTCAAGCGAGTGGTAGACAAGCTCCAATGCACCCTCACGGTGAGCCTATGAGGAAAATCGGAAAAGACGCTTGGGAATTTCAAGGTGATTTTAATCGTCGTTTATCAGTTCGTGAAGTTGCCAAAATTCAATCTTTCCCTAACTGGTTCGAGTTTTCAAATGGTAATAAAGAAAATGTTACGAATAACCACAAACTTAATGAACAATACAAACAAATTGGCAATGCAGTACCAGTCTTACTAGCTGAAAAAGTGGTTCGTCCAATTATTAAGTTCTTATATGAAGAGATTATTTAAGTAAGAATTAAATTCATAATATGGTGACCCCGAATATAACAAAAGTCACCAGCTGAGCCAGGAAGTAGCTAACAAAATTGTGATTGGATTAAATTTTATGAAGTATGACAGTATTCCTCCATTAACCTCGGATGCACAAGTGGGAGTTGACGGTACTCAAATTTATATCTATAAGTAAGGGAATAAACAATTACGAATGATTGTAAACAAACATGATCGTGTAACAGAGGTTAACTATACAG
>NZ_MAON01000050.1:0-1175 GCF_001922505.1 Staphylococcus sp. MB377 | reverse complement strand
TTTTGTCGGAGTGATAGTAACATGCCCTGTATCATCCGTCGTACCCGAACCAATAATATTGCCATCTTTGTCTAGTAAATCAACATGAGTATTCGGATCCGTTGTCACCGTAATCGGTGTTTGAGTATCGGCTTTACCAGTTAAATCAGTATCAAGCGTTGGAGTAGCTGGTGGCGTAGTATCAGTTGCTTTTTTTGGTTGAGAAATTGCCACATTAGGAACTTCCGCATTGTCATAAGCTTTAGCGATGACATTGCCCTCAGGAATAGGCACCGTTGGTGAAATTGTAACTCGACCATTACTATCCGTAGTACCTGAACCAATCACGTTGTTATCCTTATCAAGTAACTCAACACGTGTATTCGGGTCTGTCGTTACGGTAATCGGTGTTTTAGTCGTTGCTTTACCAGTTAAATCATTTGTCACAACAGGTTCCGTCGGAGGTGTAGTATCAGTTGCTTTTTTAGGTGCAGAAGTTGAGACATTTGGGTGTTCCGCACTATCGTAAGCTTTCGCAGTTACATTACCTTCCGGTATAGGTTGAGTTGGCGTAATAATGGCATGACCATTAGCACCTGTAGTCCCCGAACCAATAACATGATTATCTTTATCTAGTAACTCGATACGAGTATTCGGATCAGAAGACACATCAACTGGAGTTCTAGTCGTTGCCTTTCCAGTTAAATCAGTATTAACGATTGGGCTACCTGGAGGTGTCGTATCCGTCGCTTTCTTCGGTTGAGAAAGTGAACTGTTCGGATGTTCTGCGTTATCCGTTGCTTTAGCACGTACATTACCTTCAGGAATAGGTTTTGTCGGAGTGATAGTAACATGCCCTGTATCATCCGTCGTACCCGAACCAATAATATTGCCATCTTTGTCTAATAAATCAACATGAGTATTCGGATCCGTTGTCACCGTAATCGGTGTTTGAGTACCGGCTTTACCAACTAAATCAGTATCAAGTGTTGGAACCGTTGGTGGTGTTGTATCAGTTGCTTTAACCGGATTAGATGTAGAACTATTTGGATGTTCAGCATTATCAGTTGCCTTGGCAGTTACATTACCTTCCGGTATAGGTTGAGTTGGCGTAATAATGGCATGACCATTAGCACCTGTAGTCCCCGAACCAATGACATGATTATCTTTATCTAGTAACTCAATACGAGTATTCG
>NZ_MAON01000049.1:0-1198 GCF_001922505.1 Staphylococcus sp. MB377 | reverse complement strand
ATTTAACATCTGCCATTTAATTCACCTTCTTCATCCAACATTCATAGCTCACATTGTCTTCCATGCCAGTAAAACGAACCTTGTCTCTCCCCCTGAATTTACCTTCGTGATGGAAAGTTCTTTCTGCTCTATATACCCGCTTAATTGGTGTTACATAGTCATAACCTCGTTTTTCTAAATCCCGAACTGCTATTAACATCTCTTTCATCGATCCACGTCTGACAGGTATCTTAAACATCACGCATTCGCCCTTTCGCATACCGCTATGTCGCCTTGGATTTTGATTATTTTATATCCTGGGTAGCGATCGGGAGTGATGTACTCAATCGCCTTTACTCTTGCTTCTTTTTCATTCCGTGCGCCCTTCCACACCCACTTCGGAAGGACGACTTTAGATTGATTTTTGTCTAACATAGGTTTAGCATCTCCTTAGTTTGTTTGTTCTATTTTTTCTACTTGTTCCTGCTCTTCAATTTCAGAAGTTTCTTTTTCAGCCTGTTTAACCCACTTTGTTAATTTCTTAAGTACTTCTCCAGCTTGTTTTAATGTCAATTCGCCAACTTCTTTAATACTTAAGTGTCCTTTAATTGTGTCTTCATCAACTTTTCGAAGAGTAGCTAGCTTTTTTATGTTTAATTTGATTGCACCAACTTGTTGAGCAGTAATCATTTCCTCTTGAATCTCAGGTAAATCTTCACCTGCATAGATGTATAATCCTAATCCGTGAAGTGCAATTGCTTTTACTAAGCAACGTTGGATACTTGTGTTAATATCAAAGCTGTTAGGCTCTGCAATCGGCTTGTTCTGATTGTTAAGTATCGGATGAATCTGACTTAGTGGTATTCCTTGTACAGTTACTTCAACTTCTACAAAGTAACCACAATCTGTTTTGAGGTAAGGCACTCCATCAAATCGTTTTACTTCCCATGTAGCTGTTGGATCTACTTCACGAAGCTTTTTAACTGCCCATGCCCACGATAAGTAATTAAAACGCCCTTTCTTCTCAACATGTCCCGAACAATCTATTTGAGCCAATTTAGAAAAGTAATTTTCAGTTATCATATAATTCTTCCTCTCTTTTAAAATGGTGATATTTCCGTTTGTTTACTAGCTTCATACACTTCCATAAGTGACTGCAATCCGTATTCATAAGCTACAACCATTGAAGCAGCATTAGGTTCATCGCTTTGCTTATATC
>NZ_MAON01000048.1:0-1206 GCF_001922505.1 Staphylococcus sp. MB377 | reverse complement strand
CAGTAGTACCAAAAAAAGATTACAAAGAAAATGCAACACATTATGATGATATAATCCTAGCATTTCGCGGGACAGAGCCTAACCAATTAGCAGATTTCGAAACAGATATCGATCAGATTACGTTTGGAATTAAAACACATTCTAAAGTAATTACTCCAAGTAACAGTCAAACTATAAAACCTAATTCTGAAACATCATTTGATACTGGATTAAAATGGGCAAAAAATGACATCGTAGCAAAATATAACCCTTCTTCTCTTCATACTACTGGACATAGTAAAGGTGGTGCAGAAGCGGACCTTATCGCTGCAGAATTAGATTGTTATGCAACTACATGGGCTGCACCGAATCCCTATCGTATACTAAGTCCTGAAGCAAAAAAACGGGTAAATGAAGGGAAAATGGAAAATAAAGCAACTGATTATACACATGAAAATGACCCGATTGGTAACCACACTCAATTCGGTGCACCTCTAATTGGTAAGCAATACACAGTGAGACAGAACGATACAAAACAAGGACTTTTTACACGTTTAACTATGGACGGACACGGCAGAGATACATTTCAGGGATCCTTTCATTCAAATGGAAGCCCCATATTAAAATTAGAACCTGAAGATATTATAAAACAAGCAAAAAAAATTCAAACACTCAGCAATCGATTATCAGATATCGCAAAAAATATAGAAGAGTTTCAAAGAAACGAAGCTGAAGCAGTTCAAAAGTTAAAAAATCAATTAAAACATGAAACAGGGCCAGGTGGAAGATATCATTTATTAGAAGAACACGAAGTAGATGAAGCCATCTCACAAATTGCTAAAATTAGAAAAGGTGGAAATGACTATTTTCATGACGCAAACCTAGCAGAAGAATTAATCCATCTTTTAAAAAAAGAACAAAAGAGTTTAAGCCGATTCGGAGATGATATTAGTGATGCAGCAAATTCACTAAGAGATAAAGACAACCAATTAGCATCAAATTTTCAAATTAAATAAGGGGATAATTATATGATCGATTTTATGGGAGAAATTAAAAAGATAGAAAAACAAATCGAAAATGCTGCAGGAGCTGCGGGAGATTTAGCAAATCAGGTTGTTGATGAATTACAAGCTGCTAAAAAACAAATTGAAAAAGAAATGCAGCGTATGATGTTAAAAACAGAGGTAGAGTTTAAATCAATAGATATTATAAAAGAAGATACATATG
>NZ_MAON01000047.1:0-1229 GCF_001922505.1 Staphylococcus sp. MB377 | reverse complement strand
TGACGGGGATCATGGCCATTTTCTGCGATTTCAGCACACAGAGAGTCTTTTTTAACCGAAATCACCGGCTATGCAGTGATGTGAATAAGTGATGCATATGCGTAAAATAAATCAGGTGCGTTTCTGGTGGTTTTCGGTGTACTTGCCACCACCTTTTGCCCGTCAGCCATCAGAAACGCCCTGAGTGCCTCCGGCGCTGTGCGGGTAAGAGATGTTATGGTAAATCCAGCGGTGTAGCTGTTCTTTTTGAACCAGCGATCAGTGACTTCTATGTTATTTGTTCAATACTAAAAAGCGGTGTACTATACCACTTATGTTGTGTTTTTTCTTTTCTGACAACTAGCATGGTGGTGACTACATGAGTAAAAAAAACGATTTAAACCTTAGTGAATCAACGTTAGAAAGCCTCAGGGAGTATGTCGATGACTTCGGTATGACTGTTGATGATGTTGTTCTGAAGTTAATTAATGAGAATAAGTCATTGAAGGAATCACTTGGACAAGACTTTGTGTTATCTGGCGAAAAGGAAGCGCACCACTTTAAAGATTATGTGATTCATAAACTGCCCAAAGGAAAAATTCTGGTTACCCATAATGGGCTTAAGGCCAGCAACATGAAGAAGATATTGATTGAGGCGGGGAGGGAGCTAGGCATGGATGAAAATGAACTCAATCCAGATTTCACAACCTATGAGATAGGGCGTTTTTTGTTTAAGCACCTACATGCGTTAAAATCCTGCAGGCCTGAAGGGCAGGCATCGAACTTCGCTGCCCGGATGTTATGGTAAATATGAGTATTTAATCTGATGCAAAAAAAACCGCCTAAAAGGCGGCTTTTTGCTAAGGTGTGTTGGTTATTGGTGTCAGTCTTTGTGCGACAGCCCCACCATTAGCACTCACATGTGTGACTATGTTGTTGTCGGTTCGAGTGTGTAGCTGTACGAAGATATCAAAGCCTGAACTTGCATGAACATCACAGATGTAGGATTCAGTATTGGGTGCCCAGATTGCACTGGTATCCTCTCTACGGAGTCTTACACCAAAGTTGTTAGATGCATGATTCTGGCAACCATTTACTATGCATGCTGGCATGGAGTGTCCTTGTTTTTGTTGAGGCATTTCCCCATTTATACTCTTCTGTTAGTTGCTATGATAGTCTGATTTTGAACCTGAGTTTCTTGCTACAAATAAAGCCCAATTTATTGAACCATCACTATTACAATATTCTGA
>NZ_MAON01000046.1:0-1232 GCF_001922505.1 Staphylococcus sp. MB377 | reverse complement strand
GATAGGGATTGATAAGATATTTCTGTTCCGAACTTATTTATACTTACAAAAAAATCAAGAAAAGAGAGGGTAAACATTACCTAGAATATTAGGATCGTTTTCATTAGGAGGATTACAAAGCATGACTAAAGTTGATAAGGTAAAAGAAAAAATTATTGAAACATCTTTATATTTATTTAATACTAATGGGATAACTCGCACATCCATTCAGGATATAATGACAGCCACTGAACTACCGAAAGGATCTATTTATCGTAGATTCAAAAATAAAGAAGAAATTGTTCTTGCTGCCTACGACAAAAGTGGTGAGATTATGTGGAGTCATTTTCATAAAGCAATGGAAAATAAAAAAACAGCAATCGATAAAATCCTTGCAATTTTCCTTGTATATCAAGATGCAGCTAATAATCCTCCTATTGCTGGAGGCTGTCCATTACTTAATAGCGCCATTGAAAGTACTGGAGTATTTCCAGAATTACAAAAAGCAGCAGCAAAAGGTTATGATGATACAGTAATGTTAATGGCCTCTCTCATAAAGGAAGGGATAGAGAAACAAGAACTTAAAGAAGGGATAGACATTATATCGCTCGCTTCTTTTCTTGCATCTTCAATGGAGGGCGCTATTATGGCAAGTCGTGTATCTAACGATAATATACACCATCATTATTTTATTGAACAAATAAAGCATCATCTTTATTCTTATTCTAAAGTTTAAAAGAGAATAATATTTAGATTGGCGTCCAATACATCTTATTAAAATTAAGATGGTTCAAGTCGGAGGAAGGCACCTTTGGGTGTCTTTTTTTATTATAATAACCCCCAAGCATTCATACACTTGAGGGCTTATCAATTGAAAGATAGGGCTGTTTGGAGTTCCTTAAATTAAGAACAAAGCGGGATTATTCCTAAACTAATTAATAGAGCTACAGCAAACGCTGGAATTGGCACAGGGATCTCGATACTTTCTACAACTAAGAAGTATTGTCCACTTACTACTTTAAAACAAACTAATTGCATTAATTAAGAGGTTTAGTGCACTACTTCTTGGAAGTTGATCTTGTAGCGCTCTTTCTCGTAATTCACTATGTTTTCCAAAGAAAATAGTGAAAGACAAGGCGATGAATACATTTGCAAAATGACAAAACTGTAAGAATACACGAATGTTTGTAAGAAAGTTCGATGTTTTCCTTTTTCTTTTTTTATTATAGTGAAAAAGAAGAACGATATATTCT
>NZ_MAON01000045.1:0-1272 GCF_001922505.1 Staphylococcus sp. MB377 | reverse complement strand
CTAACCAAGTAAGTAGTAAATCTCTTATTTATTCTTCTATCTTAGTAAGTCATTCCCCCCGGGTCTTAAACAATCTCATGTTTTTCATCATTTCTTCGAATTTAATATTGACTGAAGGTCTTGAGGGTTTTTATCATTTGGGAACGATTATGGAACAAGGCTGGAAGGCAGATTTATCCCCTACTTTGAAAGATCACAAAAAAAAGTAATCGATCAAAATAGATGGATAAGCGTCTTAGTTTTCGCCATGCGGTCACTTATAAGGTATCCGTATGTATAGACCCTGTTCACTCAGCGATTTTCACCGCATACATCCTTTTTCTATGGCTTGTCCTTGTAATATCGTCCCTACACGACAAGCTGAATGTACTCCCTAGCACCGTAATGCTAACGATAACCACCCGAACCTTTTAGGGATTCGTCCCTGGGCACGTTCTCGCCCACCCTCACCAGAAGAACAGGATTCCAATGAGAGGTGCTGTTTTTGTAGGCGCATACTTTGTACCCCCTGCACGACCAACAGCTAGCCACGCACGTAACACGTTCCTCCTATATGTATAGCAGCACGGAATTACGGCTTATCAGTTTTTATTTACGTGGTATCAGGCAATTCCACGCGAACAAAAAACAAAAAGGCATCTCCAATTCCTAAATGGCCTGTACATTCACAAGACCTCTAGGCTTAGAGATGCCCTATATATATCTTTTGACTGCAAAAAATACAATTCTAGCATTTACTAGTTGAATTTTAGCTGAATCATAGATAAAATGGGTATATCAAATAAGCCTAGTCGAAAGGCATAATTGTTTAAGGATAGTGGTGGTACACTACTTAAACCGAATTCCTGCATGGTTACAGGTCATGTCTAGTAAGTGTTGGTAGCAATTACTAGAGCTGAGTCATTCCCACAACGGTTGGTAGCCGTTAGCATATGGGAGTGGCTTTTTATTTTGTGTTCATATTCAATTGTTTTTAAGTTTGTTCTATCGATCTTCTTGCTCTTCATTTATGTAAACTATCAAATTATGTTTTGTTTTGTAGAATGGTGCTTGTTGTTTACTACGTTACAACAAGCATTATCCTTTGTAAACAGCGAATTTGCGCACTTTCTGAATAATATCCCTATTTCCCTATTTCCCTATTTCCACTTATAGATATAGGGATATTTCCCCTTTTCCCTATATCTATATTTCCCTATTTTCGTTATTTTTGCGTCTACTATCTCTTCTAAAAAATTTCATATTTATTACTTAACTCTCTCCATTTCATAC
>NZ_MAON01000044.1:0-131928 GCF_001922505.1 Staphylococcus sp. MB377 | reverse complement strand
ACCTCTAATAGACCGCTTTATAATAAATATAAAAGTTATTGGAAACTATTTCTTAAACCTTTTGAAACGCTAGAAGCATTTAATTATCATAAAGTCCATTTATTTAAAGAGTGGAAAACCGAAAAAGGCATTATAAATTACTTATTAGGTGTAGATGTAGAATTATTTAATACATATCACTACGTTCATGAGCTAAGAAGATTATTAAAAGAAAATCAAGTAGAGAAATTTAATTATAAACTCTTTTCTATTCATCTTTCAGATGTGTGTCCTAAATTACGCCCAGTCATTAGAACTTTAAGACGATTAGCAGCTTTCATTGAAAATACTATGACATATTCTAACCTGACCAACGGTCCGTTAGAAGGAATTAATAATAAAATCAAACTCATTAAAAGGGTATCTTTTGGTTATAGAAATTATGATAATTTGCGTAATCGAATTATTATAACTTCGCGACTATTTGCCTCAACAACAAAAAAAGAGATTAAACAACATAAGGTTGCTTAATCTCAATATTTGGACTCATCAGTCCGATTTGACGTAGAGCCACTTTTTCTTAATAACAATAACAAGTACCAAAGTGTTCCAACTAAGTGAATGCTTTGGTGCTTTTTTTATCTCTAAATAGTTAACACTTATTTATATTAAATGTTTATTTTTATTATGATATAATTTTATATAATATTTAAAAAGTAATTGATTTAACAAAATACATGTTGTGAGAGGACTCTACAATGTTTGACTTTTATGCGAATTGGTATTCGTTGATTATCATTATTGAATATCTTGCTATATTTTTAGGTTCAATTGGCTTAATCTTTATAGCAATGGTCAGTCTAAGACAAATTCAAAAGAAAAAGAAGATTTGGTATTTAGGAATATTCTTAATTTATTCATCATTACTTGAATTGTTAATACATTTTACAGGGGAAGATATTCATACTTACAACTTGGTTTTTGTCGTAACACTTCTTCCTTTTTTATTGATGTGTTATTTATCGAGTCATTATTTGGTAAAACGGCCATTCAAAACAAAATTAGAATTTGTGAAAACTGGTCACGGTAAAACTAACAAAGTTACCAAGCAAGAAATGAAAAATATGAAAGACGAATTGCAATCGGCTAATATAATTGCATGGTCAGGTTCAATTGGAGCTGCTTTTCTAATAGTTGCTTGGTCAGCTAAAGTAAGATTTATACATAGTAAGGAATGGATGATGGCGCAAGAATTGACCAAAACTACTGATAATTTGTTAGGGTTTGGAGGCTTTATGTTTTTAATCTCAGCGTTTTTAATTGTCATTTATTTCATTGTTGACGTAGTGTTATGGAATAAAAGAGGTAAATTTCCCGGTCTAGTATTTCGACCAATGATTTTGTGTTTATGGCAATTTTTATTTTTGATTTCGATTTAAAAATTAATAATTAGATAAGTATCAAATTTAGAAACTTTCCTAATTTTAAATATCTTTTTGAAATACATAAATATGTGATGTCTGCATAATTAAATAATTATCTTTTTAACAAGTGCACTATTGTAAAATCATCATTTTATAAGCAAGGCTAACTTTACATAAGTTCAGTCCTTGCTTTTATTTTTTCAAAAATTAGCAAAGTTTACTGAAAATGGGAGTAGGGAATACTTTGAATAATTATTTAAGTGAAATAAGCATAGTAATTACCCTAAAATAAAGAAAAGGTGATTTTAAATGTGGTATAACAATCAACTAACGCAATCTTTAAATATTCAATATCCTATTATTCAAGCAGGTATGGCTGGTAGTACAACTGCGGAACTTGTTGCAACTGTAAGTAATAAAGGTGGTTTAGGCTGTATTGGAGCGGGCTACTTTACTACAAAAAAGTTAGCGCAAGAAATTCAAAAAGTGCAAGGATTAACATCACAACCATTTGGTGTGAATTTGTTTGTACCAAGTCATCAATCATACACTAATGAACAAGTCGAACATATGAATGCTTGGCTGAAACCCTATCGTAAGGCATTAAATCTTGAAGAGCCAGTAGTCAATATTTCTGAAGAACAACAATTTAAAAGTGCAATTCAAACTGTGATTAAATATAGAGTACCAGTATGTTGTTTCACCTTTGGTATCCCGTCAAAAGAAATCATTGAACAATTAAAAGGTGCTAAAATTACTTTAATTGGTACAGCTACTACTGTAGATGAGGCAATTGCAAATGAGCATGCAGGTATGGATATTGTAGTTGCTCAAGGCAGTGAAGCAGGTGGACATAGGGGGTCATTTTTAACAACCAACAATCAGCGTGAACCGCTCATAGGAACAATGAGTTTAATACCACAGATAGTTGATCATGTATCGATACCAGTTGTTGCTGCAGGTGGTGTTATGGATGGTCGTGGTATATTAGCTAGTCAGATACTAGGTGCACAAGGTGTACAAATGGGAACCGCTTTCTTAACTACTGAAGAAAGTGGCGCAAATCAATTAGTTAAACAAGCAGTGCTTCATAGTAAAGAGACTGATACAATAGTCACTGACGTATTTAGTGGTAAATCAGCACGCGGTATCAACAATGAATTTGTAGAGACGATGAAACAATACGAAGGGAACATACCGCCATATCCTGTACAAAATCAACTAACTAATTCTATTAGAAAGACAGCCGCTTCCACAGGGCATCGTGAATGGACGCATATGTGGAGTGGTCAATCGCCACGTTTAGCTACGTCACAACATGTCAATCAATTGATGGATCGACTTGTTGAACAAGTAGAAACATTATTAACGGTTGTTCGATGATTTTTAGAAAAATAGAGTGTGCATGAGAATGCAACATTTCCGAAAATAATAAGATAATGTAAAGATGATATAGAACAAGTGATATCATAAAATTGAATATGGTATCATATAGCTGGTGATAAAAATGATAAATATAGGTCTTACTGGATGGGGAGATCACGATTCTTTATATGAGGATTTAGAACGACAATCAGATAAGTTGCAAACATACGCTAGTCACTTTCCAATCGTTGAACTTGATGCATCTTACTACGCCATCCAACCTGAAAGAAATATCATGAAATGGATTAAAGAAACACCTGATCGTTTTGAATTTATAGTGAAGATTCATCAAGCACTTACACTACATGCAGATTATAAAGATTACGCAGAAACAAGAAGTGAATTATTCGAGCAATTCAAACAAATGCTACAACCACTTATAGATCATCACAAACTAGCTATGGTCTTAGTTCAATTTCCACCTTGGTTTGATTGTACGGCACAAAATATCAAATATATCTTGTATGTTCGTCAACAATTGGCTGATGTACCGATTAGTGTCGAGTTTCGACATCAATCATGGTTTAACGATCAATTTAAGGAACAAACGCTGTCATTTTTAACTGAGCACCACATTATCCATTCAGTAGTAGATGAGCCACAAGTGCGCGAAGGCTCAATACCACTAGTTAATCGTATTACTACTGAGACGGCTTTTGTACGCTATCATGGAAGAAATAGACAAGGCTGGACCAAAAAAGACATGACCGACCAAGAGTGGCGTGATGTGAGATACTTATATAACTACAACAAAGAAGAGCTTACCGATTTAGCTAATAAAGTTAGAATTATAGAACAAAAAGCTAAAAAGGTTTATGTCGTATTTAATAATAACTCGGGTGGGCATGCTGCTCAAAACGCTAAAACATATCAGGATATGTTAGATATTGAATACACAGGTTTAGCTCCGCAACAATTAAAATTATTCTAAGAGGCGAAATATAATGTTAGTGACAATTATTTTATTAGTGATTATCGGCCTTTTCTCTGCTATTTTAGGGTCATTAGTAGGTATTGGTGGTGGGATCATTATTGTTCCAACACTGGTATACTTGGGCGTTACACACGATGTTTTACATGGTATTACACCACAAATAGCGATAGGAACATCATCGGTGATTCTAATCGTCACAGGCTTATCTTCATCATTAGGCTACTTAAAGACGAAGCAGGTAGATATTAAAAATGGTTCTATCTTCTTGTTTGGATTATTACCAGGTTCATTGTTAGGTTCGTTTTTAAGTAGATATCTTACTTTAGAGTCTTTCAATTTATACTTCGGTATTTTTATGATTATTGTTTCAATTATTTTAATGGTGAGACATAAAATCAAACCGTTTAAGATTTTTGATAAAGAGAAATATCGTAAAACGTATGTTGATTCTGAAGGAAAGACATATCACTATAGCGTACCACCTTTATTTGCATTTGTTGCGACACTGTTCATTGGTATTTTAACAGGTCTATTCGGAATTGGTGGTGGCGCATTAATGACACCACTAATGTTAATTGTTTTCAGATTTCCACCACACGTTGCAGTTGGTACAAGCATGATGATGATTTTCTTTTCAAGTGTTATGAGTTCTATAGGTCACATTTTACAAGGACATGTTGCATGGTCATATTCTATAATTCTTATTATTTCAAGTTATATCGGCGCCCAAATTGGAGTACGTGTTAACCACTCGATTAAATCTGAAACTGTTGTAACGCTATTACGTACGGTTATGTTGATAATGGGTGTATACTTAATTATTAAATCTTTTCTTTAAATAAATATAGGGGGAATTTAAGTGAAGTTAACCATTTTTCACACGAACGATATTCATAGTCATTTAAACGAATATGCACGTATAACATCTTATATGGCAGAACATAGACCCAAACTTCAACATCCCTCACTCTATTTAGATATAGGCGACCATGTGGATTTATCAGCACCAGTGACTCAAGCAACGATAGGTCGCAAGAATATCGACTTGCTTAATGAGGCTCAGTGCGATATTGCGACGATAGGTAATAATGAAGGTATGACCATCTCTCATGAAGCATTAAATAATTTATATAATAATGCGACATTTAACGTCATTTGTACAAATGTTATCGATGAAGAAGGAAAGTTACCTCATAACATAGCCTCATCATGTATTAAAGAAATTGAAGGCGTACGTATTTTATTTGTGGCGGCAACAGCACCTTTCACACCATTTTACAGAGCTCTTGATTGGATTGTAACGGATCCTTTAGAAGCGATTAAAGATGAAATCGCTAATCAACAGGGTAATTATGATGTACTTATTGTGATGAGTCATGTAGGCATCTTTTTTGATGAAAAGTTATGCCAAGAGATTCCTGAAATTGATGTGATTTTTGGGAGTCATACACACCATCATTTTGATGAGGGTGAAATGAATAATGGCGTACTTATGGCAGCTGCTGGTAAATATGGTTATTATTTAGGTGAAGTTAATTTAACTATTGAAAATAAAAATGTTGTTAGTAAAGAAGCGATTATTTATCCGGTTGAAACATTACCTATGGTTGAAACAGATTATGAGTCAGAAGGAAAGGCATTGATGAGTGAACCGGTGATTGATTATCCTATCAACTTAAGTAGTAAAACAGATGTCATTACTAAAACGACTTATTTATTAGCTGAAAGTGTATTTGAATTTACTAATACAGATTGTACTATCATAAATGCTGGTTTAATTGTAAAAGGAATTGAAGCGGATAGACTAACGGAATATGATATTCATAAAATGTTGCCACATCCAATTAATCTAGTGCGCGTACGTTTGACAGGTAGTGAATTGAAAAAAGTAATTGAAAAAAGTCAGAAGCAAGAATATATGCATGAACATGCTCAAGGACTAGGTTTTAGAGGAGATATATTTGGAGGCTATATTTTATATAATTGCGGTTTTATCCAGTCAGAAAATAGATTCTTTGTTAATGGTGAAGCGGTAGTTGATGATAAAATATACACTTTAGGAACAGTTGATATGTATACGTTTGGTAGATATTTCCCTATATTGAAAGGGAAGTCAATTGATTATATTATGCCTCAGTTCCTTAGAGATATCTTTAAAGATAAGTTATTGAGACTCCAATAGAATAACACAAATAAATTATGTATAGAATAGAATTAAATTCAAGGTTGAAATTTGTGGTTTATTACGTTTTAATTTAATGTAAATTTCGTTATAATAGGAAAAGATAGATTATACAGGAGGGTATACGTGGTTATGGCTACTAAAAATGAAGAAATCTTACGTAAACCAGATTGGTTGAAAATTAAGCTTAACACGAACGAAAACTATATTGGCCTCAAGAAGATGATGCGTGAAAAGAACTTACACACTGTTTGCGAAGAAGCAAAGTGTCCAAATATACATGAATGTTGGGGTGCTAGACGTACTGCTACATTTATGATTTTAGGTGCAGTATGTACAAGAGCATGTCGTTTCTGTGCAGTTAAAACTGGCTTACCTAATGAACTAGACTTAAATGAACCAGAACGTGTTGCAGAATCAGTTGAGTTAATGAATTTAAAACACGTTGTTATCACTGCAGTTGCACGTGATGACTTAAGAGATGCAGGTTCTAACGTATATGCTGAAACAGTACGTAAAGTACGTGAACGTAATCCATTCACTACAATTGAAATCTTACCATCAGACATGGGTGGTGACTATGAAGCACTTGAAACATTAATGGCTTCTAAACCTGATATCTTAAACCATAATATCGAAACAGTACGTCGTTTAACACCAAGAGTTCGTGCACGTGCAACATATGAAAGAACATTAGAGTTCTTACGTCGTTCTAAAGAATTGCAACCAGATATTCCTACTAAATCAAGCTTAATGGTTGGTTTAGGAGAAACGATTGAAGAGATTTATGAAACAATGGATGATCTTCGTGCAAATGATGTAGACATTTTAACAATTGGTCAATATTTACAACCATCACGTAAGCATTTAAAAGTTGAAAAATACTATACACCATTAGAATTTGGTAAATTAAGAAAAGTAGCTATGGACAAAGGTTTCAAACACTGTGAAGCTGGCCCAATGGTACGTAGTTCTTATCATGCCGACGAACAAGTAAATGAAGCGGCTAAAGAAAAACACCGTTTAGGTGAAGAAAAATTACAACAAAATTAATTTGAACAATTAAACGGTTTAGATTAAGTTTTTAGAGACTTAGGTTGCACATTTTAAATTGAATTGTGTAATCTAAGTTTTTATTATACGAGTTAAAGGTGACAAATTATGATTAAGATAGGTCAACAATATTTTGAAATCATTGAAGAATATAGATCATGCTTTGATGAAGAATTATTTGCATCGAGATATTCAGATATATTAGATAAGTATGATTTTATTGTAGGGGATTTTGGATATGATCAATTACGATTAAAAGGTTTCTATAAGGATACGAATAAAAAAGCTGAAATCTCGAAACGTTTTTCGAGTATTCAAGATTATATATTAGAATATTGCAATTTCGGTTGTCCTTATTTTGTTTTACGTCATTTATCTAACAAAGAGGTACAACAATTAAATCATGATGAAGAGGAAGTTATTTTGTCTGATTCTGAAGATAAATTGCATGATGTTAAAATTAAACCTACCATTCAGGAAGTTAAGCACCAAGATGAGTAACTATAGAATTAATAAAATGAGCTGTGAAGAAATCTAAGAGAAGAGATTTTTTCACAGCTTTTAAAATAGTAATTATTGAATGACTTGATTAAGATATTCAATGATTTCATCACTTTCTTCTTGACTCACACCTAGAATATGCGCGATATATCCTTCTTCTTCAATATCATCTGTCCCGATAATACCGAATTTGTTTGTTTGCATATTTAGCACAAGTGTCTTTCCGTAATGACGATCTGTTTGAACGAGCATTAAATCATAACGGCTATGTTCACCTACAAAGCCTACAAACTGTACTTGGCTTTGTTCTTCATCATCATATAAGTACATATCTATCATAAGAGTAGAACTCCTTTTATCTTGTATTTTTAATTAAGTATAACGACAAATGAAGACCTATGCAAAACTGTGATATGATAGACATATTAAGAGGTGAAGGATATGTATTTTGTAGATAAAGATCAGCTTACTTTAAAATTAACTTACTTAAATCAATTAATTAAAGATTATGAATCGAATAAAGGAAATCATTATGCATTTGAACGTATCGCACAAATGTTAATTGAATCATCTGTGGATATAGGTAATATGATTATTGATGGTTTTATCTTGAGGGATCCAGGAAATTATAAAGATGTCATCGATATTCTTGAACTAGAAGGTGTTATTTCGAAATCTACTCAACGATATGTTAATGAAACAGTTGACATTAGAAAGCAGTTCGCACACCATTATACAGAACTTGATAATAGTAAGATTCAGCCATTATTTGACGAGGCTTTACCTTATTATGAACAGTTTATTCAAGAGGTAACTCAGTTCCTTGAGAAAGAGAATGTTCCAGTTACCGCTTTTGGAAAAGGAGATAACAAGTAATGAAAAATTATAAAGGATATTTAATTGACTTAGATGGAACTATGTATATAGGTACAGATGAAATCGATGGTGCAGCACAATTTATTGACTACTTAAACAATCATCAAATCCCGCATTTATATGTTACAAACAACTCTACAAAGACGCCTGAAGAGGTAACGCAAAAATTAAAAGAAATGAATATTGATGCGAAACCTGAGGAAGTTGTAACGTCTGCCTTAGCAACAGCAAATTATATTGCAGATGAGAAAAGTGATGCTACGGTATACATGCTTGGCGGCAGTGGCTTACGCACAGCTTTAACTGAAGCTGGATTAACTGTAAAAGATGATGAAAACGTTGATTATGTTGCGATTGGTTTAGATGAAAACGTTACTTACGAAAAATTAGCTGTGGCAACGCTTGCAGTACGTAAGGGTGCAAGATTTATTTCAACGAACCCTGATGTATCGATTCCTAAAGAACGTGGTTTCTTACCAGGTAATGGTGCGATTACAAGTGTAGTTAGTGTATCTACAGGTCAAGCACCACAATTTATTGGTAAACCGGAGCCAGTCATTATGGATATTGCTTTAGACATCTTGAAATTAGATAAATCAGACGTAGCAATGGTTGGCGATTTGTATGATACCGATATCATGTCTGGTATTAATGTTGGTGTTGACACAATTCATGTACAAACTGGTGTAACGACTTATGAAGAAATAAAAGAAAAAGACCAACAACCTACATATTCATTTAAAGACTTAAATGTAGCAATTTCAGAATTAGAAAGAAATGCCCAAAAATAAAAGAGGGGTGGCATGACATGGTTAAAATTCTAGTCACACGTCAAATTCCAGATCGTTTCATAGAGCAATTGGAACAGTTCGGCGACGTTAAAATGTGGAAAGAAGCATTTGAACCTATGCCTAGAGAGCAATTTTTGAAAGAATTAGAAGATGTTGATGCATGTTTCATCACATTAAGTGAAAAGATTGATGCCACATGTCTCGAACACGCTAAACATGTAAAGGTAATAGCAAATATGGCGGTTGGTTTTGACAACATTGATGTTAAGTTAGCTCAAGAAAATGGTATAGTCGTTACTAATACACCTCAAGTACTTACAGAAACGACAGCCGAATTAGGGTTTACGTTAATGTTAACTGTGGCACGACGTATTGTTGAAGCGGAAAAATATGTACAAGATGGTGAATGGAAAAGCTGGGGACCATACTTATTATCTGGTAAGGATGTTCATGGTTCAACTGTAGGTATTTATGGTATGGGTGATATTGGAAAGAGTTTTGCACGTCGACTTCAAGGATTTAATACAACTATCTTGTATCATAATCGTTCAAGACATGAAGATGCAGAATCAGAACTTAATGCAAGTTATGTATCCTTTGATACATTATTAGAAGACAGTGATTTTGTCGTATGTACTGCGCCATTGACACCTGAAACAGAGAATAAGTTTAATAAAGATGCGTTTTCAAAAATGAAAAACGATGCAATCTTCATTAATATCGGCCGTGGTGCAATTGTAGACGAGGATGCTCTAATTGATGCATTGAACAATCATGAAATTGGTGGATGTGGTTTAGACGTCTTACGTGAGGAACCTAGTAAACTTGATCACCCTCTCTTAAAAATGGAGAAAGCAGTCATATTACCGCATATAGGTAGTGCTTCTGTGGCAACTAGAGATCGAATGATTCAATTATGTGTTGATAACATTGCTGCGATATTAAAAGGAGAAAAACCGTTGACTCCGATTACTAATAAATAAATTTTAAAGAACTTCTAACGTTTAGGTAAAGATTTAACCATGAACGATAGAGGTTCTTTTATTATAACTAACAGTTTTGTTATACCGTATGTAATTGTTAAGCTAACTATTTGGTACTAATATAATTATTGTCATTTGAATTCATCATTGCCACTAATGCAGTGTTGTTGATAGTAACATTAACGCATAAAATCTTATTAATTTTTTAAGTGTTAATTTAGCATCATTAGCACAATAGTTTGAAGTGGGAAAATTAATTTGCCTTAAAATCAAATTTTAATTATAATAAGATGAATATATATAATATATAAAAATTATATTTAATGAATTTTGTTTTGTTTTCGTGAATTCGGTTTTAACTCAGGAGTAGGACGAATACTTCACTCCGATATTTGAAATGATAGTGAGGTGCAATAGTGCATTGAAAGAGAAAAATCATAAGATGATGAAATATTATGAGAAAGCTAAACCTTATTTATTAACACTTTTATATTTAGCGATATTTATTGCGCTGTACCTAATTTATGGTTCCGGCGATACACATAATAATTTCATTTATAATGAATTTTAATAAGGAGTCTAATTATGACAGATATCATAAATTTAATAAATGACTTCGGTCAAAGTGATCCTGAACGTGTAGCAGTTAGACATAAAGATGAAGAATTAACATATCAACAATTAATGGATGAATCTAGTAAATTAGCGCATCTATTACAAGATAATCATAAGCCGTTAATCGTTTATGGACATATGTCACCTTACATGTTAGTGGGAATGATAGGTGCTATCAAAGCAGGTTGTGGCTATGTACCTATTGACACTTCAGTACCAAGTGAACGTGTGAATATGATTATAAATAAAGTACAACCGGACATTATATTTAACACAACAGATACACAATTAAATTATTCCAATATACAAGAACTTACAATTCAAAGTATCCAAGGTTCTGATAATCCAACACTATTTGACAGTCAAATGGGATTAACGGATGTTGTATATACTATTTTTACATCTGGTTCAACAGGTGAGCCTAAAGGTGTTCAGATCGAATATGCAAGTTTAATAGAATTTGCAGAATGGATGGTATCGCTTAATGAATCAGAAGGTTCACAAGAATGGTTAAATCAAGCACCATTCTCGTTCGATTTATCAGTCATGGCAATTTATCCTTGTTTAACATCAGGTGGCACACTTAATTTAGTAGATAAAGAAATGATCAATAAACCTAAATTACTCAATGAAATGTTAGTTAATACACCAATCAATGCATGGGTATCTACACCATCATTTATGGAAATGTGCTTGCTATTACCTAACCTTAACGAATTAAGTTACACAAGCTTGAATCATTTCTTCTTCTGTGGAGAAATCTTACCTCATAGAACTGCGAAAGCACTTTTAGATAGATATCCAAGTGCAGTGGTTTATAACACGTATGGACCTACGGAAGCGACAGTAGCTGTTACAGGTATTAAATTGACACCTGAAATTATTGAAGCTTATAACCCGCTACCTGCTGGTGTTTCAAGACCTAACACATCATTGTTTACAACAGACGAAGATGAACTTGTTATTAAAGGTAATAGTGTTAGTCTTGGGTATTTAGATAACAAAGAAAAAACCGATGCGGTATTTAACTTTGAAGATGGACTTCGTATATATCATACGGGTGATAAAGCCATCGAGAAAGATGGACAATGGTTCATTCAAGGAAGAATTGATTTCCAAATTAAACTTAACGGTTACCGAATGGAATTGGAAGAAATTGAAACGCAACTTAGACAATCAGAGTTTGTTAGAGAAACTGTTGTCGTTCCAGTATATAAAAATAATAAAGTAATACATTTAATCGGTGCTGTCGTTCCGACTGAAGAAGTTAAAGATGATTTAGAAATGACAAGACAAATTAAATCTGAACTAAAATCTCGCTTACCTGAATATATGATTCCGAGAAAATTTGTTTGGATGAAACAGTTACCATTAACGTCAAACGGAAAGCTTGATCGTAAACAAGTCGCAGAGGATATTAACGCATGATTCCATATGGCACGTTTACCTTCTTCTTAGTTGCATTTATAGTACTTTTACCAGTCATCATACTCGGATTTTTAGGTAAGCGAAGCTATATTTATAACGGTTTAAGTACTGCAATTATGATTGTCATCATCTTTTCATCAGATAAACATAATTTATTCGGTAATAAATATTTAAGTATTCAACTCATCAGTTTTGTAATTTATCTCATATGGCAAGTGTTATTAATTATGGGTTATTATAAATCAAGACAGAAGAGTAATACATTTAGCAAATTTGTCATTGTAATGATTTTATCCATTTTGCCATTAGCGATTGTTAAAGTATTACAAAGCTCATGGCTAGGTGGTCAACAAATTCATTTCCATGAACACAAGCTTATAGAATTTGTAGGTTTCCTAGGTATTTCTTATGTAACGTTTAAAAGTGTGCAATTAATTATGGAGATTCGAGATGGATCTATTAAAGAGATCAAAGTTGGGAAATTATTCCAATTCATTTCTTTCTTCCCAACGGTGTCTTCAGGGCCAATTGATCGCTATAAACGTTTTGTTAAAGACGATAAAAAGGTTCCTACAAGTGAACAATATAGGGAAATGGTTGCCAAAGCGATACACATGATTATGCTTGGATTTTTATACAAGTATATTATCGCTTATTTAATCAATGTTTATGCAATTCATCCATTATTAATGAATCTAGATGGATTTACTCATAAATGGCTATATATGTATGCTTATAGTTTCTATTTATTCTTTGATTTTGCAGGATACAGCTTATTTGCTGTAGCAGTAAGTTATTTATACGGTATTAATACACCGCCTAACTTCAAGCAACCTTTCAAAGCCAAAAATATAAAAGACTTCTGGAATAGATGGCATATGTCATTATCGTTCTGGTTTAGAGATTGTATTTATATGCGTACATTATTCTATATGTCACGTAAAAAAACATTTAAAAGTCAATTTGCGATGTCTAATTTCGCATTCTTCTTAAACTTCTTTATCATGGGTGTGTGGCATGGTTTAGAGTTATTCTATATCGTTTATGGTATTTACCATGGACTGATGTTTATTGGTTATGGATACTATGAACGTTGGAGAAAGAAACATCCACCACGTTGGCAAAATGGTTTTACTACAGCGTTGAGTATTATCATTACTTTCCATTTTGTAGCATTTGGATTTTTAATCTTTTCAGGAAAATTAATTTAAAAGGAGTCATAAATTATGGAATTTAAAGAACAAGTATTAGATTTATTAGCTGATGTGGCAGAAAATGATGTTGTAAAAGAGAACCCTGATGTTGAAATCTTCGAAGAGGGTATCATCGATTCATTCCAAACGGTAGGTTTATTACTTGAGATTCAAAACAGATTAGGCATTGAAGTATCTATCATGGATTTCGATCGTGATGAGTGGGCAACTCCAAACAAAATTGTTGAAGCATTAGAAGAATTACGATGAAATTAAAACCATTTTTACCAATTATTATTAGCGGCATTTTATTTCTAGCCTTCGTATTAATGCCTGCTAGCTGGTTTACTGGATTAGTTACAAACAAGGCTGTCGCTAATAATAGAATATCTTTAACAGATCAAGTTCTTAAAGGTACGCTCATTCAAAATAAACTATTTAGTAGTGATAAATATTATCCAATATATGGGTCAAGTGAACTGAATAAATTAGATCCATTTAACCCTGCACTTGCTCTAAATCATAGAAAACATACTAAACCAATTTTTCTAATTGGTACGGGTGGTAATACAGATTTAATCAATGCAATTGAATTAGCTGGTCAATATGATCAACTAAAAGGGAAAAAGATGACATTTATTATTTCACCACAATGGTTTAGTACGCATGGTGTTAATAATCGTGATTTTGTAGCACGTACAACACCAAATCAAATTAATCAGTTATTTCAACAAAAAGATATGCCTTCAGAATTAAAAGAGAGATATGCCAAACGCTTATTACAATTTAAAAGTGCGTCGAATAAAGAATTCTTGAAAGACGTCGTAAATAATCACGGTAAAGTAGATGGTAACTATGTTTCTCGCTTTAAAGAGAATCAGTTATTAAAAATTGAAGCGATTAAAACTTACTTCTCATTAGATAAGTCGCCATTATCACATGTGAAACCTGTGACTGAGCCAAATGTATCATGGCAGGAAATGCAAGATAAAGCTGTGACATTAGGTGAGAAACGCTCATCATCAAATAATTATGGAATACGTAATGAATATTGGGAAAAACTTATGCATAAAAAGCCAATGAATCATCGTAAATATGAGTTTAAAATGAACTCTCCAGAATTTAATGATTTATCATTGTTAGTGGATGCAATGCATAATGCAGGTGCAAACGTACAATACGTTATTTTACCGGTGAATGGTAAATGGTATGATCACTTAGGTATTGAACGCTCAACAAGAGAACCAGTCTATAAGAAAATACATCAAACTGTAGTAGCACATGGTGGTAAGGTGTATGATATGTCAGATAAAGATTATGAGAAATATGTTCTTAGTGATGTCGTTCACGTAGGTTGGAAAGGTTGGGCTCACATGAACCAACATATTGTTCAACATATGAATGATGACAAAAACCCGCATAACAAAGATCATTATAAACAACATGAACACCAATAATTAACAAAAGCACCAACGCGCAGAGTTTAAGAACTCTGCGCGTTGGTGCTTTATTGAATATATATCATATATGTCAGACGCTTAGAATACTTGTTCAACTTCAATAACGCCTGGAACTTCTTCGTGTAACGCACGTTCAATGCCGGCTTTTAATGTGATTGTTGAGCTAGGACAAGTACCACAAGCTCCGTGTAATTGTAATTTCACAATACCATCTTCTACATCTACTAATGTACAGTCTCCACCATCACGTAATAAAAATGGACGTAAACGTTCAATGACTTCAGCTACTTGATCAAACATCGTTGCATTCTCAGTAGGCATGAGATATGTCTCCTTTCAAGTAAATTACTTCATAAATTCATTATTAATTTATTATAATAGATAAAGAAAGAAAAATCTATAAAACAAAACGGGGGATTTGAGTATGACTAAAGTAAGCGTGGTAGTATATGGCGCTGATGTCGTATGTGCAAGTTGCGTCAATGCACCAACATCTATTAATACATTTGAATGGATTAAACCTTTATTAGAAAGAAAGTATCCAGACATTCAATTTAAATACACATACATTGATTTTCAAAATCAAACAGATAATCTAAGTGATCATGACCAACAGTATATTGAACAAATTGAGGAAGATGAATTATTTTATCCTTTAATTACAATGAATGATGAGTATGTAGCAGATGGTTATATTCAAACAAAGCAAATTACAAACTTTGTAGATAAACATTTTGCAAATTAATTTAAAGTATAATTCTTGAGAAAAAGAGGTCGGGGTAGGATAGGATTCATCATGAATTCTATCCTACCCCTTATTTTATTATTAACCATTATGATATTTATATAACCATAGGACGCCCGATTTAAGTATATGAGCAAGACGTCCGGTAACTGTACGGTCCATAATATAGGCAAAGCCTTTTTTCTCGCCAAGAGAACCAAGGAAACCTTGTACTTTTAATTCAGGCATTTTATCTGGTAATGGTTCATTATTCCATTGTTTCTTAAGTACATTAGCGATTTGATCACCTTGAACTTCAGCTAATTGTGCACTTGGTGCATGAGGTAAATCAGCACAATCTCCGACTATAAATACATTAAGATATGTTGGCACTTGATGATATTGATTGATGATGACACGTCCACTTCGATTGATATCAATCGGTAAATGTCTTACAACTTCAACAGGTTGAATTCCAGCAGTCCAGACAACTAAATCAACATTTTCTGGTGTACCACTATTATAAATTTTTCCTGGTTCCACTTTATCAATTAAAGAATTAGGCACTACTTTAACATTGTTTTCACGGAACCATTTAGCGATATAATTGCTTAATTTTTCAGGAAAATTCCTTAAAATTCGCTCACCACGGTCATAAAGTATGACTTCTAAATCTTCACGACTTTCACGAAGCTCACTTGCTAACTCTATGCCGCTTAAGCCAGCACCAACAATACCTACACTAGCGCCACTAGGTAATTCACTAATACTATGAAATGTTTCGCGTGCCTTGGAGAGTGTTTGAATACTATGCGTGTATTCCTCAGCACCAGGAACATTATGATATTTATCTTCACAACCTAAGCCAATAACTAATTCATCATAATCTACTTTTGTATTACCAACAGATACGATTTGAGCA
The DNA here is from genome assembly GCF_001922505.1 of Staphylococcus sp. MB377. Taxonomy (NCBI): domain Bacteria; kingdom Bacillati; phylum Bacillota; class Bacilli; order Caryophanales; family Staphylococcaceae; genus Staphylococcus; species Staphylococcus sp. MB377. The sequence goes on along the minus strand of NZ_MAON01000044.1, from coordinate 115,438 downwards.
TCTAAATCAATATCATTAATTTCTCCATAAATAGTATTAACGCGTTCTGAATCAGGAAAGTTCATACGAACATCACTATCAGACTTAGTACCCGCAGCTAAAGCATAAAATTCTGGTTTCAAGCCATGGAATGGCATACGATCAATTAACGTTAAAGTATAATTTTCTGGTAATGCATCAGGTAAGATACGCGACATGATACGCATATTACCATAGCCGCCACCAAGTAATACTAAATTTTTCATCTGTTATACCCCTTTATAAAAATTTGTTATTCCGAAATGATTTTGACTAATACCCTTTGAATTAAGCAAACTTTAGTAAATTATTTAAACTTTTATTTAAAAATTTCAAACAATCAAAGTAGTTTATCCACCACATTTATTGCCCCTAACAATAAAGTGCATGATATATGTATATGGTTATTATATCTTTTTTTCAAAATGACTACAATAAAATGTGTGGTAACGAAACTAAGCTAAAGATATAGGTGTGTATTGTTGTTCCAAATAATATAAAAATGATGAGCGAGGACAATGCAGGCCAAATCAAGATTTGTTATAATAATATAATTAAAAAAATGAAGAAGAAGGTGAAGTATGTTTCCATTAGTCGAATTTTGCATTTCAAATATGGCAAAAGGCGGAGACTACGTTTACGATAAGCTTGAGAATGATCCTGATGTGGATGTATTAGAATACGGATGTTTAAATAATTGTGGCGTATGTTCATGTGGGTTGTATGCATTGGTAGATGGTGATACTGTTGAAGGTGATACACCAGATGAGTTATTAAATAATATTTATAAACATATAGAAGAGAATGACTTTACTAACTTATTATAGGAGGAATGGTTTATGTCAACTGTAACATTAACTGAAGCGGCAGCTTATGAAGTAAAAGATATGTTGAAAAGTAATGACATGGCAGATGGATATTTAAAGATTAAAGTAAACGGTGGTGGCTGTACAGGTCTGACATATGGTATGTCAGCTGAAGAACAACCAGGAGAAAATGATGAAGTACTTGAATTTTATGGATTAAAAGTATTAGTAGACAAATATGATGTGCCTGTATTAAATGGTACGACAATTGATTTCAAACAATCTTTAATGGGTGGAGGATTCCAAATTGAAAACCCTAACGCAATCGCTTCATGTGGTTGTGGTAGTTCATTTAGAACTGCTAAAGTAGCTGGAAATCCGGAAGAATGCTAATATAATTGCAAGTAATTTATCACTAAGAGTAATCCTTTAAGACAGTAATTTTCAGGATAATATGATTATTTTAATAATAGTCTTGTTGTTGCTTGAAAATGAACTATAAAAACTATAGAATTGAAGATGGATTGAACTTTGTCTTTTTTGTGAACTAAAGTTCATAAAATCGAATTGAAAATGAAAGTGTTGACTAAGACTATAAATGGGGATGAACAATAGGTTAAGTGCAAAGTCTTTTGAATGAATCAGATAAACATATATTAAGGTAAAATATATTGTTACATCTGAACTTTGTTATGTTCTGAAATTTGTAGCCTTTTTCTACATTTAAGAAAATAATTATGAAAGCTTAGGTGAATGAAATGGCACAAGATCGTAAAAAAGTACTTGTTTTAGGTGCAGGTTATGCTGGTTTACAAACAGTAACTAAATTACAAAAAGAACTTTCTGCTGACGAAGCGGATATTACATTAATTAACAAAAATAAATATCACTACGAAGCAACTTGGTTACATGAAGCTTCAGCTGGTACATTAAACTATGAAGATTTAATTTACCCAATTGAAAGTGTAATTAAAGAAGATAAAGTTAAATTTATCAATGCAGAAGTAACTAAAATCGACCGTAACGCTAAAAAAGTAGAAACAAATCACGGTATCTATGATTACGACATTTTAGTAGTAGCATTAGGTTTCGAAAGTGAAACATTTGGAATTAATGGTATGAAAGACTATGCATTCCAAATTGAAAATATTGAAACTGCACGTAAATTATCTCGTCACATCGAAGATAAATTTGCAAACTATGCAGCTTCTAAAGAAAAAGATGATAAAGACTTAGCTATCTTAGTTGGTGGTGCAGGCTTTACAGGTATCGAATTCTTAGGTGAATTAACTGAAAGAATTCCTGAATTATGTAATAAATACGGTGTTGATCAAAGCAAAGTTAGAGTAACTTGTGTTGAAGCTGCGCCAAAAATGTTACCAATGTTCTCTGATGAATTAGTTAATTACGCAGTTAACTACCTAGAAGACCGTGGTGTTGAATTCAAAATTGCTACACCAATCGTTGCTTGTAACGAAAAAGGTTTCGTAGTTAAAATTAATGATCAAGAACAACAATTAGAAGCTGGTACAGCAATCTGGGCTGCTGGTGTTCGTGGTAGTAAATTAATGGAAGAATCATTTGAAGGTGTTAAACGTGGTCGTATCGTGACTAAACAAGATTTAACTATTGAAGGTCATGATGATATCTTTGTTATTGGTGACGTTTCAGCATTCATCCCAGCTGGTGAAGAACGTCCATTACCAACTACAGCACAAATTGCAATGCAACAAGGTGAACACGTTGCGAAAAGCATTAAAAACATCTTAAACGGTCAAGCAGCTACAGACTTTGAATATGTTGATCGTGGTACTGTATGTTCATTAGGTGCACATGATGGTGTTGGTATCGTATACGGTAGAGACATTACTGGTAAAAAAGCTGCATTCATGAAAAAAGTTATCGATACTCGTGCAGTATTCAAAATCGGTGGCGTAGGCTTAGCATTCAAAAAAGGTAAATTCTAAGTTTCTCATATAAATTATCTAATATGATTTTGAAAATAAATACTAATTTAAAGCTACAATGCCAATTCGCAGTAGCTGACTGAACTGAAAAAGCGTATAAATCAAGCTTTTCTCATTTCTAGTCATCCTTATGGGGGTGGAATAACGAATTCATTGTGAATTCTGTTCCACTCCTTCTTTTATATGATATAAAAAGGAAGTGTAGAGGTTATGGTTAATTTCAATATAAGTAATACAGTTTTAAATTCAGAAGTATTTATTATAGGGTTGCCTGATCACATCAATCAACTTGGTTATATTAATTACAATAATGAAGATATAACAAAACAAATTGATACATACCGTCATCATCATTTAATTAGCAGTCAATTAGGTAAAATATCTTCAACTTTGTTACCTTTAAAAGACTCATCAAAACGACTTATTACTGTTGGATTAGGAAATTTAAAGACGCTTGATTATGGTACGCTATTGAGAGCTTTCGGCAATTTATTTCAATTTTTAAAAGAAGAACGTGTAACTGAAGCAGATGTATTATTCGATACATTGATTTCAAAGAAAATAGAGCAAACCAAAGTCGCAGAGGTTATGGGACTACAAAGTGAACAGGCAGTTTACAGTTTTGACAACTATAAATCTGATAAATCTGCACCCTATCAATTAGAGTTAAACATAAGTACGAATAAAGAGGACTTACATCGATATTTTATCAATGGTGCTATAATCGGACAATCGGTTAATGTTGCACGTGACTATAGCAATATGCCACCTAATATACTAACGCCTAATTATTTTGCTGAACAGGTTACGCAACACTTTGATGAAACATCAGTAAAAGTTGATATTAAAGATGGAAAACAATTATTAGATGAAGGATTCGGACTTATTCATGCTGTTGGTAAAGGGTCGGAGAATCCTCCAGTTGTAATAACTATGACATATAATGGTGGTGACAGTGAAGACGCACCAATTGCATTAGTAGGAAAAGGTATTACATATGATTCAGGTGGCTATAGCATTAAATCGAAGATAGGTATGCAGACTATGAAATTTGATATGTGTGGCGCAGCTAATGTAGTTGGAATGATTGATGCGATATCACGCTTGCAAATTCCTATCAATATTGTAGGAGTTATTGCTTCTGCTGAAAATATGATAAGTAGTAATGCAATGAAACCTGATGATGTATTGACGGCATTGAGTGGTGAAACAGTTGAAATGTTAAATAGTGATGCGGAAGGGCGTTTAGTACTAGGAGATGCTGTATTCTATGCTAATCAATTTCAACCTAAGATTATTTTAGATTTCGCTACATTAACAGGAGCTGCAGTTGCAGCACTAGGTGAAGATAAAGCAGCTTTATTTAACTCTAATGCAGATAAAGAGATTGAGGAAATACGAGTTAGTGCTAAAGAAATGGATGAATATGCTTTTGAATTACCTATGACTAAAACTGAGCAACGATTAATACGTCAATCTGACGTTGCAGATTTAGTCAATCATACAAACGGTCATGGAAAAGCACTCTTTGCAGCCACATTTATTACTCATTTTAGTGGATCTACACCACATATCCATTTCGATATTGCTGGTCCTGCGACAACTAACAAGACTAGCTATAAAGGTCCAAAAGGCCCAACTGGCAGTATGATTACTACTGTATTAAATTGGTTAAGATAAATAGAAAAGTAGAAATCATTTGGTTAAGGAGTAGAAACATGTGCTATTGCGTGTTTCTACTCCTTATTTAATATGAATAATCTTATTAACTTAGAATGTAATTCTACATTGACAACGTACCAGTTACTTGGTATGATAAGGAACATATTAAATACTTTAGTTCGGTAGAGAGATAAAGGATGTGTTGTTATGTTTAATGCAGTTGTAATAGCCGTATTATTAATGATTGTTTTATGCTTATGTAGACTAAATGTAGTTATTAGTCTGTTCATTAGTGCATTAGTAGGCGGTCTCATTTCTGGAATGAGTGTTGAAAAGGTAATCAGTGTATTTGGAAAAAATATTGTAGACGGTTCCGAGGTAGCGCTAAGCTATGCATTATTGGGTGGATTTGCAGCATTGATTTCATATAGTGGTATTACAGATTATCTTGTAACTAAGATAATCCGCGCAATTCACTCTGAAAATAGCAGACTATCAAGAATAAAAGTAAAAATCATTATTATTATAGCTTTACTCGCGATGAGTATAATGAGTCAGAACCTTATACCGGTTCACATTGCTTTCATTCCAATAGTTATACCGCCACTATTAAGTCTGTTTAATGATTTAAAAATTGATAGAAGACTTATTTCTCTAGTCATCGGATTTGGTTTGTGTTGGCCTTATGTCTTATTACCATATGGCTTTGGACAGATTTTCCACCAAATTATTCAAAGCGGTTTCCAAAAAGCACATCACCCTATCGAATTTAATATGATTTGGAAAGGCATGTTGATTCCTTCACTTGGTTATATAGTTGGTTTAATCTTGGGTATGTTTTATTATCGTAAACCACGAGAATATAAAACAGAAACTTATGTAGAAGATGAGAATACAATTAATGAAATTAAACCGTATGTACTCGTAGTTACAATAGTCGCTATATTAGCTACATTCTTAGTTCAAACTTTTACTGATTCAATGATTTTTGGTGCATTAGCAGGTGTACTCGTATTCTTTATTTCGGGTGTTTACAAATGGAGAGAATTGGATAGTCAATTTGTTGAAGGTATTAAAATCATGTCATTTATAGGTGTTGTTATTCTTTCAGCTAATGGTTTCGCAGGTGTCATGAATGCAACAGGAGATATCGAAAAATTAGTATCAAGTTTGACTGACATTTCAAATGGTCACAAGTTATTAAGTATTGTCATCATGTACATTATTGGTTTAATTGTAACTTTAGGAATTGGTTCATCATTTGCAACGATTCCTATAATTGCAACATTATTTATTCCACTTGGTGCTTCACTCGGCTTAAGTACTATGGCTCTAATCGCTTTAGTAGGAACTGCGAGTGCTTTAGGTGATTCAGGATCTCCTGCAAGTGATTCTACGCTAGGGCCAACAGCTGGGTTAGATGTGGATGGACAGCATGATCATATTCGCGATACATGTATCCCGAATTTCTTATTCTATAATATACCTTTAATGGTATTTGGTACGATTGCAGCTATGATATTATAGGTGTAATGAGGTGAACAATTAAATGACTAACTTATTGGAAACGTTCGAAATGCAGATTGAAGAAACATCAGAGGGTAAAGTAGTAATTTCAATGCCTGTTACTGATAAAGTTAAACAACCATTTGGTTATTTGCATGGTGGTGCAACAATTGCTTTAGGTGAAACAGCGTGTTCATTAGGCGCTACTAATCTAATCGATACGAATTCGTTCATACCACTAGGTTTAGAAATGAATGCTAACCATATTCATTCGGTTAAAGAAGGTCGTGTTATTGCTACAGCAACGATTATTCATAAAGGAAGTACAACTCAAGTTTGGAATATAGAAATAAAAAGTGAACAAGGCCAATTGATAAGTGTTATGAGAGGAACAATTGGAATTAAACTTTTAAAGCAATAAAATACCAAACGCTACTTTAGTTCAATTAAGTATCGTTTTAAATATACTAATTGTAAAAGTATTTGTCTAAGAAAGAACGCAGGCGTGGGATGGTGAATTCATAAAGAATTCTGTCCTGCGCCTGCTTTTTTTTATAAGAAATATACAAGAAATCGCATTTAAAAATAGTTTATAGTTGTTACGTTGACAATTACTTCTAATGAAATTATGCATGTTTTTGGATATGTTGAGCTGATAAACGTTTATAGGCCTGCTTAATTCTTTGAGCGGCTTCTCTTCCACCCATGATATTTCTAGCAAAAGGACCCAGTTCTAAATCTGCTAAACCACCTGACACAAACAATTGAGGTAACCACTCTAATTCAGAACTAATAGAAGGTAATCCACAATGTGTTAAAGGTGCACTTTCATTTTTAATTAATGATTGAATCATAGTCTGTTTTAATAGTGTTGGTTCAAAACCTGTTGCTAATAAAATGAAATCATACGGGACAGACGCTTGTTCTGTATGAATTTGATGTTGGTCAACTGATAAAATATTGTCTTTGTGAATTACGAGTCGTCCAGATTGAATATGTTTCTTAAGTCGTAAATATAACTCTCTAGGCATTGAACCTTTATGTCTTTCGTGTTGAATGATAGACTGCCGTTCTAAAGAGGATTCAATATTTAAAAAGTGATTCATATTTTTAGGACCTAACCAACCTGGATCTGCATCGAAATGTTGGATATCAATGTCTTTATTCATCCATAAATGAATAACTTTATCATGAGATTGATTTATAAGTTTTAAAGTTAAATGGGCAGCAGAAATACCACTTCCTATAACGTGAGAACTGAGTCCATACATAGTTGTATTAAATGATTTATCGAAAATGTGGCACACATCATCAGCATCTTGATAAATATTAGGAATGTAGGGTTTATGCGTACATCCATTTGCTAATATAACGCAATCCGTGAGTATGATTTGATTATCATTTAATTGTATTTGCCATTGCCCATCTTTCTTTGCTAATGCTTCTACATAGCCTTGAATATGATTTTCGTTTAAATCATAATGATGAACTTGTTCGTGAACATGATGCATAAACATATCTCTTTGTGGACGTTGGTATTGACCATAAGTACCGTGTGCATATTGTTGAACTTTAGCGAATTGTTTTAAATGGAATGGGTTAGGGTGGATGTGATGTACAATTGGTGAACGCAAATAGGGCATGCTGATACGATGAGAAAAATCATTAAATTGTTCACATAGTGAGACATATGGGTCTATAATTGTTAATTTCTCTTTAGATAGCCCTAATTCTCTTAGTTGAATCGCAATTGTTGTACCTTGTAAACCGCCACCGATAATTGTCCAATGCATAATAACACTTCTTTCTTTATAAAACGTAATAATTACGATTTATATTATCATAAATATGTAGACTAGACAATAAAAAATGAGCGGAGACAGAAATCATTTTGAATTCTGTCTCCACCCACAATTGTGACTTGAGCTATATAAAGTTTGCTATAAGAACTTTTTCATATTAGTCAGTTGCTTTTTTTAGTTAAATCATTTTATCTTTAAATTCATTTTTTAGTTCATCGATCTTCGTATCTTTAGTATAAGGTGTTTTATTATTATAAGCTGCTCTCATTATTAAATGACTTGAAAGTGGGCCAGTTATAAGAATAAAAAGAATACCAAAGATTAATTGCATATTAATATATCCATCTGTAGCGATAAAGTATAAGAATGTGCCAAACAATAGGAAAATAGCACCTAAAGTTGCTGATTTTCCTGCAGCATGACCACGCGAATAAATATCTTTTAATCTTATAATACCAATAGCAGTAACGGCACTTATAATAGCTCCTAAAATGACAAAGATAACTGCTAAACTAATGATAATGTTCGTTATCACGTTCAATCACCTTACCTTTATCCATATATTTTGAGAAGACAGCTGTTCCTAAAAAGGCCAAAATACCAATTAATAAAATAGCAACGAGTAAATATTCTGAACCTATGAATATACTATATAACGCGATACACGCCATTAGTTGTAAACCGATTGCATCAAGCGCTAAAATTCTATCGGCTAATGTGGGACCTTTGATGATACGTACAAACATCGCTAACATTGATATTGCAACAACAATTAAAGCAATAATCATGATGATTTTTACCATTAGTCTTCGCCCACCTCTCTAACTACTCTCTCTAATGAAGATTTTATACCTTCAACTTCTTCTTCTTTAGTACTGAAATCTATAGAGTGAATATATATTTTTCTTCTATCATCACTAATACCTAATACGACTGTTCCTGGCGTTAATGTTATTAAATTAGATAATAAAACGATTTGCCAATCAGTTTTTAAATCAGTGTGATATACGAAGAAACCTGGTTCATTCTTAAGTTTAGGTTGTAGAACAATTTTTAAAACGTCGATATTAGCTTTTAATAATTCTACAAAAAATACAACCGCTAATTTTAATATTTTATAAATTTTTATGAAATAAAATCTTCCTGGTAATATTCTACTAAATAAATATACAAATCCGAGTCCTAGTATGAAGCCGAGTAAGAGGTTATTTAATGTATAGCTACCACTTAAGAAAATCCAAATAAAAGCTAAGATAAAGTTTAAAATAATTTGAATAGCCATTATGATCTACCTCCTAAGACACTCTCAATATAGATGCTAGGATCGTAAAACGATTGAGCCGCCTCAGAAATTAATGGATATAATAAATCAGCAGATAATCCAAATAAGACTGTGATGACGACAGCAATTATTGAAATAGTAGTAGCGTGTTTAACGTTAACACTTTGAGTAGGCTCATAACCTTTAGGTTTCCCGAAAAAGCCTTTTAAGAAAATATGAATGACTGAATATAGCACAACTAAACTTGAAAGTAATACGATAATACCACTTACATAAAATCCTTTTTCAAAGGTTGCTTGTACAATGTAATATTTACCATAAAAACCACTTAGAGGCGGTATACCAGCGAGACTTAGCGCTGCGATGAAGAAAGTCCATCCTAGTACAGGGTAGTGTTTAATTAAACCGCCAAAGTCTTTAAGACTTGTAGATTTCGTAATTTGATACATCACACCTATAAGTAAAAATAGGGCAGTTTTGACTAACATGTCATGAATTGTGTAGTAAATCGCACCTATAATACCTGCTTCATTCATCATTGCTACGCCAACTAAGATAACTCCGACTGCAATCATGATATTATAAATAATAATCTTTTTAGTATCATCGTATGCAATTGCACCTACCGAACCAAAAATGATCGTTAATAACGCTAAGAATAAAATTGTATAGTGCGAGAAACTCATTGTGTTGTGGAAGAACAAGCTCAAAGTTCTTAAAATCGCATATACGCCTACTTTTGTTAGTAGGGCACCAAAAAATGCAATGATTGCAAATGGTGGTGCATAATATGAACCTGGCAACCATACGTACATAGGGAAAGCACCGGCTTTAGTTGCGAACACGAAGATAAATAAAATAAAGACTATACTTAAGAGTCCGCTATGTGTGTTAGACAATGTAGATAATTTTTCACTAATATCTGCCATGTTTAACGTACCAACGATGGAATATAAAATCGCTACTGCAATTACAAAGAATGTTGAGGTTACTATATTAACTAATAAGTATTTGACAGTTTCACGTAATTGAATTTGAGTGCCACCTAGTACAAGTAGTGCGTAAGATGACATTAGGAAGACTTCGAAAAATACAAATAAGTTAAATATATCTCCAGTTGTAAATGCACCTATAATTCCTACTAACATAAATGTGATAGAGAAGTGATAATAATAACGTTCTCTATCAATTCCTGCTGTGGTACTTGAAAATGCAGTAATTAAAATGGTGATAATGATACTAGTCACAATCAACATTGCACTAAAACTATCTAGTAAAAAGATAATGCCATAAGGTGCAGGCCAAGAACCCAATTCTACTTTAAGCGGACCATCGACATATACATTTCTTAAATTGATTATTGCCACAATTAGTGTCAGGACTAGACCAGTTAAAGTGATATATCGTTTCGCACGATAACGTTGTCCTAAAAAGACCAATATAATTGCTGTAAAGATAGGTACGACTAATGAAAGGACGACTAAGTTATTTTCAATCATCATCTAACACTCCTTTCATTCTTTCTACGTTGTCAGTACCTAATTCTTTGTATGTTCTAAATGCTAAGACTAAGAAAAAGGCAGTTGTCGCAAAAGCGATAACGATTGCCGTTAGTATTAATGCATGGGGGATAGGATCGACATATTGACTAATATTTTTTTCATAGATTGGCATTTCGCCATGTTTCAATCCACCCATAGTAATTAAAAATAAATTTGATGCATGTGTAATTAAAGTTGTCCCCATAACAATTCGTATCAAACTTTTAGATAAAACGAGATAGACACTAATTGAAGTGAGGATGCCACATACAAATATCATGATTATTTCCACTATTCGCTCTCTCCAATCGTTATAATAATTGTCATAATCGTTCCAACTACTGCGCAAAGAACTCCGAAATCAAAGAACATCGGTGTGTTCATATGAACAGGTTGAAGTAGGGGCAACGGTATATTAAATTCCGTGTGTGTGAAAAAGTTTTCACCATAGAACCAACTCGCTAATGGAGTACCAACACAGAATAATAAGCCAATTCCAATTAAAATTTTAAAATCCCACGGGAATACCTTTTCCATCGTTTTAATATCAAACGCAATTGCGATGATAGTTAGTGCACATGATAATAGTAGGCCACCTACGAAGCCACCACCAGGTGTATAATGTCCTGCAAAGAATAAAGTGACCCCAAATAAGGCGATTAGAAAGGCGATAATAACAGCAGCATATTGAAACATTAAATTATTGTTCTGTCTGTTCATCACGTTTCACCTCACTTGATTGATGTTTACGACGCAACTTAATCATTGTATACACACCTAAACCAGCAATACCTAATACAGATGATTCAAATAAAGTATCCATACCACGGAAGTCAACAAGTATGACATTTACCATGTTCTTACCGTGAGCTAAATCATAAACATGTGCTTTATAGTATTCTCCAATAGATGTAAAATGTCTGTTTCCGTACGCAATTAAACCTAAGATAATTACAACAAGTCCGACACCAATTGAAATAAGTGCGTTCGTTAATTTAAATGATCGTGTTTCATTATAACGATTTAAATTAGGTAAATGATAGAAACATAATAAGAATAACGCTGTAGAAATCGATTCTACTACGAACTGAGTTAAGGCAAGGTCTGGTGCTTTGAAAAATACAAATAATACAGATACTGAATAACCGACCACACCTAGCATGATAACGCTAAATAAACGTGATTTAGCAATAACAACCATAAATGCTGCGATAATTAATAATATTAAAATCGCAATTTCGTAAATATGAATATTATTTATATCTTTAAAATTAAAGTCAAAAGGAACACTTAGTAACGTCACAATCGTAACGACAATAAGCATACCGAATATAATGACTAAGCTATCTCTAACATAACCATTTACATAACTATTCGTCATATTCGCTGAATAATTAGGCAAGTATTTTCCAGTAGAATCGTACCAATGATTTAATGTTAGACGTGTTGGCTGAGCGTGTAAGAGTCGGATCCAATAACTAAATGTTAGTAATAAAAGAATACCTAATATCCAAATAATTAATGTTGAAATAAATGCAGGAGTAATACCATGGAATAAATGAAATTCCGCATTAACATTACTCATACCACTAATTGCAGTAGTCGCTGGATCTACAATAGATTGCGTTAATAATCCTGGGAATAACCCAAAGACAACAACGAGTACTGCTAAAATGATTGGAGATAATAACATCAATATTGAAGCCTCATGTGCTTTTTTAGGTAAAGCATTAGGTTGATGTTTACCAAAGAAAATATACATAATAAATTTAATTGAATATACAAACGTAAATATACTACCCACAATAGCTAAAATAGGAAAAACAATACCTAATGTATCTAAACTGAAAACATTAGCGTGAGAAATCTCAATCATGGCTTCAAGAAATTTTTCTTTAGAAAGGAAGCCGTTAAACGGTGGAATACCTGCCATACTTAATGCTGTAATAACAGTAATTGTAAATGATATAGGCATAATCGTTAGCAAACCACCAAGTTTTTTAACATCTCTTGTGCCTGTAACATGATCTACAGCACCTGTAATCATGAATAACGCACCTTTAAATGTGGCGTGATTCACTAGATGAAACACTGCTGCAGTAAATCCAGCAATGTACAATTGGCTTTGACTTCCCTCGAAATGATAACTTACGGCACCAATACCTAACATCGACATAATCATGCCAAGTTGAGATACTGTTGAGAATGCGAGTATACCTTTCAAATCTTGTTGTTTTGTTGCATTTAAAGATGCCCAGAAAAGTGTGATTAAACCAACTAAAGTAATTGTCCAAATCCATCCTTGTGATATCGCAAAAAGCGGTGTAACACGTGCAACTAAATATAATCCTGCTTTCACCATTGTTGCCGAGTGTAGATATGCACTGACTGGGGTAGGTGCTTCCATAGCGTCAGGCAACCAAATATAAAATGGAACTTGTGCAGATTTAGTAAATGCACCCAACATAATAAGTACCATTGCGAAGATAAAGAATGGACTATGTTGAATCTCAGATGCATTAGCAATTAGCTCGTGTAAGCTAAGTGAATCACCTGCTAGAGAAATTAAAATGAATCCCCCTAATAAACTTAATCCACCAAATACGGTAATGATTAATGACTTCTGTGCACCATAAATAGATGCCTTTTTTTCTCTCCAGAAAGAGATAAGTAAAAAACTTGAAAACGAAGTCAATTCCCAAAATAGATATAAAATAATTAAATTGTCTGAAAGGACAACGCCTAACATTGCACCCATAAATAGTAATAAATAACAATAAAAATTACCAAGCTGTTCAGATTTACTTAAGTAACCAATGGAATATAAAACCACTAACGATCCTATACCTGTTATAAGTAAACTGAATAAAATGCTTAAGCCGTCAAGATATAAATCAAAATTCATACCTATATGTGGCATCCAGTTTAATGTTTTTATTACTGTATTACCTGACTGAGTAGTCGAAATTAGAGATAAGAAATAGATAAATAAGGCAACAGGAATAGGTAATACAAACCAACCTAAATGAATCTTTTTAAAGAATCGATATAGAATTGGAATAATGAGTGCAAATATTAACGGTAAAATGACCGCAATATGTAACAAACTCACTATGTTATCCTCCTTAAAAAATATTTATGCAATATATTATACATGAATCATATTGTTCTGAAAAACGACGAAAACGCATATAAGTAGTGATTTTTCAGAACTGGTTAAATAAGAAGAAACAGGTTCAAATGACCTATAAAAATTTTTGTTTATATTGAATTGAATAGTCAATTTTTATATTTTCAAGATTGTTTAAGGCTAGTTTTGCAAATTCAGTATTTTGCTGTTTTAAATCATTTTCCATTTTTGTAATAGCTTGTTGAAGTGACGCTTCATAAGTCATTTCCTCAACATTAAACTCGCGCAATTGTGAACGCGTTGCATAACGTTTCTCATAATGACTTAGAGCACGTCTTTCATGGAAAAAGACACCTTCAGTTTGTCCTGGATTATGTAAATCACCTTGTTTCGGATGTTTAATCACTTGCTCAACTTGAACTAGAACTTGGTCGTCATTCTCTTCTTTAATTGTAACGCCGTAAGCGCCAGTCTTATGTGAGAATCGGTATAACATGCTATATTACTTCCTTTCAAATGTGTTAAGATGTATCTATATCATCATAACATGAATGGAGAATTGAAATGACTAACTATCCACAACTAAACAAAGAAATACAAGACAATGAAATTAAAGTTGTTATGCATACAAATAAAGGCGATATGACATTTAAGTTGTTCCCAGATATCGCGCCAAAAACTGTTGAAAATTTTGTGACACACGCTAAAAATGGTTATTATGACGGTATTACTTTCCACCGTGTTATTAATGACTTCATGATTCAAGGAGGAGATCCTACAGCAACTGGTATGGGTGGTGAAAGTATTTATGGAGGTTCTTTTGAAGATGAATTCTCTTTAGAGGCTTTTAACTTATATGGTGCGCTTTCAATGGCAAATGCAGGACCAAACACAAATGGTTCTCAATTCTTTGTTGTTCAAATGAAAGAAGTTCCAGAATCTATGGTTAACCAATTAGTAGATGGTGGCTGGCCTGAACCGATTGCCAAAGCATATGCGGATAATGGTGGCACGCCTTGGTTAGATCAAAAACACACTGTGTTCGGACAACTAATTGAAGGCGAAGCAACTTTAGAAGATATTGCAAATACTAAAGTAGGTGCACAAGATAAACCTGTACATGATGTAGTTATTGAATCTATTGATGTAGAAGATAAATAATGATTGATTATGAACAAATCTTACGAATCGACGGTTGATGTCGATTCGTTTTTTTATGGTTTAAACTTTCTATTCAATTGCAATTTTAAAAACGATAACCTTAAATGCGAACGTTAATTTAGTATTTGTCGGAAGGGTTATTATATTTTTGA
The DNA here is from genome assembly GCF_001922505.1 of Staphylococcus sp. MB377. Lineage (NCBI taxonomy): Bacteria > Bacillati > Bacillota > Bacilli > Caryophanales > Staphylococcaceae > Staphylococcus > Staphylococcus sp. MB377. The sequence goes on along the minus strand of NZ_MAON01000044.1, from coordinate 100,411 downwards.
AAAAATGTGGATTTTTATTGGTTATAGTTAGTCCAAGTTTGTGATTTATGCTATTATAATTATGTTAAGTAAATCGAAGTAAGGGGTTATCAAGTTGAATAATCACTATAAAGAAGGTCAGCATATTAAAGTGCGTGTGACTGGAATTCAACCGTATGGCGCTTTCGTTGAGACCCCTGACCATACTGAAGGACTTATCCATATTTCTGAAATTATGGATGATTATGTCCACAACTTAAAAAAATTTCTATCAGAAGGACAAATCGTTAAAGCAAAAATTTTATCAATTGATGATGAAGGAAAACTAAATTTGTCTCTTAAAGATAATGATTACTTTAAGAATTATGAACGAAAAAAAGAAAAGCAGTCAGTATTAGATGAAATTAAAGAAACAGAAAAGTATGGGTTTCAAACACTTGAAGAACGCCTACCGGTCTGGATTAAACAGTCTAAACGTGCGATTCGTAATAATTGATTGACTGTTAACACGCTAAGCTAACGTTATATTTTAATATAGCGTTAGCTTTTTTATGCGTTTGATTATAAAAAAGTGACACAAATATATGCATATACAGTCAAGCAGAATATTGGAGGAGCTTTAATTCTGTGTGCTATAGTCTGGTCATAATTAAAAAGGAAAGGACTTACCTATGAATAAAAAATATGAAAAATTATTTGAAACCGTAACTTTGCCAAATGGGGTTGAATTAAAAAATCGTTTTGTATTGGCTCCATTAACGCATACTTCATCTAATGATGATGGTACAATTTCTGACGTGGAAATACCGTATATTGAAAAGCGCTCTAAAGATGTTGGTCTAGCCATCAATGCTGCAAGTAATGTTAACGATATTGGTAAAGCTTTTCCGGGACAACCTTCTGTTGCGCATGATTCAGATATAGAAGGACTCAAGCGTTTAGCACAAGCTATGAAGAAGAATGGTGCTAAAGCTTTAGTTCAAATTCATCATGGTGGCGCACAAGCATTAGCTAATTTAACACCGAATGGAGATGTTGTTGCACCAAGTCCTATCACTTTAAAAAGCTTCGGACAACAACATGAACATGATGCTAGAGAAATTACGCCTGAAGAAATTGAACAAACAATTAAAGATTTCGGTGAAGCGACGCGTCGAGTAATTGAAGCTGGGTTTGATGGCGTAGAAATTCATGGTGCTAATCACTATTTAATTCACCAATTTGTATCTCCATATTATAATAGAAGAAATGATGAATGGTCTGATCACATGAAGTTTCCAACTGCTGTTATAGATGAAGTATTAAAGGCTAAATCAGAATATGCGAGCGATGATTTCATAGTAGGGTATCGACTTTCTCCTGAAGAAGCTGAAACACCGGGTATTTCAATGGAAATTACCGAACAATTAATTAATACAATTACTGAAAAATCAATTGATTATGTTCATATATCTCTTGGAGATATTCATTCAACTACAAGAGAAGGTAAGTATGCAGGACAAGAGCGATTGAAATTAATTCACCAATGGGTGGATGGTCGTATCCCAGTTATTGGTATAGGATCTGTATTTAAAGCTGATGACGCATTAGACGCTATTAAATCAACAGGTGTTGAACTCGTAGCACTTGGTCGTGAAATATTATTAGATTATAATTTCATCAGCAAAATTCAAGAAGGAAAAGAAGACGAAATTTTATCAGAATTTGACCCTCATCGTGAAGATAAGCATGAATTACCACCTAATTTGTGGAAACAATTTAACCAAGGTTTTTATCCGTTACCTCGTAAAGATAAATAGTATTAATGAGTGAATAAATGTTAAACTTTGCGGTTAGTTTTAATCTAGTTAAAAAGAAGATGTTCAAAATATCTTTATAAATTTAGTTTGATAAATGTAGTTTGATAAATGTAGATGAACTTAGAGAGTTTATAAAAGATTATGGCAATCATTCTTGTCATAATCTTTTTTACGTAAACACCAAAGGAATCTTAATTAATTTTATTTATCGGAAAATTTTTAATATTTTGCTTGTAAAAATATTGATAGATATGTCATTATATCTGTAAGGGCTTTCATTTAGAAACGAAGGGCATATTTGATGTAACAATGAGTCATTTAATGCTCTTATTAATTTTGCAATTATACTTCTTTGTATATGACATCGAAAGCCGTAATCATATGGCCATTAGTTTTAATATAAATTAAGCAAAGGGGAGATATTATGACTAAGTCAGAACAAATCATTGAATTAACCAACCATTATGGAGCTCAAAACTACGTACCACTACCAATCGTTGTTGCAGAAGCGGAAGGTATTTGGGTAACTGATCCAGAAGGTAATAAATATATGGATATGCTTTCAGCTTATTCAGCTGTTAACCAAGGACACCGTCATCCTAAAATTATTCAAGCACTTAAAGATCAAGCTGACAAAGTAACTTTGGTTTCTCGTGCTTTTCATAGTGATAATTTAGGTGAATGGTATGAAAAAGTTTGTAAATTATCAGGTAAAGATAAAGCACTACCAATGAATACCGGTGCGGAAGCAGTTGAAACTGCATTGAAAGCTGCACGTCGTTGGGCATATGATGTAAAAGGTCTTGAACCAGATAAAGCTGAAATTATCGCATTTAATGGTAATTTCCATGGTCGTACTATGGCGCCAGTATCTTTATCATCAGAAGCTGAGTACCAACGTGGTTATGGTCCGTTATTAGATGGTTTCCGCAAAGTGAATTTCGGCGATGTTGATAAATTAAAAGAAGCTATTAATGAGAATACAGCTGCTATTTTAGTTGAACCGATTCAAGGTGAAGCAGGTATTAATATCCCACCTGAAGGTTATTTAAAAGCTATCAGAGAATTATGTGATGAACATAATATTTTATTTATTGCCGATGAAATTCAAGCTGGTTTAGGACGTTCTGGTAAATTATTTGCGACTGATTGGGATAATGTTAAACCTGATGTTTATATTTTAGGAAAAGCGCTTGGTGGCGGCGTACTACCTATTTCTGTAGTCTTAGCTGACAACGAAGTACTGGATGTATTTACACCTGGTTCACATGGTTCTACGTTTGGTGGTAATCCATTAGCTTGTGCCGTTTCAATCGCTGCGTTAGATGTCATATTAGATGAAGATTTACCTGGCCGTTCACATGAATTAGGGGAATACTTTAAATCTGAATTACAAAAAATTAATCACCCAGCTATTAAAGAAGTACGTGGTCGTGGTCTCTTTATTGGTGTTGAATTACATGAAAGTGCTAGACCTTTCTGTGAAGCATTAAAAGAAAAAGGACTATTATGTAAAGAAACTCATGATACGGTGATTCGATTTGCTCCACCTTTAGTTATTTCTAAAGAAGAATTAGATGATGCATTAGATAGAATCAGAAGCGTGTTTAATTAAGTTCAAAAAGTTGTAACATTCATTTTGAAAACCCTTTAAAAAGCAAAGACATGTGTTACAATATGTATGAAAGCGAAATCATTTGTTAAAAAGAGGCGAAAGTGATTATGACTGAGAATAATAATTTAGTGACTTCGACACAAAGTATCATTAAAGAAGCTTTACACAAATTGGGATTTGACGATGGTATGTATGATTTAATCAAAGAACCATTAAGATTTTTACAAGTTCGTATCCCAGTACGCATGGATGACGGTACTGTTAAAACATTTACAGGTTATCGTGCTCAACATAACGATGCTGTTGGTCCAACTAAAGGTGGGGTCCGTTTCCACCCTGAAGTAGATGAAGAAGAAGTTAAAGCATTATCTATGTGGATGACTTTGAAATGCGGTATTGTTAATTTACCATACGGTGGTGGTAAAGGTGGTATCGTATGTGACCCACGTCAAATGAGTATTCATGAAGTTGAACGTTTATCTCGTGGATATGTACGTGCAATTTCTCAATTCGTTGGTCCTACTAAAGATATTCCAGCACCAGACGTATTTACTAACTCTCAAATTATGGCTTGGATGATGGATGAATATAGTGCTTTGGATAAATTTAACTCACCTGGTTTTATTACAGGTAAACCTATCGTATTAGGTGGTTCACAAGGACGCGATCGTTCAACTGCATTGGGCGTAGTGATTGCTATTGAACAAGCAGCTAAACGTCGTGGTAAGGAAATCAAAGGTTCTCGCGTAGTTATCCAAGGGTTTGGTAACGCAGGTAGTTTCTTAGCTAAATTCTTATATGACATGGGTGCAAAAGTCGTAGGAATTTCTGATGCTTATGGTGCATTACATGATCCAGAAGGTTTAGATATCGATTATTTATTAGATCGTCGTGATAGTTTCGGTACAGTTACAAACTTATTCGATAACACAATTTCTAACAAAGAATTGTTCGAGTTAGATTGTGACATTCTAGTACCAGCTGCGATTTCTAACCAAATCACTGAAGATAATGCGAATGATATTAAAGCCGATATTGTTGTTGAAGCGGCAAATGGACCTACTACACCTGAAGCTACACGAATTTTAACTGAACGCGGTATCTTATTGGTACCAGACGTACTAGCAAGTGCTGGTGGTGTAACAGTTTCATACTTCGAATGGGTGCAAAATAACCAAGGTTATTATTGGTCTGAAGAGGAAGTTAACGATAAATTACGTGAAAAATTAGTAGATGCTTTTGATTCAATATACGAATTAGCACAAAATAGAAAAATTGACATGAGACTAGCAGCTTATATTATAGGTATTAAACGTACTGCAGAAGCAGCTCGCTACCGTGGTTGGGCATAAACCGATATATAAACATAAATAAACGCTATAGCTTGTTATGGGAGTGAAACAAGTTATAGCGTTTTTGTTTTGATTCAAGAGCCTGGGACTTACATTATATAATGATGCTATTTTGCAAATTCGCAGTAGCTGAATGTATTAAAATTTTTACTTACTTTTGTGAACTTATTGCTTTATATTGATCAGCATAATTCGTAAACACACCATCAACACCGTATTGGTTCAAGCGCTGCATATCGGCAGTTTCATTCACGGTAAATGGATGTACGAGGAAACCTAAATCTTTTAAATGAGCTGTATTTTGTGCATTTAAATCACTATATTCAGGACCGACGCCAATTGCATAAGAATGAATACGTTGTAAATCTGTTTCACTTTGTTGAGCTAATTCACCTTTGTCCAATAGGCGTATTAATGGCACATTTGAATTTAATTGATGCATTTTTAATAAGCTAGCTTCTGAAAATGATTGTACCAGGACATGTCCATTTTCTAGAGAATTTGAAGTAAGCATGTTATGTCGGTTTAGTGTGTCTAGCAGTTGCTGTTCCATACCTGGATACACATCGGGTTGCTTAGTTTCAATATAATAATTTGCATTTGTACCATAACGTGACAATATCTCGTCTAACGTTGGCACTGTAGCCCCTTTATAACTATCTTTGGCTAATTGAGGATTTTGTTCATTAAATGATGAACCTGCATCTAATTTCTTTAATTCAGCTAATGTATAGTCCTCGACACGACCTGAGCCGTTTGTTGTACGATCAACTGTTTCGTCATGCATTGCAACTAAATGACCATCTTTAGTGCGTTGTTAATCTATTTCAATATATGAGGCACCTAATTCGTTATGACTTTTATCGTACGCTGCAAAAGTATGCTCTGGTGCATAGCCACTAGCACCACGATGTGCAATAGTAGTATGGCGCTCTCCTGTTAAATTTCTTGACCAATTAGTAAGGTTGTTTTGATTTTTAGATGCATTAGTTAGATTCGTAGTTGTAGTGTTTGATGATTCACCACCACTTGCTTCAACGGGCGTATGTATAATCGCTAGACTCAAACTGGCTACTGTTAAACATGAAATGATACCTTTATTACTTGCTTTCAACAAACTCATCCTTTCATAGTTAAATATATAATTAAAATCTATCAGAGCAATTTTGTGTAAGAAAGTGAATTTGCAGAAGCTTTAAATAACTATTATATACTTAATGTTAACTCAATATATTTAACAAAAGGGTTGGGAATGGATAGAATTCATTCAGAATTCGTTAGCCCATACCCAACCTCTAAAATTAATCGTTATTTAATAATTTTTCAGCAACTTTAAGTTGATGACGTACTGCGTCTTGGCCTGTTGAACCATAACTTTTTCTTCGGCTAAGACAGTTTTCCGGTTTAAGATAATCATAAACATCTTGATCAATATTTGAATTTAATTCTTTGTAATGTTCAAGAGGTACATCTAATAAATAGATACCTTGTTGAATGCACTCAAAGACAATTTCACCAACAATTTCGTGTGCCTTTCTAAATGGTACATCTTTAGCTACTAAATAATCAGCTAATTCCGTTGCATTTGAAAAGTCTTGATGCACAGTTTCGTTTAAACGGTCTGTATTAACAGTCATTGTATCTAACATACCTTCAAAAATTCGTAGTGAACCTTTTATAGTACGTACTGAATCAAATAAACCTTCTTTATCTTCTTGTAAGTCTTTATTATATGCAAGTGGCAACCCTTTTAATGTTACAAGCATGCTCATTAAATGTCCTGTAGCACGTCCTACTTTACCACGAATAAGTTCTGCCATATCTGGATTCTTCTTCTGAGGCATAATAGATGAACCTGTAGAGAAAGCATCAGATAGGGTAATGAATTTCGCTTCATCCGTAGACCAAAAAATAATTTCTTCAGCAAAACGTGATAAATGAATCATAGTTAATGAAATATTATGCAAAGTTTCAATAATGTAATCACGATCACTCACTGCATCTAAACTATTCTCATAAACTGAACTAAATTCTAATAATTGTTGCGTTTCGTGTCTATCGATAGGGTGTGTTGTACCACTTAATGCAGCTGCACCCAATGGTGAAATATCAATACGTTTCATACTATCAATGAAACGTGAATAGTCTCTTTCTAGCATCCAGAAATATGTCATAACATGGTGTGCAAAAGAAATCGGTTGAGCACGTTGTAAGTGTGTATATCCTGGCATGATTGTATCCACATGTGATTGAGCTAGTTTAAGAATGGATGTTTGGAATGAACGAATAAGGTCTTGAATTTCAAGTACTTCTTTTTTTACGTATAAATGCAAGTCAGTAGCCACTTGGTCATTTCTACTACGACCCGTATGCAACTTACCTCCAGCGTCACCGACACGTTGAATGAGTTCATGTTCAATGTTTAAATGAATATCTTCAAGCGATTTTTTAAACGCAAGCTTCCCATTATGAAAGTCTTGTTGAATCTCTTTTAAGCCATTAATGATTGCGTCTTTATCATCTTGTGAAATGATATTTTGATTAGCTAACATGGTAGCATGTGCAATACTACCTTGGACATCTTCATCCAACAATGTTTGGTCGAAATCTATGGAAGCATTAAATTCATCTACCCAATCTTCCGGCTGTTGTTGAAAACGGCCACCCCATGCTTTACTACTCATTACTATAACCTCCATGAAGATATGCATTTACTTGAGTAGGTAAACCATAAATATCGATGAAACCTACTGCTGCTGATTGATTGAATGCATCTTCTTTAGTGTATGTTGCTAATTTTTCATCATATAGCGTGTATGGAGATTTTCTTCCATTAACAATGGCATTACCTTTAAATAATTTAATTCTAACATCACCTTCAACATATTGTTGCGTGCTATCAATGAATAATTTTAAGCTATCAGTTAATGGTGAGAACCATAAACCATTATAAGTTTGTTCAGCAAATTGTTTTTCAATCACTGGTTTGAAATGAGCTACATCTTTAGTTAACGTTAATGTTTCAAGTGCTTTATGTGCTTTTAATATTACTTCTGCACCAGGAGTTTCATATATTTCACGAGATTTAATACCAACTAGACGATTTTCTACATGGTCGATACGTCCAATTCCGTGTTTTCCAGCTAGTTCATTCAAAGTTAATATTAATTGATCTAAGTCATAATCTTGATGATTTAATTGAACTGGAACACCGTTTTTAAATGAAAGGATAATTTCATCAGGTGTATCTGGTGTATCTTCTAACTCTGCAGTCAAATCATAAGCGTCTTTTGGAGGGGCAGCATACGGATCTTCTAAAATACCACACTCATTTGCTCTACCCCATAAGTTTTGATCAATTGAATAAGGAGAATCGTGATTGATGCCAACGGGGATATTGTGTTTAATGGCATAATCAATTTCTTCTTCACGACTCCAACCCCATTCTCTTACTGGCGCAAATGCTTTTAGGTTAGGGTTTAATGCTTTAATAGCAACTTCGAAACGAACTTGGTCATTACCTTTACCAGTACAACCATGCGCGATACCGACAGAATTAGTTTGTTCAGCAATCTCAACTAATTTCTTAGCGATAAGTGGACGAGATAAAGCTGAAACGAGTGGATAACTATTTTCATACATTAAGTTACCTTTGATTGCATAACTTACAAAGTCATCACTAAATTCTTTAGTAGCATCAATAATATGACACTCAACTGCACCCATATCTAGTGCTTTAGAATATACAACATCTAAATCTTTACCTTCACCAACATCTAAACATACAGCTACGACATCATAGCCTTTATCTATAAGCCATTTAACGGCTACACTTGTATCTAATCCACCTGAATATGCTAATACGATTTTCTCTTTCATTAAAATTCACCTCATAATTTTTCTGAAAATTGATATAAATTTATACTAACAGATATCAAATGAAAATAAAACCATTTTTTTACATAAATATACAAAAATTTGAAAATGTCTTTTTTATCAACATCTCAATTGTATTAAAGGATATGTTACATATTGATATAGAAATATAAGTATTATTTTATTTAGAAATTATTCATTTTAAAATTATTAAAAATGTCTTAAAATTGTTGAATTAATTTGAAAATATTCGAATAGTCAGTCATGTCAATTGAATAGCAGGCTTAAAGTTAGTAAAATTAAATCAACAAAGATATACAGGAGGCTTTTATAAAATGACTCATATTCAATTAGATTATGGAAAAGCATTGGAATTCTTTGGTCAACATGAAATTGATCAACAACAAGATATCGTTAAAACAATTCATAAAACGATTCACGAAGGTACTGGTGCAGGTAGTGATTTCTTAGGTTGGGTGAATCTTCCGGAAGACTATGATAAGAAAGAATTTTCAAGAATTGTGGAAGCATCAAAACGTATAAAATCTAATTCAGACGTATTAGTAGTAATTGGTATTGGAGGCTCATATTTAGGTGCACGTGCTGCTATTGAAATGTTAACTTCATCATTCCGCAATTCAAAGGAATACCCTGAAATTGTATTCGTGGGTAATCATTTATCATCAACGTACACTAAAGAATTAGTAGACTACTTATCAGATAAAGATTTTTCAGTAAATGTTATTTCTAAATCTGGTACAACTACAGAACCAGCAGTAGCATTTAGACTATTTAAACAATTAGTTGAAGATAAGTATGGAAAAGCAGAAGCTAAAAAACGTATCTTTGCTACTACAGATAAAGCAAAAGGCGCATTAAAACAATTAGCAGATAATGAAGGTTATGAAACGTTTGTAGTACCAGATGATGTTGGTGGTCGTTATTCTGTATTAACTGCTGTGGGTCTATTACCGATTGCAACAGCTGGCATAAATATTGAATCAATCATGATTGGTGCAAACAAAGCGCGTAAAGAATTATCATCAGATAAATTAGATGAAAATATTGCTTATCAATATGCGACAATCCGTAATATTTTATATAGCAAAGGCTACACTACTGAAATGTTGATTAATTATGAACCGTCAATGCAATATTTCAATGAGTGGTGGAAACAATTATATGGTGAGTCTGAAGGTAAAGACTTTAAAGGTATATATCCATCTAGTGCAAACTATACAACTGACTTACATTCATTAGGTCAATATGTCCAAGAAGGACGTCGTTTCTTATTTGAAACAGTTGTAAAAGTAAACAACCCTAAACACGATATTACAATTGAAGAAGATAGTGATGATTTAGATGGATTAAATTACTTAGCAGGTAAAACAATTGATGAAGTTAATACTAAAGCATTTGAAGGTACACTATTAGCTCACACTGATGGTGGCGTTCCTAATGTTGTTGTGAATATTCCACGCTTAGACGAAGAAACATTTGGTTATGTTGTATACTTCTTTGAATTAGCGTGTGCAATGAGTGGATATCAATTAGGCGTTAATCCATTTAACCAACCTGGAGTGGAAGCCTATAAACAAAACATGTTTGCATTATTAGGTAAACCTGGATTTGAAGATAAGAAGAAAGAATTAGAAGAGCGTTTATAATTCTCTAGTCATTCAATAGCGTCAATTAAATATGTCTTACAAAGTCGATATGGATCAAATTCCGTATCGACTTTTCTATTATATACCTTTATATTAAAGCTAAGGAATAAGTTCTAACTACTACCTGTGACTGATTTATTGTTATATAGGTAGATTTATAAATGAAACAGTGTACAATATTTCTATGAAATAATAACTGTTAATCCAATAGGAAGGATTTGATGTAACTATGTTTCATCAAATTGAACAATGATTTGATTTATTACAAAGTTTTGGTTATCTAGCTGGATTTATTATTTTATTTTTTAGAGCCATTGTGCCAGTACTTCCTTTAACATTGTATGTTATTTTATGTGTTCATGCGTACGGCTTTATAGCAGGTACAATCATTAGTTGGTTAGGTGTTGTAGCAGGTACTTATACAGTGTTCTTTTTCTGTAGAAAATTTGTTAATGCTAACTTTATGAAACGGATTAAATCAAGACGATCGGTTGAACGCCTAATTCATTTTATAGATAGACAGGGCTTAGTACCAATATTTATATTAATGTGTTTTCCGTTTACACCCAATACACTAGTTAATTTTGTGGCAAGTTTCTCTCATATTAGAGGCAAATATTATTTTATAATTTTACTTATATCTAAGTTAATTTCTATTACATTTTTGGCGATTATGGGAAAAAGTGTAAGCTCATTTTTCACACATCCTGTTAGAGCAATAATGGTATTAATAGTTACTATAGCGTTATGGTTTATTGGTAAGAAAGTCGAGGGCTATTTCATGGGTTCGGACAAGGAGTGACAAGGTGCGTAGAGTGACAAGTTGGATTGTAGCATTCCTATTTGCTTGTCTGTTTGTCATGTTTATACAAATGTTCTTAGTTAAAGGTGCTGTAGTTCAAACTGATGATATGTCACCAACTTTGAATAAAGGTGACCGTGTCATTATTAATAAAATTAAAGTTACCTTTAACATGTTGAAAGACGGAGATATTATCATGTATCGACATAAAAATCAATTACACTTTGGTAGATTGGTCGGCAAGCCTGGTGAATCAATTGAAGTTAGAAACGGTAAATTGTATAGAGATGATAGACAAGTTAATAAATTTTATGCTAAAAATAGAGATATTAATAATTTTGCAATAAGAGATTTACATGATTCTGATGGTGATATTATTCCGCCAAATTCATATTTTATTTTAAATGATAATGGTGATAAACAACGTGATTCAAGAACATATGGATTAATAGATAAGGACCATATTGTAGGAGATGTTAGTTTAAAGTATTATCCATTTAAAGAATTTACCTATCAGTTTAATAAGTAGATGAGGTGTTAAAATTGAAGAAAGAAATAGTTGAATGGATTGTTGCCATAGCGGTAGGTTTATTACTTGTATGGGTAATGGTCAACTTCGTAGCTAAATCATATACTATAAAAGGCGATTCAATGGATCCGACACTAAAAGATGGTGAACACGTCATGGTTAACATTCTAGGATATAAAGTTGGAGACATAAAAAAAGGTAATGTAATCGTATTTCATGCGAATCAACAAGACGATTATGTTAAACGTGTCATTGGTGTACCTGGCGATAACGTTATTTATAAAAATGATAAATTATATGTTAATGGCAAAAAGATAAATGAACCTTATCTTGATTACAATGAAAAACGTAAACAAGGTGAATATATTACGGGTTCATTTGAAACTAAAGATTTACTAAATGCAAATCCTAAATCAAATATCATACCAAGAGGTAAATACTTAGTTTTAGGTGATAACAGAGAAGTCAGTAAGGATAGTAGGGCGTTTGGTTTAATTGATAAAGATCAAGTTGTTGGTAAAGTATCATTTAGATTTTGGCCGTTTAGTGAATTCAAGTTTAACTTTAATCCAGATAATGAAAAATAAGAAAAATTAGTATTAATGAATTAATTTTTAACATAGCAAGACTGGTAATGGAATGTTCATAGAGGTTCCGCCAGTCTTTTTTTGTTCAAAATTTCGATCTAACAAAACATTTTTAAGAACGTATGTTCTATGTTAAAATAAGATCAAAGGAGTGTGGAAATAATGGAGTTGAACGCATACATTGGCAGGGCAGGGACAGGCAAATCTCATCATATGATTGATAATATTAAGCAACAAATGAAAGAGGATCCTCTAGGTGATCCAATTGTTTTAATAGCACCAACACAGAGTACTTTTCAATTAGAACAAGCATTTGTTAATGATAAAGAATTGAATGGAAGTCTAAGAACTGAAGTGCTTCACTTTGAACGCTTAAGTTATAGAGTTTTTCAAGAGGTTGGAGGATTAACTGAAGAACGACTAACGCAAGCGGCTACCGAGATGATGATTTATGATTTAGTTCAACAACATCAATCGGAATTAAAACTATATCAATCACAAGTAAATTATTATGGTTTTAGTGAGAAGTTAAGTGAACAAATTCAAGATTTTAAGAAATATTCTGTTACGCCAGAACATTTACATACATTTTTGCAAGATAATGACTTGAAGACGAGAACTAGACATAAATTAGAAGATATATCGCTTATTTATCAGTATTTTGAGGAACGCATAAATGGCGAATTTATTACTTCAGAGGATAGTTTAAATCATTTTATTAATATTTTAAGTCAATCAGAATGGATTAAAAGAGCAGAGGTATACATAGATGGATTCCACAACTTCTCTACATTGGAGTATCAAATTATTAAAGCACTCGTTCAAAGCGCCAAAAAAGTTACTGTTCTTTTAACAACTGATGGTAATGAAGATCCATTTAGTTTATTTAGAAAACCATCAGAGGTATTAACGCATCTAAAGGAAATTGCCAATGATTTAAACATAGAATTACAACAACAATTCTTTAAACAACAATATCGTTTTAACAATAAAGATTTAATACAACTGGAACAACAATTTGACGCATTGCAAATTAATCCTATCGCTTACGATGGTAATATTAATATTTTAGAATCCTCAAGTATACGTGAAGAAGTTAATGAAGTAGCTCGCCAAATTATTAAAGATACACGTGATAAACAATATAGATATCAAGACATTGCTATCTTGTATCGTGATGACTCTTATGCATATTTATTTGACTCTGTTCTTCCACAGTATGATATTCCATTTAATATCGACACTAAAAGATCAATGACACATCATCCGATCATGGAAATGGTACGCTCACTTTTGGAAGTTATTCAAACAAACTGGAATATTAGTCCTATGATGCGTTTAATTAAAACCAATATTCTATCTAATCACTTTAAGGATAGTGCATATTTAATTGATTTATTAGAAAACTTTGTCGTTGAACGTGGTGTTTATGGCAAACGTTGGCTTGATGAAAAACTGTTTAGTATTGATAACTTTACGAAAATGGGACGTAAAGAACATAAATTAACTACTGAAGAACGAGAAGATTTCGAGCAAGTAGTTCATTTAAAGAATGATATTATTGATAAAATATTAACTTTTGAAAAAGCAATGAACGAAGCAGAAAATGTGAGAGGTTTTGCGACAGCTTTCTATGAGACAATGGAGGCATTTGATTTACCTAAATATTTAATGACTCACCGTGACCAATTAGACGTCGATGGTCGTCATGAAGAAGCTGAAGAAATAGATCAAATTTGGAATGGTCTTATTCAAATTTTAGATGATTTAGTCACTGTATTTGATAATGAAGAAATGACTCTTAAACGCTTTTTAGAGGTATTTGATATTGGTTTAGAACAATTAGAATTTGTAATGATTCCTCAAACCCTCGATCAAGTGAGTATAGGGACAATGGACTTAGCGAAAGTAGACAATAAAAAGCATATTTATATGGTTGGAATGAACGATGGTGCTATGCCGCAACCGGTTTCTTCTTCTAGTCTTATAACTGATGAAGAAAAGAAAGTGTTTGAACAACAAGCACAAGTTGAATTAAGTCCTACATCAGATATCTTACAAATGGATGAAGCGTTTGTTTGTTATATTGCAATGACACGAGGCAGTGAACAAGTTACATTTTCATATAGTTTAATGGGTGCACAAGGTGAGGATAAAGAAAAAAGTCCATTTATTGACCAAATACAAGGGTTGTTCAATGGATTAGATGTAACGAATATTCATTATCAACATAATGCACAACCTTTATCGTTAATGGAGCATCCACATCAAACTAAAGTCGTCTTATTCGAATCTTTAAAATCTTGGCTAGAGGCAGAGATGGTTGCTGATGTATGGGTTGATGCTTATCAAGTCATGCGTGATAATGACAAATTGAATAATGGTTTAGAGTACCTATTAACTGCGTTGACATATGACAACGAAACAGTGAAATTAGATGAACCATTGGCTGCATCTTTATATGGTTCAACAATTAACGCAAGTGTATCTAGATTTGAAGGGTATAATGATTGTCCGTTTAAACATTATGTTAATCATGGTTTAAGGTTAAATGAGCGAACGAAATATAAGCTTGAAAATTTTGATTTAGGAAATATTTTCCATACAGCATTGAAGTATATTTCGGATAAGGTAGATGGAGACTTTAAAAATCTTGATAATAAGAAGATACATGCTTTAACTGTTGAAGCTTTAGAGAATGTTTTACCTCAAGTCCAATTCAATCTCATGGATTCAAATGCATACTATCGGTATGTGTCAAAACGAATTGGTGTCATTGTCGAAAGTACTTTGAAAGCATTACGCTATCAAAATAAAAATACAAAGTTCAAACCACAACGTTTCGAAGCAGGGTTTAGAAAGAAACCGAACAACAATGAAGAACTGATTGCGCAACCATTAATTACAAAACAAGGCATTCCAGTTAATATACGAGGACAAATTGATCGTATAGATGCTTACACTAAAGATGATAAGAGCTACATTAATATTATTGATTATAAGTCATCTAATCCCAGTGCGAAATTAGATTTAAAGAAGGTTTATTATGGTAAACAAATGCAAATGATGACTTATATGGATATTGCTTTGCAAAATGCCCAACGTCTGGGATTATCTAACGAAATTAAACCAGGTGGCCTATTGTATTTCCATGTACATGATGAACGTCTCAGTTTTAAAGATTGGGGAGAATTGGAAGATGATGCTTTAACACAGGACAAACTTGAACAAGCATTTTTAAAAGAATATAAATTACGTGGCTTAGTTAATAGCGATATGGATGTAGTAGACGCATTGGATATTCGTTTAGAAGAAATTGGTAAATCCGACATTGTTCCAGTTAGCCTGAAGAAAGATGGAAGTATTGGAAGTAGGGGGAGCAGTGTTGCTGATGAAACAACAATTTATAAATTTATCAAACATAATAAAGATAACTTTATAAAGACTGCTACAAATATTATGGAAGGTCATACCGAAGTTGCACCACTTAAATTCGATGACCAATTACCATGCCAATTTTGTAATTTTAAATCAGTGTGCCATGTGGATACTATTATTGATAGTAAACATTATCGCCATGTAGATGAAACTATAGATCCTATCAAAGCAATACAAGATGTCGAGTTAGAAAGCGGTGATCATAATGAATAACATCCCCATCAAACCTAAAGATGCTCAATGGACAGATGCACAGTGGAAGAGTATATACGCTAATGGTCAAGATGTATTAGTAGCAGCAGCAGCAGGGTCTGGTAAAACTGCTGTATTAGTAGAAAGAATTATTCAAAAAATTATTAGAGATGAAATAGATGTTGATAAGTTACTCGTTGTTACATTTACTAATTTAAGTGCGAGAGAAATGAAGCATCGTGTTGATCAGCGCATTCAACAAGCGTCAATAGAAGATCCTAGAAATGAACATTTAAAGAATCAACGCATTAAAATTCATCAAGCACAAATTTCGACATTACATAGCTTCTGTTTAAAGATTATTCAACAGCATTATGATGTCATTGATTTGGATCCTAATTTCCGCACAATTAGTGATGTAGAGAATGTGCTGTTACTTGAACAGTCTATTGATGAAGTTTTAGAAAAACATTATGATACACCGGATATTGAATTTCTTACTTTAGTAGAACAATTATCAAGTGATCGCAATGATGATAATTTTAGAGATTTGTTAAAACGTTTCTATAATTTCAGTATAGCCAATCCTTCACCGTTCGAGTGGTTGGATTCTTTAGTTGAAATTTACACGGACGATAATAAACATAAATTATATCTAGACGAATTAGAAAGATTATCGAAAATTTATATCAAAGCTGCATATCATACTTTGTTAGAAGCGGAAAATAACTTTCTGAATTGTATAGAAGCGGAAAAGCATTTAGATGTTATCAAACTAGAAAAATATAAATGCGAAAAAATGATTGAGGGTAATGTGATAAATTTTGAAGAAATCATCAATTATACCTCTGAAAAATTGCCTACAATAACTAAAAAATTAAAAGATACGAATGAAGATGAAGGTATAAGTTCTCAGTTTTTAACAAACGCTAAAGATTTTTATGATGATTATAAAAAACTATTATCGGAAGTAAAAAATAAGTATCTAATGCGTTCTTATGAAGATTTAAAAGTAGATATGAAACGTTTGGCTCCTAGAATTCAATACCTTGTACAAATCGTTAAGGATATTATTAATGACTTTGCTGAAAAAAAACGTAGTCGCAATGTACTGGATTTTTCTGATTATGAACACTTCGCTCTACAAATATTAACTGACCAAGAGGGCAATGCTTCGTCAATTGCGAAAGAATATCGATCACAATTTGAAGAGATTTTAGTAGATGAATACCAAGATACTAACCAAGTACAAGAAGCAATCATATCTAAAATTAAACGTGGTGACGAATCTAATGGAAATTTATTCATGGTAGGGGACGTTAAACAATCTATCTATAAATTTAGACAAGCTGATCCAACGCTATTTATGGATAAATATCATCGTTTCACAAAAGATGGCAATCAATCAGGGTTACGTATCGATTTATCTAAGAATTTCCGTTCACGTAATGAAGTACTCGCCACAACAAATTACTTATTTGACCATATGATGGATGAAGAAGTAGGTGAAATTGAGTACGATGCTGATGCGAGACTTTATTTTGGTGCTACTAAATATTCTGATAAATCTATGCCTCTCGAACTACATGCATTAATTCAAGATAAAAGTAGCGATAATGATTTAGAAAAGTCAGAACAAGAAGCTCGCTATATTGCTGAGCAAGTTAAATATATTATTGAACATAAACAAGTTTATGATATGAAGTCAGAAACTTATAGACAAGCTACTTTCAAAGATATCGTCATACTTGAAAGAGGGTTGAAAAATGCGCGCAATTTACAACAAGTATTTAAAGACTATAATATTCCGTTCCATGTAAATAGTAAGGAAGGGTACTTTGAACAAACTGAAGTACGTCTCGTCTTATCATTTTTAAGAACCGTTGATAATCCTTTACAAGATATATATTTAGTAGGATTGATGAGATCGGTTATATACCAATTTACGGAAGATGAATTAGCAACCATTCGAGTTCAAAGTATGAACGATGATTATTTCTATCAATCCATATTGCATTATATGAAAGATCAAGAAGCGAACCCAACGTTAGTTGAGAAATTAGAACATTTTATGGATGATATAAACATGTATCAAGAATATAGTCAATCTCATCCTGTGTATCAATTAATTGATAAGTTCTATAATGATCATTACGTTATTCAATATTTTAGTGGTCTTATTGGTGGTAAAGGTAGACGCGCAAATCTATATGGATTGTTTAATAAAGCAGTAGAATTTGAAAATTCAAGTTTTAGAGGGCTGTATCAATTTATTAGATTTATTGACGAACTAATAGAACGCAACAAAGACTTTGGTGAAGAGAATGTTATAGGTCCTAATGATAATGTGGTACGTATGATGACAGTTCACAGTAGTAAAGGTCTAGAGTTCCCATATGTTATTTATTCGGGACTTTCAAAGAATTTTAATAAAGGCGACTTACGTAAACCACTCATCTTAAATCAAAAATATGGTCTAGGTATTGATTATTTTGATTTAGAGCGAAATGTAACCTATCCGTCATTATCGTCAGTTGTCATTAAATCAATTACTGAAAAAGAACTTGTTTCTGAAGAAATGCGATTAATGTATGTAGCTTTAACGCGAGCGAAAGAGCAACTCATTCTTATTGGTACTATTGATAAGGAAGAAACATTAGAAAAACTTGAGCGATTGCCAATTTCAGGTAATCAAATTGCATTGCATAAACGGTTATCAGCAGATCGACCTTTTGATTTAATATATAGTATTTTGGCTAAATACCAATCTACATCTTTATTACCAGAGTATCAGTTTGAGAAATCCATTGATAATTTAGATGAGAGTCTGCGTCCTACTGTAGATATTAAAATTGCACAATTTGAAGAACTTTCGATTGAGGACAGTGAATCAGAACAAGAAAGTCGCGATGTTTCAGATTTAGAAGTAGAAGGCTCGCATGATGATACATTAAAGCAACAAATTAATGATCAATTATCATTTAAATATCCTTTTTTAAAAAATACGGAGAAACCATCTAAACAGTCTGTTTCAGAATTAAAGCGTCAATTAGAAACAGAAGAAAGTGGTACAAGTTACGAAAGGGTAAGACAATACCGTATAGGTGTATCAACTTATGAGAGACCTAAGTTTTTACGTGAAAATAAAAAACGTAAAGCAAATGAAATTGGTACTTTAATGCATACAGTTATGCAACATCTACCATTTAAAGAAACTCGTATGACTGAAACAGAATTGAATGACTATATTAATGAATTAATTGAAAAGCATATTATTGAAGAAGATGCAAAAAAAGATATTCAATTTGAAGCAGTTATGAATTTTATTAGAAGTGACTTGTATATGACTATTACAAAAGCTGACAAAGTTTATAGAGAGTTACCATTTGTCGTAAATCAAGCGCGTGTAGACGAAATGCCTGAATTAGATGAAGATGTGTCAATTATTCAAGGTATGATTGATTTAATATTTTTAAAGGACGGTCAATATTACTTTGTAGATTATAAAACAGATGCATTTAATAAGCGTAGAGGTATGACAGACGAAGAGGTAGGTATACAACTTCGTGATAAGTACAAAATTCAAATGAAATATTATAAAAATACATTAGAAACGATTTTAAATTCTAAAGTATACGGTTACCTTTATTTCTTCCAATTTGGTCAAATGAGTATTGAAGAAGATGTTTAATAGATTTTTAATCCAATGAATGAAGTGTGTATTAAATTTCAAAAATTTCAGACATATATATTTGTGGTTTAGCAAAGATTAAAGTTATAATATGTATTAAGATATAGATGAGGAGTTGATACTGAATGAAATTTCTATCATTCAATTATAAAGACGCTGAATCTTACGGCGTAAAAGTTAAGCGTGAAGACGCAGTTTGGGATCTTAAAAAGGTATTTGCGGAATTTGGAGAAGATGACTTCCACCCTCAAACATTATTAGAGGGATTACAACAAAACCAAACATTAGATTTCCAAGAACAAGTACGTAAAGCAGTTGTAGCGGCTGAAGATAGTGGTAAAGCAGATGAATTCAAAATTGCTTTTAATGACATTGAATTCTTACCACCAGTTACACCACCAAATAATGTTATTGCATTTGGTCGTAATTACCAAGATCACGCAAGTGAATTAAATCATGAGGTACAACGATTATACGTATTTACTAAAGCAGCATCATCATTAACTGGTGATGAATCAACAATTCCAAATCATAAAGATATCACTGATCAATTAGATTACGAAGGTGAATTAGGTATCGTAATCGGTAAATCTGGAGAAAAAATTCCGAAAGCATTAGCATTAGACTACATCTACGGATATACAATTATTAATGATATTACTGATCGTAAGGCGCAAAATGAACAAGATCAGGCATTTCTATCTAAAAGTTTGACAGGTGGTTGCCCAATGGGACCTTATATTGTAACTAAGGATGAGTTACCAACACCTGAAAATGTTAATATCGTAACTAAAGTTAATAATGATATTCGTCAAGATGGTAATACAAGTCAAATGATTAATAAAATTGATGATTTAATTGAAGAAATTTCTAAATATGTAGCATTACATCCAGGAGATATCATTGCTACTGGCACACCAGCTGGTGTAGGTGCAGGTTTACAACCGCCTCAATTCTTACAACCAGGTGATGAAGTCAAAGTTACTATTGATAATATTGGTACATTAACTACTTATATTGCTAAATAATAATTAATATTTCAAAAATGTTATAAGGATTGTCTATCATAATTAGTTCATAATAAATGATTGAATTGAGACATCTTATATTATAAGTATTTCTTAATTGTAATCAGTTAATGCAGGTGAGCCTGGGACATAAATCAATCTCCCGGGCTCTAATTATATATTGCCAGAAGTTGTCAGAAATAAAAACGCACTTGATACAAGCGTTTTAATTCAGGGGCCCCAGCAGAGAGAATTTCACATGGAAATTCTACTAAACCATTATTTTAGTTTCATATCCATCTCATATAGCGTTTAACAATACGTTCAAGTGTTTATGTGATATGATAGGTAAGTAAAAAGGTAATAAATAGTATTGGGGGAATTCGGTCTTGTTACATATGCATATTGCAAGTTGGGCGTTGACAATTATTTTATATGTAATTGCATTTTTACATATTTCAAAATCACAAGGTCCTACACCTATGTTTAAACCTTTACAAATGGCATTAAGAGTCTTTATGTTACTCACTTTATTCTCAGGGTTCTGGTTGTTAATTCAAGAATTCATGGCTGCTAGCCATGGTGGTGGGGGCAACCATATGTTGTTAACATTGAAGATGCTTTGTGGTATAGCGGTAGTTGCACTAATGGAAGTATCTATTGCCAAACGCAAGAAACACGAAGCAAGTCATGGTTTATTCTGGGCAACAATTATTTTAATAATTATTACTATGGCGTTAGGTATTATCCTACCATGGGGTCCAATTAGTAGCCTTTTTGGAATTAGTTAAAATTTAAATTATTAATGATATAGGGATAGCCCTTAAATGATTGAATTTGCTGTAATCATTTAAGGGCTATTTTTTATAAATCTCTAGCTTTGTAACCAATCATATTAACTAAATCTTTTGGATGACTGTAAGGTGGTGCGTATGCCACTTCAAATTCAGTTAATTCATCAATGGTTAATTCGCTCATCATTGCCATTGATAATACGTCAATACGCTTATCAACACCTGTTTTACCTACTGCGGCAGCACGTAAAAGACGACGATTATTTGTGTCAAAGTAAACGCGTAAGTGGACATTAGTATTTCCAGGGTAATAACCAGCATGAGTGCCAGAATTTAATTCAACCATTTGATAATCAAAATGCGTTAATTCTTCGACTTTGATGCCGACGCTTGCTAATGTATAATCGAAAAATTTAACGATATTGGTACCTAAAAAACCTTTGAAAATGATATTTTTATTACCAGCTAGTTGTTCTGCAATGACGCTTGCGCCACGATGTGCTCCCCAAGCTAATGGAACTTGTGCGGGTAGATTTACATGACGGTACGAAGAGGTAATCACATCACCCAAAGCATAAATATTTGGGATGTTTGTTTCAAACTTATCGTTAACTTTAACGAAGCCTTTATCATCTAATTCTACGTTAGATGACTCGATAAATTTCGAATTTGGATGTGTACCAACGCCTTCAATAATTATATCGTAATCTTCTTGAATGCCTGATTTAAAAGTAACCATATGATCATTAACACTTACAATTTCCTCATTTAATCGATAAGGTATGTGTCGCGAATCTAGCTCGTCAAAGATAACTTGATTCATATCTTGGTCCATCAACTTGTTAATTTTATCAGAGCGGTGAATTAGAGTAACATCTAATCCTCTAGCATATAAATTCTCCAAGACTTCTAATGAAATATAACCTGCTCCTACTACTAATGCTTTCTTAGCCTGATGTTGATCTATAAATCGATCGATGGCATCAGTATCCTCCATATTGCGTAAAGTGAATATGTAATCACTATCAAAGCCTAAAGAATTAGCACCTGCACCAGGACTCAATATTAATTCGTCATAACTCGCTTCAAATTTTTCATTCGTTTGACGATTTACTACCGTCACTGTTTGATCTTTGTCATTAATAGCAATTACTTCATGATACGTTTTAACTGTAATATCTTTCTTTTCTTTAAAGACGCCTGGCGTAATTGGTAAAACATCTTTACGTTCATTAACAATGTTACCTATAAAGTAGGGTAATCCACAATTTGCGAAACTCATGTCGCGGTCTTTTTCAAAAATAGTAATTTCACTGTCTTTATCTAAACGTCGTATTTGGCTAGCACAGGTTGCACCACCGGCGACAGCACCGACTACAATTATTTTACGCATGATACATTCCCCCAGAAAAAATATATTAAAAAAGTGAGACATTATAAAAGTATACATTTATCTAACTTTAAGAATTGTTGTTTAACCTTTATAAGGTATATTTAATTTAAAGAAATCATTTAAATAACGGCCGATACCATCATCATTATTTGAATAAGTAATATGGTTTGCAATATGTTTTAATTCATCTAGACCATTGTCCATTGCGATACCATATTTAGCATATTTAATCATTTCAATATCATTATCCTCGTCTCCGAAGGCTATAATATGTGAAGGTTCAATTCCTAAATAGTCTTTGACTTGATCAATACCACGCGCTTTACTAATCCCGCGTTTAACGATTTCGATTACTGGGAAAGGCGCTCCCCAACGTCTGTGCTCAATATTCTCTGCATAGAAACGCGTCAACATTTGCTTGATTCTAGGTATGTAAATCTCTTCTGCTTCTACTAATAACGACGTTGGTGCTTCATCTAATTCTTCTAATAAATTACCTGTTTCAATTTTAGGATTACCCATTGAAAAACCCTCAAATAATCTAGGATCATGATTATTAATAAACACGTGATCGCGAACCTCAGCAATAATATTTGTAACTTTTGCTTTTTGAAGTGTTTCGATCATGTTTCTAGCGAGGTCCACATCTAGTACCTCGTGTGTCGTTTTAAAATCATCTGATTTAGGATGATGAACATAAGCCCCATTGAAGTTTACAATAGGTGTGTCCATG
This sequence comes from Staphylococcus sp. MB377, assembly GCF_001922505.1. Lineage (NCBI taxonomy): Bacteria > Bacillati > Bacillota > Bacilli > Caryophanales > Staphylococcaceae > Staphylococcus > Staphylococcus sp. MB377. Next base: position 76,957 of record NZ_MAON01000044.1, on the reverse strand, counting down.
TTTAATTCATGATAATAAATTTGGCTTGCACGGTATGGTCTTCCAGTCGCAATCATAATGCGATGACCTTGCTTTTTTAATGTTGTAAGTACTTGCTTAGTATAGTCGCTAATTTCTTTATTATCATTTAATAATGTCCCATCTAAGTCTAAACAAATTAAATAAGGTTTCATATATTTCTCCTTAAGCTACATATCTATAGAATAAAATACATTAACATTTCATATTAAATGTTTTTAAAATTGATACATAAATCAACTTTATAATGTTATTATAACGTCTTTATTCGCTTAGTTGTATCATAGCATTTTATTGGCGTTTTGTCGGATATTTGATATATTAGTGTAAAGATAAATAATGAGAGGTGATACTAATGGAAGAGGCATTAAAAGACAGTATCCTAGGTGCACTTGAAATGGTTATTGACCCTGAATTAGGTATTGATATCGTTAATTTAGGTTTAGTATATAAAGTGAATGTTGATGATGATGGTTTGTGTACAGTTGAAATGACTTTAACATCAATGGGTTGCCCACTTGGGCCACAAATTATCGAACAAATTAAAACAGTATTAGCTGAGATTCCAGAAATACAAGACACAGAAGTTAATATTGTTTGGAATCCACCTTGGAACAAAGATATGATGTCAAGATACGCTAAAATTGCATTAGGCGTTGGCTAATTAATCGCTTTTGAACAATAGTACACGATTAGGATGTACTATTGTTTTTTTATTTATAATAGAAACAATTTAAATGTTCATTTTCAATGCTTTTAGTGACAAAGTTAAGTTAATAAATGACATAATTGTAATATAAATTGAATTTGTTTAAGCGTTATACTACAATACATAAGAATTACAATATAAAATAATTTAAATTGTACTTGCATTTATGAAAAATAATAATAAATGGGTCAAATTATATAAAATATTATTATATTTCAAGCTTAGACATCTAAGTATAAAACTCGATTCAATCATATACATTAAAATATAAAAGTATATTAACTTAAATCATATTTTTTCATGTTGTTGATCATCGGCTTTCGTTTTATCCTGATTTTCAGTGCTTTAGTAATTAATGAATTTATTAAAATTTATTATTTAATAGGGAAAGAATGTGAACAATGAAACAAGATTTTGAAAAAGGGAAACAACGTAAGACTAAAATGCGTTACATGCCAGGTTTAGATGGACTAAGAGCAATTGCTGTCTTAGGTATTATCATTTACCATTTAAACAGGAAATGGCTTACAGGTGGTTTCATAGGTGTAGATACCTTCTTCGTTATTTCTGGATATTTAATCACAAGTTTACTTTTAAAGGAATACGAGGAGCGAGGTATTATTAGCCTTAAACAATTCTGGATTCGACGAGTTAAAAGGTTACTTCCAGCAGTTGTTGCGCTATTAATTGTCGTTGGGATTGCTACATTAATATTTGAATCACAACAAATCGTTCGAGTTAAACATGATATTATCGCTGCATTATTCTATGTGTCGAATTGGTGGTATATTGCCAAGGATGTTAACTACTTCGAACAATTTTCATTTATGCCATTAAAACACCTGTGGTCACTTGCAATAGAAGAACAGTTCTATTTGTTCTTCCCATTTGTGTTGGTCATTTTACTCTTAACGATTAAAAAATATCGCAATGTTACTTTGATATTATGGATTATTTCTCTAGTGTCTTTATTAGCGATGGTCATTATTTCACAACCCAATGTTGGGTATTCAAGAGTTTATTTTGGGACAGATACTCGCTTGCAAACGTTATTATTGGGTGTGATATTAGCATTTGTATGGCCACCGTTTAAATTAAAAGCCAATCCACCAAAAGTATTGCAACGTTCTATTGATGGTATAGGTATCTTAGGTCTAATAACACTTATCTTCTTATTCTTTACAGTGAAAGATACTAGTGCATGGATTTATAATGGTGGATTTTATCTCATCTCAGGTATGACATTATTTATTATTGCTAGTGTCGTACATCCTTCTAGTATCCTAGCAAAGGTCTTAGGTCATCGTATATTTGTTTATATAGGTAAACGCTCTTATAGTTTATATTTATGGCATTTTCCTGTCATAAGTTTTATACACATTCATTTTGTTGATGGACAACTTCCTATTTATGTGTACTTTGTTGATATCATACTTACAGTTTTATTTGCTGAGTTATCATATCGTTATATTGAAACACCATTTAGACGTGAAGGTTTAAAGGCATTTTCATTCAATTATTTAAAACGACCTAAATTTATTCGGACAATAGTGTCAATTATTGCTGTGATACCAATAGTACTGTTATTCTTAGGTGTCTTCGATCGTTTTGGAAAAGATGAAATTGAAAACAAAGCAAATTCATTCAACACGAGTGATCAAGATAAATATTTAGTAAGAATGATGCCTGGGGAAAATATAAAAATCGATGGCTCAAGTAGTAATAGTAAAAGTAAAAAACAAGTTTATACTAATATTAGTCCATTACTTATTGGAGACTCAGTGATGGTAGATATTGGTGAAGAATTTAAATCTCAAGTACCTAAAGCAACCATTGATGGTAAAGTTGGTCGTCACCTACAAGAAGCGTTGTCAATAGCAGGCAATTATTCAAATTATAATAAACCATCAGATAAAATCGTTTTAGAACTAGGTACAAATGGTGATTTTACAGAGGAAGAATTAAATCAATTAATTAATAAGTTTGGTAAAGCACAAATTTACCTTGTTAATACACGTGTTCCTCGAGATTGGCAAGATAATGTTAATAAACAACTAGCTAATGCTGCTAAGAAGCATAAGAATGTAACTTTAGTGGATTGGTACCAACGTTCTGCGGGACATTCTGAATATTTTGCACCAGATGGTGTGCATCTTGAAAATAGTGGTGTAAAAGCTTTATCCGATGAAATAATCAAAGCTATAAAGAAAAATCCAAAAAACAAATAATTCATTCTAAACCAGTTTAGTGATTTTAAATCATTGAACTGGTTTTTTTATTTGCAGTTTTAACGTATATTTGATGTTTATAACAGAAAAAAGTGTGATAAAACAAGTAATAAAAGAGACTCACTAATCGCTTCAAACAAGCTTGAATAGGCAGTTTGAGAAATTTTTAAAAGTTGAGTATAAGTGTTGCGTAATCATATAAGAGAGTCTATAATGTAATTAAGGTCAAAGAAAGTCAAAGTCAAAACGAACTAATTGACCTTACTCTTATCAAATATATAGGGGTGAATAAATTTGGATATTAATCAAATGACATATGCAATTCAAGGTGCATTACAAAAAGCTGTTGAATTGAGTAAAGAAAATGAATTACAAAATATTGAAATTGAAACTATATTAAAGGGAACTTTAGAAGAAACTGATAGTTTATTTAAAAGCATATTAGAACGAGCAAATATAGATACAGATGAATTAAATCAAGCGTATACAAATAAATTGAAAAATTATCCTTCTGTACAAGGAGGTAATATTCAATATGGACAATATATAGGATCTAAAGCAAATGAATTATTAAATAAAGCTGAATCATATATGAAAGAATATGAAGATGAATATATTTCAATGGAACACGTCCTTCGTGCTGCGATGGATATTGATGATACTACTAAACAATTTGTTGGAAATAAAGAAGAAGTTGTGAAAGAAATAATAACTAAAGTAAGAGGGGGAAATCATGTGACTTCACAAAATCCAGAAGTAAATTATGAAGCTTTAGAAAAATATGGTCGTGACTTAGTAGAAGAAGTACGTCAAGGTAAAATGGACCCTGTTATTGGCAGGGATGAAGAAATTCGTAACACAATTCGAATCTTAAGTCGTAAAACTAAAAATAATCCAGTATTAATCGGGGAACCTGGTGTAGGTAAAACTGCAATTGTTGAAGGTTTAGCGCAACGAATTGTACGAAAAGATGTGCCTGAATCATTACTCGATAAAACAATTTTTGAATTAGATTTAAGCGCATTGGTTGCTGGCGCAAAATTTAGAGGTGAATTTGAAGAGCGACTTAAAGCAGTACTTAAAGAAGTAAAAGAGTCAGATGGACGCATTGTTTTATTCATTGATGAAATTCATATGCTAGTTGGTGCAGGTAAAACAGATGGTGCAATGGATGCTGGTAACATGTTGAAACCGATGTTAGCACGTGGCGAATTGCATTGTATTGGTGCAACTACTTTAAATGAATATAGAGAATATATTGAGAAAGATTCTGCATTAGAACGTCGTTTCCAAAAAGTAAGTGTAAGTGAACCAGATGTAGAAGATACAATTTCAATTTTACGTGGATTAAAAGAACGCTATGAAGTTTATCATGGTGTACGTATTCAAGACCGTGCTTTAGTTGCAGCAGCTGAATTATCAGATCGATATATTACTGATAGATTCTTACCTGACAAAGCAATCGATTTAGTTGACCAAGCATGTGCAACAATTCGAACAGAAATGGGTTCAAATCCAACTGAATTAGACCAAGTTAATCGTCGTGTTATGCAATTAGAAATTGAAGAAAGTGCTTTGAAAAATGAATCTGACAACGCAAGTAAACATCGTTTAGAAGAATTACAAGAAGAACTTTCAAATGAAAAAGAAAAACAAGCTTCCTTACAATCTCGTGTTGAACAAGAGAAAGAAAAAATTGCGAAAGTACAAGAAAAACGTGCTGAATTAGATCGTAGTCGTCAAGCTCTAGAAGATGCACAAACTGAGGGCAATCTAGAAAAAGCAGCAGAATTACAATATGGTACAATACCTCAATTAGTAAAAGAATTAAAAGAATTTGAAGAAGCCTATCAAGATGAACAAGGTGACAGCGAACGCATGATTCGTGAAGTTGTTTCTGATGAAGAAATTGGAGACATCGTAAGTCAATGGACTGGTATTCCAGTATCAAAATTAGTTGAAACTGAACGAGAAAAATTATTGAACCTAAGTGATATCTTACACGAACGTGTTGTGGGTCAAGATAAAGCAGTAGACTTAGTATCTGATGCTGTTATAAGAGCACGTGCAGGTATTAAAGATCCTAATAGACCGATTGGTAGTTTCTTATTCTTAGGACCAACTGGTGTAGGTAAAACTGAATTAGCAAAATCATTAGCTGCATCATTGTTTGATTCTGAGAAACACATGATTCGAATCGACATGAGTGAGTATATGGAGAAACATTCAGTTTCTAGATTAATTGGTGCCCCTCCAGGTTATGTAGGTCATGATGAAGGCGGACAATTAACAGAAGCGGTTAGACGTAATCCATATTCAGTCATTTTATTAGATGAAGTTGAAAAAGCACATAGTGATGTATTCAACGTTTTACTTCAAATATTAGATGAAGGTCGTTTAACTGATTCTAAAGGACGCAGTGTTGACTTTAAAAACACTATCATTATTATGACAAGTAACATCGGTTCACAAGTATTACTTGAGAATGTTAAAGATACTGGTGACATTACTGAAGACACTGAAAAAGCTGTAATGGATAGCTTACATGCATTCTTTAAACCAGAAATCTTAAACCGTATGGATGATATAGTATTATTTAAACCATTATCTATTAATGATATGAGTATGATTGTTGATAAAATCTTAACTCAATTAAATATACGCTTAATGGATCAACGTATTTCAATTGATGTGTCTGATGACGCGAAAAAATGGTTAGGAGAAGAAGCATACGAACCACAATTTGGTGCAAGACCATTGAAACGTTTTGTTCAACGTCAAATTGAAACACCATTAGCACGTATGATGATTAAAGAAAGCATGCCTGAAGGTACTGTGGTAAAAGTTGATATAAATGATGATCATGAATTAACATTTGATGTACAAAAGCTTGAAAATGAATAATGAATGTTTAGGTAAACCTAGGGAGTGTGATGAGCACTTTCTAGGTATTTTTGTTTTTAAGTGCAGTTCAGTGTATTGTTGCATTCACTTGCCTTAGTTATAACTTAAACTAAATATTAGTAAGAATAAGTAATTCCTCACTTCAAAACCTTTTTCAAAGTCATGAAGGTTGTAATGTATCGCTATAATAGTAAGGGTTCATCTATATCTAGTTTAATAAAGAAAAACACTTGAAATTTGATTAATAAATTCAAATTCCAAGCGTTTTTAACGTATTGTATTATTATGTAGTAATAAGACTATCTGTTACCTGAACGGGTAAAATCATCTGGTTTAATCATGGCAGTTAGAATAGCAATTACAATTGTAAAGATAACTGCTAGAACTATTGGGGTGATAAAGTTTAATGTTCCACCGCCATTTAAACTATTTAATACAAAGTTAACCATTTGTAATAAAATGACTGCCCAAATAAAAGTTACGAGGTATTTCATACCGATGACCTCCATTATTTATATACATTCATTTTAAAGTAAAGTAATCCATTTGTATAGAGATAGCAGTTAACTGATAAAAATTTGTAATGAAATCTGTGTTTGTGAAAGGGTAACTACTTGAGTAGTGATAAAAAAATGTGTTAAATTAATACCTGGTATTAAAAAATGAAGTAAGAAGGTGTACGTTCATGAACGTAGGTATAAAAGGATTTGGTGCATATGCGCCAGAGAAAGTCGTTGATAACGCTTATTTCGAAAGTTTTTTAGAAACTTCAGATGAATGGATTTCTAAAATGACTGGAATTAAAGAGAGACGCTGGGCAAGTGAAGATCAAGATACATCTGACTTAGCATTCGAGGCAAGTAAAAAAGCGATTGAAGATGCAGGAATCACACCTGCTGATATAGATATGATTATTGTTGCAACTGCTACTGGAGATATGCCATTCCCATCGGTTGCCAATATGTTGCAAGAAAAATTGGGTACACGTAAAGTACCAACAATGGATCAATTAGCTGCATGTTCTGGATTTATGTATTCTATGATTACAGCAAAACAATATGTTCAATCAGGTGATTATAAAAATATCCTAGTAGTAGGTGCAGATAAATTATCTAAGATTACTGATTTAACAGATCGTTCAACAGCAGTCCTTTTTGGTGATGGTGCTGGTGCAGTAGTTATTGGAGAAGTTTCAGAAGGACGAGGTATCATTAGTTATGAAATGGGATCTGATGGTAACGGTGGAAAATACTTATACTTAAACAAAGATACTGGTAAACTAGTAATGAACGGACGAGAAGTCTTCAAGTTTGCGGTAAGAATTATGGGTGAAGCATCAACACGAGTGGTTGATAAAGCTGGTCTACAATCAGATGATATTGATATGTTTATACCTCACCAAGCAAACATTAGAATTATGGAATCAGCTCGAGAAAGACTAGGTATAGAGAGGGAAAAGATGAGTGTATCTGTTAATCGCTTTGGTAACACATCTGCTGCCTCAATACCTTTAAGTATTTCACAAGAATTAGAAAATGGAAGAATTAAAGATGATGACACACTAGTATTAGTAGGTTTTGGTGGTGGCCTAACATGGGGCGCTATGGTTATCAAATGGGGTAAATAGGAGGAAATAATGTATGACTGAGAATAAACGAGTTGTAATTACTGGTATGGGTGCATTATCACCTATTGGCAATGATGCCCAGACAAGTTGGGAAAATGCCTTGAAAGGTGTTAATGGAATCGATACTATTACTAGAATAGATACAGAAGATTATAATGTTCATTTAGCAGGTGAACTTAAAGATTTTAATATTGAAGACCATATTGAAAAGAAAGAAGCTCGACGTATGGATCGTTTCACACAATATGCGGTAGTGGCAGCACGTCAAGCAGTTGAAGATGCTAAATTGGAAATCAATGATGAAACTGCTAATCGCATAGGTGTATGGATTGGTTCAGGAATTGGTGGTATGGAAACGTTTGAAACAGCACATACAACACTTCAAAATAAGGGACCAAGAAGAGTAAGTCCATTCTTCGTACCTATGTTAATTCCTGATATGGCAACTGGCCAAGTATCAATTGATTTAGGTGCAAAAGGGCCAAATGGTTCTACAGTTACAGCATGTGCTACTGGTACAAACTCAATTGGTGAAGCATTTAAAATTATACAACGTGGCGATGCAGATGCGATGATAACAGGTGGTACAGAAGCACCAATTACACACATGGCACTTGCAGGATTCAGTGCTAGTCGTGCCTTATCTACAAATGATGATAAAGAAACAGCTTGTCGTCCATTCCAAGAAGGTCGAGATGGCTTCGTTATGGGTGAAGGTGCTGGTATTTTAGTGATTGAATCATTAGAATCGGCACAAGCGCGTGGTGCTCAAATCTATGCTGAAATAGTTGGTTATGGTTCAACTGGTGATGCATATCATATTACAGCTCCCGCTCCTGAAGGTGAAGGTGGTTCACGTGCAATGCAAGCAGCACTTGATGATGCAGGTATTGAAGCAAAAGATGTTCAATATCTTAATGCACATGGCACGAGTACACCTGTAGGTGATATGTATGAAATTAGAGCGATCAAGAATACGTTTGGAGATGCTGCTAATCAACTAAAAGTTAGCTCTACTAAATCAATGACTGGTCATTTATTAGGTGCAACTGGTGGTTTAGAGGCTATCTTCTCAGCATTATCTATTCGTGACTCTAAAGTCGCACCAACTATTCATGCGAATACACCAGATCCTGAATGTGATCTAGACATTGTTCCAAATGAAGCGCAAGATTTAGAAATTACTTATGCAATGAGTAACAGTCTAGGCTTTGGTGGTCATAATGCAGTATTAGTATTTAAGAAATTTGAAGATTAATTTTGAAAAATGATATTAGATCAAGGACACTAATTGATAATGTCCTTGATCTATTTTTTGTATGTAGAATGATTTATAGTAGAAATGAAATTATTATAGTCATCACAAAGTATGCAATATTACATATCAAAGCTGGAGCAATCCATGTAGATATAAAATAATGCTCCTTTTTAACTTGTTGAGGATTTAAAAATTCATCATCCGCCATTGTTCTCTTTTTTGAACGAGACGATAGTTGATATCTTATTCTTCTAAAACCATAGCTCGTTGCATCAAAAATTCCCTCTTGAACTAATAAAATGAAAAAAATGGCGATGAACATAATAAGAGATAAATAAAAAAGTGTATTAATATATGAAATAAAAGTATGATTTGTAAATATAATCCACAGTATCATAGATAAAATGGGAGTAATTATCAACCATATCATCCAGTTCCTTAAATTCTTCATAATAAAGCCCCCAGTTGACGATTTAATTTATTGTAACTTAAATTTTATAAATTATATATTCTTATTTATAGTTAGAATAAAAAAACTGTCAAAGTAATCCTTAAAATGTTTTTATTTAAACGCTTACTTTTTTAATTTTGTGAAAAATTATATTGCAATTATATGAAAATTGTATATAATATTACTAAATATTTCTGAAAATTTTGAAGGGAATGTTAATTTTGAAAATTCAATAAGGGGGTTATTTAATGACGCGATATATTTTTAAACGTTTGGGGTACATGTTTTTATCGCTTTTCATTATTATTACAATTACATTTTTCTTAATGAAATTAATGCCCGGTTCACCATTTAACGATGCGAAACTAAGTGCTGAGCAAAAGGCAATCCTTAATGAAAAGTATGGTTTAAATGATCCGGTTGCCATTCAATATCTTCATTATTTAAAGAATGTAGTAACTGGAGACTTTGGGTATTCATTCCAATATCATAATCAACCGGTATGGGAGCTTATAAAACCGAGATTGATTCCTTCTATGGAAATGGGTATTACAGCTATGATTATCGGGGTTATTTTAGGGTTAATCCTTGGCGTAGCAGCAGCTACTAAACAAAATACCTGGGTAGATTATACAACAACTATAATTTCAGTAATCGCAGTATCAGTACCATCATTCGTATTAGCCGTACTTTTACAATATGTGTTTGCGGTACGTTTACGTTGGTTCCCAGTAGCTGGGTGGGAAGGATTTTCAACAGCAGTCTTACCTTCACTAGCATTGTCCGCGACAGTTTTAGCAACAGTAGCAAGGTATATTCGAGCAGAAATGATAGAAGTATTAAGTTCAGATTACATATTATTAGCACGTGCAAAAGGTAACTCTTCTATAAGAGTGCTATTTGGACATGCATTACGTAATGCATTAATTCCAATTATTACAATTATTGTACCAATGTTAGCAGGGATTCTAACTGGTACGTTAACAATAGAGAATATCTTTGGTGTTCCAGGATTAGGGGATCAATTCGTAAGATCGATTACAACAAATGATTTCCCAGTTATCATGGCTACAACAATATTATTTAGTACATTATTTATTGTTTCAATCTTTATTGTAGATATTCTTTACGGAATTATTGATCCTAGAATTCGTGTGCAAGGAGGTAAAAAATAATGACAAATGATAAATTTGAAAAGTCGTTGGATGATCATTCAAATGCGGCGATGACACATACCTCTGAAGGCATTGCAGCTTCTGACTTTGTTATTAGAGATTTAGATTTAAATAAAGAACCTGAAATGCAGCGAGAAAGTAAAAATTTCTGGGAAGATGCATGGGCACAGCTAAAACGAAATAAACTTGCTGTAATAGGGATGATTGGCCTTATACTTATAATAATTTTAGCTTTAGTTGGTCCACTAATAAGTAAACATGATTTTGCTGAACAAAATGTCGATTATCGAAATCTTCCAGCAAAAATTCCCGTATTAGACAAAGTTCATTTTTTACCATTTGATGGTACAGGTTCTGACGGTAAAGATGCTTATGCAAAAGTGGGAGCTAAAGAAAATTATTGGTTTGGAACAGATCAACTAGGTAGAGATTTATGGACACGTACATGGAAAGGCACTCAAATTTCTCTAGTTATTGGTATTGTGGCTGCCTTATTAGATATTTTTATCGGAGTAGTATATGGCGCTATTTCAGGATTTTTTGGTGGGCGAGTAGATGATGTAATGCAACGTATTTTGGAAATCATTGCTTCAATTCCAAACCTTATTGTAGTAATTTTATTCGTACTTATTTTTGAACCTTCTATTTGGACGATTATACTAGCCATGTCAATCACAGGTTGGTTAGGAATGAGTAGGGTTGTTCGTGGTGAATTCTTAAAATTAAAAAACCAAGAATTTGTAATGGCATCAAGAACTTTAGGCGCATCAAAAGTCAACTTGATTTTCAAACATATTCTCCCTAATACATTAGGGGCTATAGTAGTAACATCTATGTTTACTGTCCCAAGTGCGATTTTCTTTGAAGCATTCTTAAGTTTCATTGGTATAGGTGTCCCAGCACCACAAACCTCATTAGGATCTTTAGTTAATGATGGTCGTGCAATGTTATTAATTCATCCACACGAGTTATTCATTCCAGCAACAATTTTAAGTTTATTAATTTTATTTTTCTATCTATTTAGTGATGGTTTACGCGATGCATTTGACCCTAAAATGCGTAAATAATAAAGGAGGCACACGTTATGTCAGAAAGAGTATTAGAAGTCAACGACTTGCATGTTTCCTTTGATATTACTGCTGGGGAAGTGCAAGCGGTTAGAGGCGTAGATTTTTATTTGAACAAAGGGGAAACGTTAGCAATAGTGGGAGAGTCTGGTTCTGGAAAATCAGTAACCACTAAAGCAATTACAAAGTTATTCCAAGGGGATGTTGGAAGAATAAAAAAAGGTAAAATCGATTTTTTGGGAGAAGATTTAGCTACTAAATCGGAAAGTGAATTAATCAAATTACGTGGAAAAGACATTTCAATGATATTCCAAGATCCTATGACATCACTTAATCCAACGATGCAAATTGGTAAACAGGTAATGGAGCCACTTATTAAACATAAAAATTATAGTAAATCTGAAGCAAAAAAACGTGCTTTAGAAATATTAAATTTAGTAGGCTTACCAAATGCAGAGAAACGTTTTAAAGCTTTTCCACATCAGTTTTCAGGTGGACAAAGACAAAGAATTGTTATCGCAACAGCTTTAGCTTGTGAACCTAAAGTATTGATTGCAGATGAACCAACAACAGCATTGGACGTAACAATGCAAGCTCAAATTTTAGATTTAATGAAAGATTTGCAGAAAAAGATTGATACATCAATCATATTTATTACCCATGATTTAGGTGTAGTAGCTAATATTGCAGATAGAGTAGCTGTTATGTACGGAGGACAAATGATTGAAACAGGGAATGTTGAGGAAATATTTTATGACCCTAAGCATCCTTATACATGGGGATTATTATCATCAATGCCTGATTTAACTACTAGTAATGATACAGAACTAATTGCTATTCCAGGAACACCACCTGATTTACTTCATCCTCCTAAAGGAGATGCATTCGCACGTAGAAGTCAATATGCTTTAGATATTGATTTTAAACAAGAGCCACCATGGTTCAAAGTGTCACCAACACATTTTGTTAAATCATGGTTATTAGATGAGAGAGCTCCTAAAGTAAAACCACCAGAAATGGTAGTAAAAAGACATCGTCAAATGCCGAATAATTACGACAAACCACGTCAAGTAGAAAGGGTGTCGTTCGATGGATAAAAATAATGAAGTATTATTAGAAATTAAAAATTTAAAACAATATTTTAATGAAGGTAAACGTAATGAAGTAAGAGCAATTGAGGACATATCTTTTGATATCTATAAAGGGGAAACATTAGGATTAGTTGGAGAGTCAGGATGTGGTAAATCGACTACAGGTAAAGCAATTATAAAGCTAAATGATATTACAAGTGGAGAAATTTTATATGAAGGACAGGATATTCAAAAAATTTCTAAACGTAAAGATTTATTAAAGTTCAATAAAAAGATTCAAATGATTTTCCAAGATCCATATGCATCACTTAACCCTAGATTAAAGGTCATGGATATCGTTGCAGAAGGTATTGATATACATAAATTAGCAAGCAGTAAAAAAGACCGTAAACGTCGTGTTTATGACTTACTTGAAACGGTAGGTTTAAGTAAAGAACATGCGAATAGATATCCACACGAATTTTCTGGTGGACAACGTCAACGTATCGGTATCGCGCGTGCGCTAGCAGTGGAACCAGAATTTATTATTGCGGATGAGCCTATTTCAGCTCTAGACGTATCAATACAAGCTCAGGTAGTTAATTTAATGTTAAAACTTCAACGAGAAAGAGGAATTACCTTCTTATTTATTGCCCATGATTTATCAATGGTTAAATATATTTCTGACCGTATTGCGGTAATGCATTTTGGGAAAATTGTTGAATTAGGTTCAGCTGACGAAATTTATTATCACCCATTACATGATTATACGAAATCATTGTTATCAGCGATTCCTCAACCTGACCCAGATAGTGAGAGAACACGTAAACGTGTAGCATATCAAGAAGATGAATCTAAAAATTCTGAGCGAAAACTTCAAGAAATAAGACCAGATCATTATGTTTTTGTAACTGATGAAGAAGCTGCTCAATTAAAACAAGAACATCAAACGCAAAGTGTTTAAATGCAGGGGAAGGAGGATGAATTTACTATGAAATCTTTAAAATATATAGCAACTTTATTAATAGTGGTTTTAGTACTTTCAGCTTGTAGTAATAATAAAAGTTTATATTCAGATGATGGCCAAGTCTTTAGAAAAGTTATTACACAAGATATAAGTACTTTAGATACGGCATTAATTTCAGATGCAGTATCAGGAGATATAGCTGGCCAAGCATTTGAAGGCCTATATTCAATTGATAAAGGCGATAAGGTTACTTTAGGTGTAGCTAAAGAAATGCCTAAAAAAAGTAACGGGGGCAAAACTTTAACAATTAATTTAAGAAAAAATGCTAAGTGGTCTAACGATGACCCAGTAACTGCGGATGACTTTGTTTATGCATGGAGAAAAGTTGTGGACCCCAAAACAGCATCTGAATTTGCTTACATAATGAGTGATATTAAAAATGCAGATTTAGTTAATTCAGGAAAAAAACCAGTGAGTGAATTAGGAATTAAAGCACTAGATAAATATAAACTTCAAGTTGAATTAGAAAAACCTGTGCCTTATATAAATGAACTATTGGCTTTAAATACTTTTGGTCCTCAAAATTCTAAAATTGCCAAAAAATACGGAGAAAAATATGGTACAAAAGCCGATAGAGCAGTATATAATGGGCCTTTTAAAGTAATTAATTGGCAAGTGGAAGATAAAATTCAACTTGTTAAAAATGACAAGTATTGGGATAAAAAGAATGTTAAATTAGATAAAGTAAATTATAAAGTACTAAAAGATCAACAAGCTGGTGCATCATTATATGATACAAATTCGGTTGATGATACAATCGTAACATCTGAGCAGGTTAACAAATATAAAAATAGTAAAGCATTGAATCATCGTTTAACTGCTGCTACATTCTATATTAAAATGAATGAAAAAACTGTTCCGGAATTTAAAAATAAACACTTAAGATTAGCTATTGCGCAAGCCATTAATAAAAAAGGATATGTAAAATCTGTTTTAAATGACGGTTCTTTAGCCTCAGATAATTTCACTGGTATTGGAACTGCTAAAACACCAGACGGCAAAGATTTCGCAAGTACAGTTTCATCTCCATTAAAATATGATACCAAAGAAGCAAAACAAAATTGGGAAATTGCGCAAAAAGAATTAGGTAAAAAAGAATTTACTTTTACTATGAATACTCAAGACACCCCAGCAGCGAAGATTGCTGCTGAATATATAAAATCGCAGATTGAAACAAATTTACCTGGTGTTACTCTAAAAATTAAACAAATGCCATTTAAACAAAAAATAACTCTAGAGTTAGCAAATAATTATGAAACGTCATATTCAGGGTGGAGTCCTGACTATCCAGACCCAACGGCTTTCTTGGAAATAATGACAAAAGGTAATGCTCAAAATAATACTGATTGGGGTAACGAAGAATACGATAATCTTATCAAAGAAGCTAATGGTTCTTTACTACGTGAATCTGATAAGAGAAATGAAGCTTTACAAAAAGCTGAAAGTATTTTACTTCACGACGCACCAGTTGCACCTATATATCAAAAAGGAGAAGCACATTTAACTAATCCACAAGTTAAAGGGTTACAGTATCACAAAGTAGGCCCAGATACTACACTTAAGCACGTGTATATCGATAAATCTATTGATCGTGAAACAGGTAAAAAAAAGAAAAGTGAATAATAGAAATAGCCATGGGAATGATTTCCATGGCTATTTCTATTACTAATGTATTATCTTTTACGTCCCAATCCCATGGCACGTTCCATTTTTTTCAATGTTTTGAATGACGCTTTTTGAGCTTTATCGCGACCATGATCTAGGATTTCATCTAGTTTATCTGAATTGTAAAATTCATTATATTTTTCTTGGAAGTTAATTAAGAAATCTTTGACGATTTCTGATAAGTCTGTTTTGAACTTACCGTATCCTTCATTTTCGTACTTAGCTTCTAAATCTTTAATAGATTCATTTGTTAAGCTAGAGTATATTGTTAATAAATTTGAAATACCTGGTTTGTTATCACGATCAAATTTAATAATTCCATCTGAATCTGTTACAGCACTTTTAATTTTCTTTGCTGCCACATTAGGCTCGTCTAGTAATGAAATAAAGTTTTTCTGATTATCATCACTTTTACTCATTTTCTTCGTTGGGTCTTGTAAACTCATGACGCGACCCCCTACTTTAGGCATACGAATTTCTGGTTTAACCAAAATGTCATTATAACGACTATTAAAACGTTCGACTAAGTTACGTGTTAATTCCATATGTTGCTTTTGGTCTTCACCAACTGGAACAATATTAGTATTGTATATCACAATATCTGCAGCCATTAATGGTGGGTAAGTTAGTAAACCTGCTGGAATACCATCAGTACGTTTTTGAGCTTTATCTTTATATTGAGTCATACGTTCAAGTTCTCCAACACTTGAAATTGTTGTGAGCATCCAACCTGCTTGCACGTGTGCTGGTACTTCAGATTGTATAAATAAGGTAGCTTTTTCTGGGTTTATGCCAGATGCTAAATAAATAGCCGCAAGTTGACGGATTTGTTTACGTAACTTGATTTTATCTTGTGGCACAGTAATTGCATGTTGGTCGACGATGCAAAAATAACAATCATAATCATTTTGAACATCAGCAAATTGTTTTAATGCCCCAATATAATTACCAATTGTGGGTATTCCACTAGGTTGAATTCCTGAAAATAATGTCTCCATATTAGATGCCTACTTTCTTAGTTTTAATTCATATTATTTAAATTATAACAGTATTTCTTTAAAATGTAAGTTATGTTAGTATGTAGTTATACGTTAATTCTGAATTTTTAAATTTAGGTTTTTAGAAAATTTGAGATTTCTCAGAAAAATTAGGGTTTTCTCATTTAATTTTAATGTTAGTTGGTTATACTAGTATTGTAAGGTTAAGAGGACTAAATAAATTATCATTTCTTAATCAATAAATTCAAAAATAATGAATAATATTCATTCAATAGGAGAGTGAGATGTATGGTAACATTATTTACTTCACCAAGTTGCACATCTTGCCGTAAAGCGAAAGCATGGTTACAAGAACATGACATTCCATATACGGAGCGTAACATTTTTTCTGAACATTTAACAATTGATGAAATCAAACAAATTTTAAAAATGACTGAAGACGGTACTGACGAAATTATTTCTACTCGTTCTAAAACATACCAAAAATTAAACGTTGACATTGATTCTTTACCACTACAAGATCTTTATGCGATCATTCAAGATAATCCAGGACTATTACGTCGTCCAATTATTCTAGATGAAAAACGTTTACAGGTTGGCTATAACGAAGATGAAATCAGACGTTTCTTACCTAGAAAGGTTCGTACTTTCCAATTACAAGAAGCGCAACGTCTTGTTGATTAATTTTAAAATTTAATTGAAGATTATAATAATATGAAACAGCACTATTTTAGTGCTGTTTTTTGTAACTAAAAAAGGGAATATGTTAGTATATATAACGATTGTAAAATAGTTAAATTTAATCAAACAAATAGATTGTAATTTCCACTACGTTCTAATACAATATGGTTACTATTCATCGACTGTAAGGAGTGAGATGATATGAGAATAGAACGCGTTGATGACACAACAGTCAAATTATTTATAACTTATAGTGATATTGAAGCTAGAGGATTCAGTCGAGAAGATTTATGGACTAACCGTAAGAGAGGCGAAGAATTCTTCTGGTCAATGATGGATGAAATCAATGAAGAAGAAGACTTCGTAGTTGAAGGACCTCTTTGGATACAAGTACATGCCTTTGAAAAAGGTGTGGAAGTTACGATTTCTAAATCTAAAAATGAAGAAGCTATGAATATGTCTGATGAAGATGCAAACGAGCAATTTGAAGAACAAGTTAACGAATTACTTGCAAATACATTAGAAAATGAAGAGAGCATTGAAGATTTATTCGAACAAAGAGCACAACAACAAAAGCACTCTCATAAGTCTGAACAAAAACAAACGAAACAACGTCCGAACATAAGAACAGTTATCGTTAAATTTGATGATTTAGAGCAAGTTATTAGTTATGCATATCACCATAATTTATCAACTGATGAATTTGAAGATTTATTATATATGAATGACAATAAATATTACTATGCTATTCACTTTGATGAATCAGTCAGTCAAGAAACGATTAACGATAGTTATAGTCAGATGTTAGAGTTTGCATATCCAACAGATAAAACTGAAGTATACTTAAATGATTATGCTAAGATTATTATGAGTCATAATGTAACTGCTCAAGTGAGACGTTATTTCCCAGACACAGTTGAATAATGAAAGTTTTTACCGAGGCAATGAATATTGCTTCGGTTTTTTTGTGTTGAGAAGAAAAATCACCATTTCATACGTTTATTCTTATGAGGTGAGTGAAATTTATGTTAATCGCTATAAATCAACAAGGCGAGCAAGTATATGCACATCGTGCAAAGAAACAAGACAGCTATTTTTGTCCGCATTGTAGCGCACAACTACTATACAAATGTGGCCCCAAAAAAATCCCGCATTTCGCGCATAAGGTTGATAGCGTATGTTATTGTGCAAAACAAGAATCCGAACAACATTACTTTGTAAAGTGTTTTATTGCGAAGATGTTATCACAACTACATTATCACGTTCAAATTGAACCTTATTGTCCAACTATTCAACAATACCCAGACATACTAGTGAATTCAAAATATGTAATTGAAATTCAATTTTCTAGAATAGGTATTGAAGAGATCATAGAACGAACAAAGGGATTTAAACAGCTGAATATGGAAGTCATTTGGTTAATTCAAGATTGTCGATATCATATGGGAAGGCTATATCTCAATTCATTTCAAGCACATTTTATTCATCCAATTAACAGGTGTTTATATGTATGGAATCAAAAGAACAAGTGTGTTGTTTTATATAGTCAAATTCAGCATATTGGTGGCAGACAATTTATCGCAAAACAAACAGTAATTAAAATCAATGAATTAGTGAATCAGATTAGTATAATGCCTACGCCATATCAACACATTTTCAAGCTAACTAAATCTGAAATACATTATTACTTGAATCAATGTAGAAGGAAAAATTCTGTCCTTGAACCATCGTTAAGCGCAATGTACCAGTTAAGATTAACAGATGAGGCTATTTATCATAACTTCGGCTACATATTCCCTTATCAACTCTATATTGAGAATCATCCAGTTCAGTGGCAATTACAATTTAAATTATTTAATGAACAAGAGTGTGATGTACATCAGCGTTTAAAAGCCTTTCTTAAATTTAGACAGATGTACCTTAACACTATTTCTATGGATTGTGTTGTCTCAGAACTCATTAATCATTACATTAAATATAGTTAAAACGTGCAATTTATAGGGAATAATGAGAAAATTATAACATTAGTTATTATAGGAGGTTTACTATATGAGTCAACAATTAACAAGAGAAGAGCAAGAACGTAAATATCCAAATGATACGTGGGATTTAACAACGATTTTTAAAAGTGATGAAGCTTTTGAAGAAGCATTAAAAGAGGTTGAAGGTTATCTAGGTAAAGAAGAGCAATTTAAAGGGCACTTAGCAGATAGTGCTGATACATTATATGATGCGCTTGCATTAGAAGATGAAATTGGTACTAAACTAGAGAAAGTATATGTCTATGCACATTTAAAACAAGACCAAGATACTTCAAACGATAAATATACAGGATTCGAGTCACGCGCACATCAACTTATAATTAAAATTAGTTCAGCATGGAGTTTCTTAGTACCAGAAATTCTTCAAATTGATGAAGATAAACTTCAATCATTTATCGAAACTAACGACAACTTAAAACGTTATGAATTTGATTTAAAACTTATCAATGAAAAACGACCACACATTTTAGATGCCGAGCAAGAGAAATTACTTACTGAGGCTCAAGATGCCCTATCTACACCAAGTAATGTGTACGGTATGTTTAGTAATGCAGATTTAGAATTTGAAGATGCAGTAGATAAAGATGGTGAAAAACATCCATTAACACAAGGAACTTTTATCAAATATTTAGAATCTGATGATCGCGAGTTACGTCAATCAGCATATAATAATTTATATAAAGCTTACGGTGCTTATAATAATACTCTAGGTTCAACATTAGCAGGGGAAGTTAAGAAGAATGTCTTTAATGCTCGAACACATAACTATAAAACAGCTCGTGAGCGTGCGTTAAGTAATAATCATATACCAGAAGAAGTTTATGATAATTTAGTAAAAACTGTGCATAAATATTTACCGTTATTGCACAGATACACGAAACTAAGAAAAGAATTATTAGACGTTGATGAGCTGAAAATGTACGATTTATATACGCCAATGGTTAAGGACGTTAAATTCGAAATGCCTTATGAAGAAGCAAAAGAATGGATGTTAAAAGCGTTAGAACCTATGGGTGAAGAGTACCTTGATGTAGTAAAAGAAGGTTTGAATAATCGATGGGTCGACGTTTATGAAAATAAAGGCAAACGATCAGGCGGTTACTCATCTGGTGCACATTTAACTAACCCATTCATTTTATTAAATTGGTCAGATACTGTATCTGATTTATATACGCTAATTCACGAATTTGGTCATTCAGCACATAGTTATTTCAGTCGTAAACATCAACCATCTAATTCTAGTGATTATTCAATCTTTGTTGCTGAAGTTGCATCAACTTGTAATGAAGCATTACTAAGTGATTATATGGATAAACATTTAGACGATGAACGTCGTTTATTATTATTAAATCAGGAACTTGAAAGATTCAGAGCGACTTTATTCCGTCAGACTATGTTCGCAGAATTCGAACATAAAATTCATCAAATTGAAGAAGCAGGCGAACCATTAACTGCAACACGTATGAATGATGAATATGCTAAATTGAATAAACAATACTTTGGTGATGTTGTTGAAACAGATGACAATATTAGCAAAGAATGGTCAAGAATCCCTCATTTCTATATGAATTACTATGTATATCAATATGCTACCGGATATAGTGCAGCACAAAGTTTAAGTCATCAAATTTTAACTGAGGGTAAACCTGCAGTTGAAAGATATATTAATGAATTCTTGAAAAAAGGAAGTTCTAATTATCCAATTGAGATTCTGAAAAATGCCGGTGTGGATATGACTTCACCAGAACCTATTGAGCAAGCTTGTGAGGTCTTTGAACAAAAATTAGATGCTTTTGAAAAACTTATGAAAGCTTAGAATGACTGTATCCGTTTACAATATGTCAAGTTTGTGACAATTTTGAAATAAGGGGTCTTTAATATTGAAATACCTATATTAGCGTGTTATATTATGAGCATGAAATTAATCACATAACAAACATACCCCTTTGTTTGAAGTGAAAAATTTCTCCCATCCCCTTTGTTTAGCGTCGTGTAATCAGACACGGCGTTTTTTTATGCTCTTTTTTAATAACTACCACTATCAATTAATTCCCCATTGTTGATAAATTTTATCATTGTACTTCGACGCCATTACTATACATTGCAATTGATTTATATAACAATAATAGAAACAGAGTCGTTCAATTTTAAATTGATGGGTACACAAAAATAAGCCATCCAATGCATGAATATAATCATCATTGAATGGCTATTGTTAGCTATCCTATATTCTAGGCATTTTTGATTGCCAAAAATCTCCTTCAGGATATTGAAGTTTTTCTACTTTTTGTTGTAACGCCAATTTCTTAAGTTCTTTTGTCATTAACTTTTCGGGCCACTCATATATGGTCAATAGTTCTTCCATAGTAACGAGTTGTTTCTTTTGAATATAATGCTCAATTTTAGGTGGAAGATTTTTTTCAATTGGCGTACCCATTAATTCATTAATAATATATGTGTAAATGTGATATGGATATAATCCTTCTACTTTCAGGCCTTCCTCATGAATATCTTCACTGAAAAATACGAGTGAAGGTGCTTGCTCAATTTCCATTTCTCGAGCAATGTGTAAATCTATTTTTAAACTTTCGGTTAATTTGCTTTTTTGTAAATCTTCTTTGAATTCATTGTAATCTAAACCTGCATTAATGATGCAGTCACAAATCATTTCTTCCGTAATAATATCCTTCTTAGGAATAATTTCATTTTGCATTAAATGGATGAAACGTTCCGCTCTTAAACGACCTTGTAATTCAGCCGCTTTATAAGCTAAGGCGATATTATCAAAATCAGATGTACTTTGTGCTTGGCACTTAGTAAGTACTTTCAATGAAGGGTTTAGAATATGTCTGATACGGATATATTGATTATATTCAATTCTTAATTTAGAAATAATCGCTGATAATTTAAAGCAATCTGTATTAAATGGATCAAAAAATGAATAAATTTCAATTTTATTTACAGGTGACAGATTAGCATCTTCACGACTTCTATTGTCTACAATTTTTAGTTCTTCAGCCATGTTTTACTCACCTTCAATTATATTTAGGAATTTACCATGTGGTTTGCGGTTAGACGTAAACGTTCATATAAATAGTCTCCAACACCAGCTGGAAACTGTGCTTCGGTTATTGCAGTATGCATATTTTCTAACCATGCATCTCTCTCATAAGTTGTAATTTTAAATTCCATATGTCTTTTTTTTAACATCGGATGTCCATGTTCTTTAGTATATAGGTTCGGTCCACCTAGAAATTGAGTGAGAAATTGCTTTTGTTTTCTACTCGTTTCAGCAAAATCTCCAGGGAACAAATGATTGATTCTGTCATCTTTCTCAACTAGAGCATAGAAATGATCAATCATATTATAAAGTGCTGTTTCACCTATAATATCGTATGGCGTTTTAGACATAATATCACCAATTTCCGTTAATATATTACTAATATAACATGAATTTTTACATTTAAAAGTAATTTGACTTTTTACAGCGACGTACTGCTACTTGTCAATTTGATTCTTATAGTCAAAGAAACGTTGAACTTTATTGTTAGGTACGGTGTGCTTAAGATTAAATTCTTCTAATAAACTATGGAATTTTTTCAATCCATTGTTATAGTCAGTAACTTCAAATTCTAACTCAT
The DNA here is from genome assembly GCF_001922505.1 of Staphylococcus sp. MB377. Classification (NCBI taxonomy): domain Bacteria; kingdom Bacillati; phylum Bacillota; class Bacilli; order Caryophanales; family Staphylococcaceae; genus Staphylococcus; species Staphylococcus sp. MB377. The sequence goes on along the minus strand of NZ_MAON01000044.1, from coordinate 54,396 downwards.
AATCAACTTTGTCGAAATAATCACTTCGATCTAATACTAACAATTCATTTTTATAGTTCGTTTCTAAACGAGCTGTTCTCAATGCGCCTAATATAGTTAATTCATTGTCATTAATACCATATGATTCGACAATTTCTCGTATATCTTCTGGTAGTGAGTTATTGGATATTATATCACCTGTTTTAGGTATATATTTGACCATATGATTATATTCCATCAAACCTACGTCGGCTGGCACTTTTAAGGTCATTTCATATGTGTCGTTTTTAACACGGATTCGTAATGCAGATTTATGATCTCGCAATATGAAGTTAGGAGTATCAATATAGTAGTTTATTTGAATAAAAGGTTCTTTATGTTCAAAAAAAGTATATTTAAATTTATCGTACACATCTTTACTTAGTAATTGTTTGAATTCTATTTCATTATTTGCTGCCATAATTTGCACCTCTAAATCCATTTATTTTAGTTCATTATGACTGAGTTATATAAATATTTAAAGTAATTATATATGAATGAAAGAGTAAATCTGAGTACATAAGTATAGTTTATAAATTGATTTGATTTGTCACAACATAATGAGCTTCGTTCAATAGTGTATAGACGAGTAAGAAGTGCATTTCAAACGTGTGTTATACAGTTAAATTATGTTAAACTAATAAAGAATAATAAGGAGGAACAAGCATGCGTATTTATGTAAATGAAATTAAAATTAAAGATGATGGCATTTATTGCTACTCAGAAGATCCAACTGATGGATTAGTAGAAGTAGGACAAATGCTTGTTGATAGTGATAATTACGGATTTGCCTACTTATTAGATGACGGACAATCATATGATTACTTGATTTTCGTTCAAGAAACATGGTCCATGTTGCATGAGAATAGAGGCAAGAAACTAATAGTAAACGATGACTTGGTTTTAGAACATTTTCAAGAGGAATTAGATTACATACTTGAGAATGTTGAAGGAAATAATAACTATGGTAAGGAGTTTGTTTCAGCTGTTGAAGAAACTTTTGACCTAAAGTGAAGCGGAGTGAAACAATATGAATCAATGGGATCAATTTTTAACACCATATAAACAAGCCGTTGATGAATTAAAGGTAAAATTAAAAGGTTTGCGTAAGCAATATGAAGTTGGAGAAGATGCTTCACCCATTGAATTCGTTACTGGTCGAGTAAAACCAATTACGAGTATTATTGATAAGGCGAATAAAAGGGGGATACCATTTGATAGACTACGTGAAGAGATGTACGACATTGCTGGTCTTAGAATGATGTGTCAATTTGTGGACGATATCGATGTGGTTGTTAATATGCTTAGACAACGACAAGATTTCAAAGTGATTGAGGAACGTGACTACATCAATAACACAAAACAAAGTGGTTATCGTTCATATCATGTGATTATTGAATATCCAATTGAAACATTAAACGGTCAGAAAGCTATTTTAGCGGAAATACAAATACGAACATTAGCAATGAATTTCTGGGCTACAATTGAGCATACATTAAGATATAAATATGACGGGGATTATCCAGCGGAAATTCAGCATCGTCTTGAGCGTGCAGCTGAAGCGGCATATCTTCTAGATGAAGAGATGTCTGAGATTAAAGATGAAATTCAAGAAGCACAGAAATATTATTCTCAAAAACGTGCAAAAAAACATGACTAATGAGGTGTGGGGATGCGTTATACTATCTTGTCTAAAGGTGATTCAAAATCCAATGCTTTAAAGCATAAAATGATAAATCATATGAAAGATTTCCACATGGTAGAAGATTCCGTTAATCCAGAAATTGTTATTTCTGTAGGTGGAGATGGAACTTTATTACAAGCCTTTCATCAATACAGCCACATGCTTTCTCAAGTGGCATTTGTAGGTGTACATACAGGACATTTAGGTTTTTATGCTGATTGGTTACCTCATGAAGTTGAGAAATTAATTATTGAAATTAATAACTCTGAATTTCAAGTCATTGAATATCCATTATTAGAAATTATTGTCAGATACAATGATAATGGTTACGAAACACGTTATTTAGCTTTAAATGAAGCAACAATGAAAACGGAAAATGGTTCAACACTTGTAGTTGATGTGGGCATTCGTGGTAAGCAATTTGAACGTTTTAGAGGTGACGGTTTATGTATATCAACTCCTTCAGGTTCAACTGCTTATAATAAGGCATTAGGTGGAGCACTAATACATCCCTCACTTGAAGCTATGCAGATTGCAGAAATAGCCTCTATCAATAATAGAGTATTTAGAACAGTGGGTTCACCACTTGTTTTGCCAAAGCATCATACATGTTTAATTACACCTGTTAATCATGATACCATTTTAACAACAATTGATCATGTTAGTTTAAAACATAAAAATGTCAATGGTATTCAGTTTAGAGTGGCTAATGAGAAAGTGCGTTTTGCTAGATTTAGACCTTTCCCATTTTGGAAAAGAGTACATGATTCTTTCATTGAAAGTGAAGATGGACGATGAAATTTGAATACGTGATACAGCATAATGAAATGCTTAAGTCTTTTTTGCAGCGTCATCAATATTCTAAAAAGACAATTAGCGCCATTAAACATAATGGCGCTTTAATTATTAATAACAGTCATGCAACTGTCAGAAAAATGATGATGCCAGGTGATGAGTTAACTATTGCGTTACCTGATGAAACACCTAGCTCATATTTGATTCCATCACGTAATCCAATTGAAATATTGTATGAAGATGATTATTTAATTATTGTGTCAAAACCAAACTATTTAAATAGCACTCCGTCAAGAGAACATCCGCACGATAGTTTGATAGAACGTGTACTTTATTATTTAAATGTTGGTCAGTTAATCGATACATTGATCGTACCGCATATTGTTACACGTTTAGACCGTAACACTAGAGGCATTGTAATATTTACTAAGCATGGGCATATCCATCATTTAATGACGACGAGTGCAATAGATAAAAGGTATATGTGTGTATGTTATGGTCAAATGCTATTGAATGGTGTTATAGAAGAACCGATTGCTAGAGATAGCCAGAGTATTATTACTAGGAAAGTTGATGCTTCAGGAAAATACGCAAAGACTTCATATGAAACAGTAATGGCCAAACCTGAAGCGAGCTTATGTGAAATTAAATTACATACTGGAAGAACGCATCAAATACGCGTTCATTTTAATTATATAGGACATCCTCTTGTTGGTGATGATTTATATGAAGGAAGTCATCCTGAAATTCATACGCAATCTTTACAATGCTATAAAGTGACATTCATACATCCAATTTATAATAGAGAAATTGAGATAGAAATAGATTATAAATGGCTACAAAACATTTTTGCAGAATTATAATAAGATTTGGAGGTGTTGACGTTGTCATTAGAAACAGAAAATAATGACTATAATACTGACGAAGTGTATAACCAAAATTTGTTAGATGATCTATTAAAACAAGACGATATTGATCGTTTTAGAGAAGAATTTCTAGCAATGCACGAATATGAACAAAGTGAATATTTTGAAGACACTACGAATGAAAATAGACAAAAGATATTTGAATTTTTATCACCTCAAGAAGTAGGGGAATTCTTTGAACAATTAGAAATAGATGATGAAGCATATGAGGACCTTTTTGATACGATGAATGCACATTATGCTAGTAAAGTTTTAGAAGAGATGTCTTCGGATAATGCTGTAGATATATTAAATGAACTTTCGAAACCGAAAGTAGCTAGTTTGCTAACGTTAATGAACCGTGACGATGCTAATGAAATTAAGCATCTATTACATTATGAAGAAGATACAGCTGGCGGTATCATGACGACGGAATATATCTCATTAGATGCCAATACTCCAGTTAAAGAAGCATTAATGTTAGTAAAAGAACAAGCACCAGATGCCGAAACGATTTATGTTATTTTTGCCATTAATACCGATGGACAATTAGTTGGAGTATTATCTTTAAGAGATTTAATTGTAGCTGAAAATGATGCATATATAGAGGATATAATGAGTGGGCGTGTGATTAGCGTTAATGTAGCAGATGACCAAGAAGATGTAGCTCAAAAGATGAGAGACTATGACTTTATTGCAATGCCAGTAATAGATTATCAACAACATTTACTTGGTATTATTACAATTGATGATATTCTAGATGTTATGGATGAAGAGGCAAGTGAAGACTACTCTCGTTTAGCTGGGGTATCTGATATTGACTCAACAAATGATTCTGTTGTGAAGACTGCTACTAAACGATTACCGTGGCTTATCATTCTTACATTTTTAGGAATGATTACCGCTACTATATTAGGTGGTTTTGAGGCAACATTATCACAAGTTGCATTATTAGCTGCATTTATACCTATTATTAGTGGTATGTCCGGAAATTCTGGTACACAATCACTTGCGGTGTCTGTACGTAATATCTCTACTGGGGAAATTGATGAACAAAGTAAATTTAAGGTTGCATTGAGAGAAGCGGGAAGTGGCTTGCTTTCAGGATTAGTTTGTGCCACTGTTTTATTTATTATCATCGTTGTTATATATAGACAACCATTTTTAGCACTAATAGTTGGAGGCAGTCTTACTATTGCAATGACGGTTGGTACGTTAGTTGGTTCTATGATTCCGTTATTTATGAATAAACTGAATATTGATCCAGCCGTAGCCAGCGGACCATTTATTACAACAATTAATGATATTGTAAGTATGTTAATTTACTTTGGTTTAGCAACAACATTCATGTCATATTTAACATAGGGGGACAAAATGGAGTTCTTTTCACTAGTCATTGTAGTTCTAGCAGCATTTTTTACACCAATTATTATAAATAGACTGAACATCAATTTTTTACCAGTGGTTGTAGCCGAAATCATCATGGGTATTATTATTGGACAGTCTTTCTTAAATCTAGTACATAAAGATAGTATGCTTAATATATTATCAACGTTGGGCTTTATCTTTTTAATGTTTTTAAGTGGTTTAGAGATTGACTTTAGCACTTTTAAAAAAGATAAGAGAAATCGACAAGGTACGAACAAACATGAAAAAGATGTACCAAGCCATCTTAATTTAGCGCTAACCGTATTCGCATTTATTATGATTATATCAGTAATATTAGCTTACGCGTTCAAATGGTTAGGACTCGTAGATGATGTGTTATTAATGATAATTATCATATCAACGATATCACTAGGTGTCGTAGTGCCTACTTTAAAAGAAATGAATATAATGCGTACAACTATCGGTCAATTTATATTATTAGTAGCCGTATTGGCTGACCTAGTAACGATGGTACTGTTAACTATTTACGGTGGTATCAATGGTAGTGGTAATGGTTCAGTTTGGCTTTCAGCAATTTTACTTGTATTTACTGCTATTTTCTATATACTAGGCGTTGTATTTAAGCGTATGAAATTTTTACATCGCTTAATTGGTGGTACTACACAAATAGGTATAAGAGCAATCTTTGCATTAATTATTCTATTAGTTGCACTTGCAGAGGGTGTAGGTGCTGAATATATACTAGGCGCATTCTTAGCTGGTGTGGTTGTATCCTTACTGAAACCAGATGAAGAATTAGTGCATACACTCGATTCATTTGGATACGGGTTCTTTATACCAATCTTCTTTATTATGGTTGGTGTTGATTTAAATATTCCGTCATTAATTAAAGAACCATCATTATTATTAATTATTCCAGTGCTCATTCTAGCTTTTATTATTTCAAAATTAATTCCAGTTTTCTTTATTAGACGTTGGTTTGATAATAAGACAACGATAGCATCAGCATTTTTACTTACTTCAACATTATCATTAGTTATAGCATCTGCTAAAATTGCAGAGCAATTAAATACAATATCATCTGAAATGTCAGGCATTTTGATTTTAAGTGCAATCATCACGTGTTTGTTTGTACCGATTATTTTCAAGAAAGTGTTTCCAATTCCAGATGAGGCTAATCGTAAAATTGATATTGCATTAATTGGCAAGAATCAATTGACGATTCCAATTGTGCAAAACTTGTCACCACACTTATATAATGTGACATTATATTATCGCAAAGATTTAGGAGATAAGCGTAATTTATCTGACCATATAACTGTTGTAGAAATAGCGAATTATGAAGAACAACTCCTAGAAAGATTAGGGCTATTCAATCAAGACATCGTAGTTTGTTCTGCTAATGATGATAGTCTTAACCGTGATGTGGCAAAATTAGCCAAAGCACATGATGTTAAACGCGTAATTTGTCGACTTGAAAATAGTAACGAAGATGAAGAAATGAAAGGTGAAGGTATTGAAGTATTCAGTAATTTCATTAGTAATAAAATCTTCCTACAAGGCTTAATTGAAACACCAAATATGTTAAACATTTTAAGCAATGTTGAAACATCATTGTATGAAATTGAAATGTTAAATCATCAATATGAAAATATTCAACTACGTAATTTCCCATTTGGTGGAGATATTATCTTCGTTCGAATTATTCGTAATAATGAATCAATCGTGCCTCATGGTGATACACAACTTAGATACAAAGATAGACTTATCGTAACGGGTTCAAAAGAATACGTAGATGAATTAAAATCAGATCTAGAATTTTATTATTGATTTAGAAAAATCAATAACAGGCGTCAGGGGTGGGACAGAATTCTTTTTAAATTCATGGTCCCACCCCAACTTGTTTATCTTGTAAAATTTCTTTATAAAAATCTTTCTTGCTAGGGCACCGCTCGAGAGGATGACTATAACTGAGAATACGCAATTTTTTGGCTCTCTCAGTTCAGTCAGCTTCTGCGAATTTGAAAAATAGCATCATTATATTATTTATGGACCAAGCTCTCATGTATGACCAGGTAATAATATTGCTTTATCATTATGAAGCAAAAATGGTAAAATGATAACGTTAGATTAGTCTACATTGTTTGTACAGTGAGATTAAGATATAAAAAACGATGATTAAGGAGTTATTTCGAATGATTAATCTTGAAAATAAAACCTTCGTAATTATGGGTATTGCTAATAAACGTAGTATCGGATTTGGTGTTGCAAAGGTATTAGATCAATTAGGGGCTAAACTTGTTTTCACATATCGTAAAGACCGTAGCCGCAAAGAATTAGAAAAATTATTAGAACAATTAAACCAAGAAGATCCAAAATTATATCAAATCGATGTTCAAAAAGATGAAGATGTAGTAAATGGTTTCGCTAAAATTGGCGAAGAAGTAGGCAATATTGATGGCGTTTATCACTCTATCGCATTTGCAAATATTGAAGACTTACGTGGACGTTTCTCTGAAACATCACGTGAAGGTTTCTTACTTGCGCAAGATATCAGTTCATATTCATTAACAATTGTTGCGCACGAAGCGAAGAAAATAATGCCAAACGGTGGTAGTATTGTTGCAACAACATACCTTGGTGGTGAATTTGCCGTTCAAAACTATAATGTAATGGGTGTAGCTAAAGCAAGTTTAGAAGCTAATGTTAAATATTTAGCTTATGATTTAGGCCCAGACAACATTCGAGTAAATGCTATTTCTGCTGGTCCAATTCGTACATTAAGTGCTAAAGGTGTTGGTGGTTTCAACACAATCCTTAAAGAAATTGAAGAACGTGCACCATTAAGACGAAACGTGGATCAAGAAGAAGTAGGTAAAACAGCTGCTTACTTATTGAGTGATTTCTCAAGTGGCGTAACTGGTGAGAATATCCATGTAGATAGTGGTTTCCACGCAATAAAATAATAAATTAATTCAATTACTTGGTGTGTATAGCACCAAGTTTTTTTGTTTACAAAAAGAAGTGAACTTGAATGCATTGTAAATTCAAGTTCACTCCTGAAACGTTTTTTAAATTTATATTAATTTAGTCTTTAACGTCGCTATTAACTTTATCAATAATGCGTTGACGATATTTAAAGACATTGCTCGCAATAGTCTTAAGTACTGCATAGAGTGGTACGGCAATTAAAATAAGTGTGAAACCACCTAAATCTCCTGCGGCTAAAATAACAACAATTATTGTAAGTGGGTGAATACTTAAAGATTTACTCATAACATTTGGTGTAATCACATTACCCTCAAGTTGTTGAGCGATTAATGTAACAACACAAACCCAAATAAATGTAGTAGGACTATCTATGATACCGAGCACAGCTGCAGGTGCAAATGATAACCATGGTCCTAAGAAAGGTATTAGGTTAGCTACACCAGCAAATAGTACTAATAAAGGTGTATATGGTAAACCAATAATGGTATAACCAATATATAAAATGACACCTAAAATAACACTTACAGTCACTTGTCCTTGAATGTATGATTTTAATGTGAAGTTTAAATCTTTCATTAAGTCGACTACAAATACTTTACGTTCTCCCTTGAAAAATTTAGCAAGAGCAGGAATAAATTTTTCATGATCTTTTAACATGTAAATTAAGAAGAACGGTACCATGATAAGTAAGAAGACAGTTGAAATAAATGACGTTAAGTATGTAAATGAATTAGCCAAAATTCCAGTCATACTATCACCAATTGATTTTACAGCAGAATTAATTCTATCTGTTACATCGCTTGGAAGTTTATCCATTTGCGTAAGTGAGAAGTTAACAATTTGTTCAGCTTCTTTTTGCAGTGATGGTGTTGCTTTGATTAAACTATTCACGTTAGAGATAATAATTGGTGCTATAAATGCGACTACGATAGCAATAATAGCAATTAAACCAATAAAAATTGTAGTGATACTTGCCCAACGCGGGAAACCCCACTTTTCAAGAATACTTTGGAAAGGTAAGCAGATATAGAATAAAAATCCGCTAATCATAAATGGAAGAAATACAGAACCGATAATGGTTACAATAGGTGCAAAAACACTTTGTACTTCCATAAACAATTTAATTAGCACGAACAAGATAACTAGGGCAATTCCTGTTCGGAACCAAACTTTGTTAAGCATAAGCTTACGTCCTCCTATTTTCATTTGATCATTATTTAATTAGTATATATCAATTAAGACGCGTTAAAAAGGGAAATTTTGACTTCTAGAGAGATACACTGAGATTAATGAAGTTCATATTTAATATTGTAATTAATAAATATAGAGCTACATTTTGAAAAAAGTGTTATAACTATGTATAAATTACCAAATTTCGTGAGTATGAAACATTAGATTTTTATCAGAGATTTAAAAGTCATCATTATCTTGATACAATAAGTATATTCTATTTAGGGGGCGTCAATATTATGTCGAATTTCAAATCAGGCAAAATTAATAAATATATATTACATAGTAATATCTTAGAAAGAGATGTTACATTATCAGTATATTTGCCTGAAGATTACTCTGAATTATTTAAGTATCAAGTCATTATATGTTTTGACGGGCTAGATTTTTTAAGATTTGGAAGACTTCAACGTGAATATGAACGGTTGAGAAGAGAAGATGAAATTCAACGAGCCATTATAGTTGGATTTCATTATGAAGATGTTGATAAACGTAGAGAAGAATTTCATCCACAGGGTACTAGAAGTCATAAAACCGTACAAGCTATTGGTAAAGAATTGCTGCCATTTATTGATAAGACGTTTCCAACTTATAAAGTAGGTAATGCCAGAATTTTAATAGGAGATAGTCTTGCTGGTAGTATAGCACTTTTAACCGCATTGACTTACCCAACTATTTTCAGTCAAGTAGCAATGCTTAGCCCGCATTCAGATGAAATTGTAATAGATAAATTTAATAAGTGTATACAATATAGTGAATTGTCTATTTGGCACGCTATTGGTTTAGAAGAAGAAGATTTTGCTTTGCCAACAACTGGAGAACGTGCAAACTTTTTAACACCAAATAGAGATTTAGCAACAGTCATTAAAGACAAAGAGCTCACATATCATTATTTAGAATTTGAGGGTGGACATAACTGGAAATCTTGGAAACCGCTATTATCAGACATACTTAAATATTATTTAAGCGATGAAGTAATTACACAAGAGTCAAATGAAGTTTAATTACTTGTATTTTTAATAGTATCATCAATGCTAAGATTTAATTGAGATAATTAAATGTACAATACTACGAAATAAAATGTTTAGATAATGTAAACATTTTCAAAAAATTCTGCTAACTAATAACGTAATATATAGAATTTTGCTATAATAGTAATATGTTAAACAAAGGAGGAATTTCAATGAATATAGGATTAGCATTAATTCCGTCAAAATCATTTCAAGATGAAGTGAATGGTTATCGTAAACGTTATGATACTGAGTATGCACGTATCATGCCTCATATTACGATCAAATCACACTTTGAAATCAATGATGATGAATTAGATTCAGTAAAAGAAGAAGTTAAAAAAAGATTAGAAGGTTTTGGACCTGTAGATGTTCATGCTACAAAAGCTTCAAGCTTTAAACCAACTAACAATGTAATTTATTTTAAAGTTGCTAAAACTGATGAATTAGAACAACTTTTCAATTTATTTAATACTGAAGATTTTCATGGTGAAGCTGAGCATCCATTCGTGCCACACTTTACGATTGCTCAAGGTTTAACAAGCCAAGAATTCGAGGATATATTTGGTCAAGTAGAATTAGTAGGGGTAGACCTTAAAGAAAAAATTGAAGAACTATCATTATTACGCTATGACGAAGAAGAGGATAAATGGAAAGTGATTGATTCTTTCAAGTTAGCGTAAAATTAAATAATATGTAAAATAAAAATCTAGCTAATGTACAATGTATGATGTACATTAACTAGATTTTTAGTATTTTATCTACTTTTTATTAGAAACGATTTGCTTTGCCTCGATACTTTACAAAATAAACACCGTAGAATATCGCTAATACTAAAAAGATTGTTGCAGAAAAATAAAATGTATTATTTAAACCATTAGAAAACTGAGCGATTAAGCCTCCAAATAAAGGACCTATCATAGAACCAAATCCTTGAACACTATTAAATACGCCCCAAGTTTCTTCTTGTTCAGCGGGTTCAATTTGCCCTGCCATAAATGTATTCCATGCAGGCAATAATATCCCATACATTAAACCTATAAATATCGCTACAATCCAAACGATAAGGATATTTGTTACTAAAGATAAACCAAAGATAAACGCTGTGAATAGTATAAAGCCTGTAAAAATAACTGCATACATAAAGCCGTTACTATTTTTATCAATAATCTTAGATAAAAATAACATTGCAAAGGCACAACCGGCGCCACCTATAGCGATGGCAATGGTGTACTCAATAGTACTTACGCCTACTACCTTTGTAGCATATGTAGGTAGTATAGGTAGTAATGCTGAAATAGAAGCACCTTGTAATAAAATACCAGGGAATAACACTAAGTGACGTTTCATAACATTAACGATTTGTTCTAATTGTTCACTAACAGGTTTAGTATTGTAATTTGTTAATTTAATATCAACAAAATAATACAATACCCATGCAATGACTACAACAAGTGACATCATAAATGCAAATCGAGTAGGATGTAATTTAACTAGAACATTCATAAATGCCCATCCTACGAGTAATCCTAATAACCAAGCAAAGTAAACATAGCCCATTTGTTTACCACGTTGTGCTTCCTCTACACTAGATAACATGATAACCCATATAGGACTAACAGCAATACCCAACATGATAGCACTCAAAATGATAACTATTGGATTAGTTGGGAACCAAATGACTAAGAATAAACTAATAAAAGCTAATAAAAAACCTAAGGTTAATACTAGCTTAGTACCAAATTTTTTCAAAAGAAATCCGATGACAAAATTCGTTGCCGCATCGGATATAAAGTGAATTGATAATGCCGCTGAAGTCACTGCAACAGCAATAGAGGTAACGGTTGGTAAATAATTAACGTAACTTAATACATACATTCCCCGTGCAAACTCCATTAAGAACAAAATAACGAGCATTATCTTGAAGTTCTTACTAATTCCTTTATTACTTAACGAAGAATCTGGCATATAAAGGAACCTTTCCATATATTTCTTGTTGTTGTGATGAACTGTCTAAGATATTTAATAAATCGGTACATAGTCTATAAGTTGAATGGTTAACCTTTTCTTCAGTCATTTTATTAGTCATAGCTTGTAAGCGGTACTCGTGATTTGTTAAATCAGAAACAATATCTATAGCTTCTTCAGGTGTATTCGCGATTTTGCCATATGATTTATCTTGGAAATATAATGCATTTTCAAGCTCTTGACCTGGAGCCGGATTCAAGAAGATCATTGGTAAACTACGTGTTAAACCTTCGGAAATCGTTATGCCACCTGGTTTTGTAATCATAAGTTGACTTGATGCCATCCATTCATTCATATGTTTTGTATATCCTAGAATAAGGACATTGTCATATGATTTAAATTGCATTTCTAAAGTACGTTTTAACCCTTTGCTACGACCACAAACCATTACGATTTGTGATTGTGGACTTTTCTGAAGGATGTTATCAATCATATAGTCAAATCCTTTTGATACACCAAATGCCCCGGCAGACATCAGAATAGTTGGTTTATCAGGATTTAAATTATGTTTCTTCAACCAAGCAACTTTATCGATGTCAGATTCAAATTTATCGGAAATAGGTATTCCAGTCACTTTTATATCAGAAGCAGGGATACCAACATTTACGAAATCACGTTTGGTATCGTCAGTAGCTACATAATATCTATGAGAGTTAGGCGTTATCCAGTTTTTTTGTAGACGGTAATCTGTCATAACAGTTGCGATTGGAATATTTATGTTAAATTGCTCTGTTAGCACTGACATTACTGGAGTAGGGAATGTCAATAAGATTAAGTCTGGTTTTTCTTTAAGTAGTAGATTGATTAATTTATTTAATCCATAATATTTATAAAAACATTTATCTAATTCATCAGGGCGACTATAATAAAAGTTTTTATACATATTTCTAAAATACTTAAAGCTATTGATATACCATTTTTTGCAAATAGAAGTTAAGATTGGGTGTGCTTCCATAAACAAATCATGCTCAATAACTGATAGATGAGACAAGTTCATTTCATTGAGTTGATTAACAACACTTTGTGTCACTTGTAAATGTCCATTTCCAAATGAGCCGGTAATAATCAATATCTTTTTATTTTGAGTAACCATTAATAGTCACCCTCCATTAATTTAAATTTAAAACACGCAATAACGCATTCTGATTTAACTATAGTAGCAATAAACATACTTGCATAGTTATCATAATATATATACCCTTTTTTGAAAGTATAAAATTCATTTATAGTGCATTATAGCATATTAAGGAATTTAACATCATCTTTATATAACTATCCTAGCATTAATAGATTTAAAAGTATTGAATTAAAGTGATATATATAGGAAATTTTAAAATAATTAACTATTAATTAATAATTCCTTCAATTATATTAATGAAATCTTTAGTTTGAGGTGTAAAACATATCAAGTTCGTATTAAATCTAATCAATATTTTAATGATTATAAATTTATCAACAACTTCAAAACGTGTATAATAAAATTATTGTAAAAAAAGGAGCGATACATTTTGAATGCGAATGAGTTGTTCGAAAAAATACGAGTTAAACAAGTAATAGGTACTTTAGATATAAATGTTACTGATATCACTACAGATTCACGTACCGCTAGTGAAGGGAGTATATTCGTCGCATCAAAAGGCTATACAGTTGATAGCCATAAATTTTGTCAAAATGTTGTTGATCAAGGTGCAAAAGTCATTGTGGTTAACCATCAACAAGACATTAACAGTGACGTGACGCAGGTTATCGTACCAGATACATTAAGAGTTGCTAGCCTGTTAGCACATACTTTATATGATTATCCTAGCCATCAATTAACTACAATAGGTGTAACAGGCACTAATGGCAAAACTTCAATTGCTACTATGATTCATCTTATTTATAGAGGTTTAGGTAAAGGAAGCGCATATTTAGGAACAAATGGTTTCCAAATAAATGAACATAAAACTAAAGGTGCCAATACAACACCAGAAACAGTGTCTTTAACTAAAAAGATTAAGCAAGCGGTTGATGAAAATGCGGAAGCTATGACTATGGAAGTATCTAGTCACGGTTTATCACTAGGGCGATTAAGAGGTGTAGAATTTGATGTTGCGATATTCTCAAATTTAACTCAAGACCATTTAGATTTTCATGGCACAATGGAAGCCTATGGACATGCTAAATCATTGTTATTTAGTCAACTGGGAGAAGACTTATCGAAAGAGAAATATGCAGTTTTAAATAATGATGATGATTTCTCCAAATATTTAGCATCAGTTACACCATATGAAATATTTACATATGGAATAGACCATGACGCTCAATTTATGGCTAAAAATATTCAAGAATCTTTACAAGGTGTTCAATTTGATTTCGATACGCCTATAGGTACATACAGTGTTAAAACACCATATGTAGGTAAATTTAATATTTCAAATATTATGGCTGCCATGATTGCCGTCTGGAGTAAAGGAATATCTATGGAAGATATCGTCAGAGTAGTTGAGAATTTAGAGCCAGTTGAAGGGCGTTTGGAAGTTCTAGATCCTTCGCTACCAATTGATTTAATTATTGACTATGCGCATACTGCTGACGGAATGAATAAACTTATAGATGCAGTAAAACCCTTCGTGAAACAAAAATTAATCTTTTTAATTGGAATGGCTGGAGAACGTGACTTAACTAAAACACCTGAAATGGGCGCAGTAGCTTGTAGAGCAGATTACGTAATATTTACGCCAGATAATCCTGCTAATGATAATCCAAAAATGTTGACTGCTGAACTAGCAAAAGGCGCAACTCATGATCGTTATGTTGAATTTGATGACAGAGCTGAAGGGATCAAACATGCCATTGATATAGCTGTACCGGGCGATACAGTTGTATTAGCTTCTAAAGGAAGAGAACCATATCAAATCATGCCTGGACATATTAAAGTGCCACATAGAGATGATTTAATTGGACTTGAAGCGGCATACAAAAAATTTGGCGGTGGCCCAAGTGAAAATTAAACAATTATCTATAAATGACGAAATTGTTAATGTTTACTTTTATATAATTGAAGATAAAAATCAAATCATGTTGGCTATTCCAGATATATTTTGGTCAATAGAACTTGATTTGGATATGGACAGTAATGAGGTTAAGGAAGAATTGGTAATGCAATTATTTGCTTTTATCGAGGAAAATGAAGCAAACAAAATTGCTTCGAATTTAACAAACTGGATTGTGAATGATTTTAAAGGAGATTAATAGATGAGTTTAAAAGAAGAAGTTGAATCAAGAAAAACGTTTGCCATAATATCTCACCCGGATGCTGGTAAAACGACACTGACTGAGAAGTTATTATATTTTAGTGGTGCAATTAGAGAAGCGGGTACAGTTAAAGGTAAAAAAACAGGTAAATTTGCAACTAGTGACTGGATGAAAGTGGAGCAAGAACGTGGTATTTCAGTAACGAGTTCAGTGATGCAATTTGACTATGATGATTACAAAATTAATATATTAGATACACCAGGACACGAAGATTTCTCAGAAGATACTTATCGTACTTTAATGGCAGTAGATAGTGCAGTGATGGTTATTGACTGTGCTAAAGGTATTGAACCTCAAACTTTAAAGCTATTTAAAGTTTGTAAAATGAGAGGAATTCCAATTTTTACATTCATTAATAAATTGGACCGCGTAGGTAAAGAGCCATTTGAATTATTAGATGAGATTGAAGAAACATTAAACATTGATACTTACCCTATGAACTGGCCAATTGGTATGGGTCAAAATTTCTTTGGTATTATCGATCGTGAGTCTAAATCTATAGAGCCATTTAGAGATGAAGAAAATGTTTTACATTTAGATGATGATTATGAACTACAAGAAGAGCATGCTATTCGTAATGACAGTGCATTTGCTCAAGCTATCGAAGAATTTATGCTTGTAGAAGAAGCAGGTGAAGAATTTGATAATGATGCGCTATTAAATGGTGAATTAACACCCGTATTCTTTGGTTCTGCATTAGCTAACTTCGGTGTTCAAAACTTCTTGAATGCATATGTTGATCATGCACCGATGCCTAATGCACGTCAGACAAATGAAGAAGTTGAAGTAAGCCCATTTGATGATGAATTTTCTGGATTTATTTTCAAAATTCAAGCTAATATGGACCCTAAACATCGTGATAGAATTGCATTTATGCGTGTTGTTAGCGGTGCATTCGAACGTGGTATGGATGTAACATTACAACGTACGAGCAAAAAACAAAAAATTACGCGTTCAACATCATTTATGGCTGACGATAAAGAAACTGTTAACCATGCAGTAGCTGGAGACATCATTGGTTTATATGATACAGGTAATTATCAAATTGGAGATACTTTAGTTGGTGGCAAGCAAAAATATAGTTTCCAAGATTTACCTCAATTCACACCGGAAATATTTATGAAAGTTTCAGCTAAAAACGTAATGAAGCAAAAACATTTCCATAAAGGAATTGAACAGCTTGTTCAAGAGGGAGCAATCCAATATTATAAAACGCTTCACACTAATCAAATTATTTTAGGTGCCGTTGGTCAATTACAATTTGAAGTGTTTGAACATCGAATAAAAAACGAATATAACGTTGATGTTGTTATGGAACCTGTTGGTAGAAAAATTGCGCGTTGGATTGAAAACGAAGATGATATTCAAGATAAAATGAACACGTCTCGTTCAATATTAGTGAAAGATAGATATGATAATTTCGTCTTTTTATTCGAAAATGAATTTGCAACACGCTGGTTCGAAGAAAAATTCTCAGAAATTAAATTGTATAGTCTTTTATAAGATTATGATTGAAAATAATGGGTATTTAAAAATATCTCTTTAAATAGACAATTTGTTAAACGTTAATTGTTTATTTATATTAAGTATAGTGTATAATACACTTAACAAATGAATACCTATGACAATCTGTCAGAGGGGAGTAACTTGAAGACCATTAACTACTTGATGGTTAGCGCTTTATCGTCATTACGAAGTATTATCTTCCGGTAAAGTGGGCATTTATTTGCTAAGTGAGACCTTTGCTATTATTTAGCATAGGTCTCTTTATTTGTATTAAAACAAAAAGGAGCTGTCCACTATGGATCCGAGTTTAATTTTACCTTACCTATGGGTAATTCTCGTTCTTGTATTTTTAGAAGGGCTATTAGCAGCTGATAATGCGGTTGTAATGGCTGTTATGGTAAAACATTTACCACCTGAACAACGTAAAAAAGCGTTATTTTATGGTTTGCTAGGTGCATTTGTATTCCGTTTTCTTGCCTTATTCTTAATTAGTATTATCGCAAATTTCTGGTTTATCCAAGCACTTGGTGCCGCGTATTTAATTTTTATGTCAATAAGAAATCTCTGGCAATTCTTCCACAAAAAACATGAAGATCAACCTGAGGGTGACGACCATCATTTTGACGAGTCTGGCGTAGAGAAAAAAGTCGGACCTATGCAATTTTGGGGCACTGTTTTAAAAGTTGAATTTGCAGATATAGCTTTTGCAATTGACTCAATGTTAGCAGCGATGGCAATTGCTGTAACATTACCTGAAGTTGGCATTCATTTTGGTGGCATGGACCTAGGTCAATTCTCAGTAATGTTTATTGGCGGAATGATCGGTGTTATTCTAATGCGTTTTGCCGCTACATGGTTTGTTGACTTACTAAATAAATATCCTGGATTAGAAGGAGCTGCCTTCGCAATTGTAGGTTGGGTAGGTATTAAATTAGTTGTTATAGTACTTGCTCATGAAGATATAGGTATTTTACCTGAAGATTTCCCTCATAGTACATTATGGCAAGCTATCTTCTGGACAGTTATGATTCTTTTAGTCGTAATCGGTTGGTTAACGTCAGTACGTAGCAACAAGAAGAAAGCCAATAAATAGTATTAAATAAGTGATTCGAGCCTTTTAGATTTGATGTGTATCATCAAGTTTAAAAGGCTTTATTATTATAAATTGTGCAATTTAGTGATTTGATAAGAAAAATTCAATTTTGAACCTTCAATTCATTGCTAATTGGCGATATTGATATTAAACTTTAGTTAATGAATAAATTAAATAATGCCACAACCACAAAACATAATTTAACGTTAGCATGATAGATTGTGAGTTAGTCGATAGGAGTGGACACCTTTGGATAATGATAAAAAACACGTAATACCACGTGAACAGTATCGTCGAAAACGACATGAGTATTTCCATAATGAAGAACGCGAAGAACGATTAGAACGTGAGAGAGAACAACGTGAGAGACTTGCCAAAAAAGAGCAAGAACAAGCAAAAGTTAATGAAGAACGTGTTAAAGATAACATGCGAAAAGCAAGAATTGAGAAATTAACACAAGAAGAAATTCACCAGCAACAACATCTAGCTAAATTACGATCTGATAATGAATCTGATCAAGAATTAAATGATACTAACACGCATCATTTAACACTACCTGAAGAGCAACAACTAAAAAATGAACATAAAGAAAATAATGATAAGGTAACTAAACCTACTGACGAAGTGGAAAAACAAGAGAAAGAAGACAATAATTTTACTCCTTCCAAACATGCTGAAATAGAACCCAAATATAGTAGAGTTGAAAAGAATAAAGGAAAACAACAAGTTAATATTAATATAAGTGAAGTTAATCATCTTGATAAAAGTGAACAAACTAAAAAACAAAAAGAGACTAAATCATCATCGAAAGACGTTTTAGAAATAAATGAAAGTCGAAAAATTGAACAAAAGGAACAAAAAGCAAGTTCTAATGAAAATTCTAACCAGGAATTAAATTCACATACTAAAGATAAAAGCAATGAAGTTGAAGATAATCAAGACATAAAGAGTGCATCTAGTCAAAATTTAGCTCATTCTAATAAGTCAGAAGAAAATGAACACTCAGAAGATAAGCCTAAGAGCAATGATACGATGGACAAAGTAAAAGACTTTTTAAAATTGCATTGGCTTAAAATAGTCATAGTAGTTGCAATCATATTAATTGTTATACTAATTAGTGCAATTATCTCAACGATTAATCAAAATAGTAGTATTGAACAAAGTAGTAACAATGATACGAAATACACAACAACAATGAAGAATGCAGAAACAGCTGTTAAATCAGTGGTAACAATTGAGAATGACACACCTAAGAACATAACAACACAAACAATTGATAAAACAAATACAAACTCAAATAATGAAGTTGGTTCAGGTGTCGTCTACAAAGCTGTAGACGATACTTTTTTTATTTTAACCAATACACATATAGTTGGAAGTAATAAAAGAGTAAACATTACATATGATGATGATAAAACAGCTACTGCTACAGTTGTTGGGAGAGATATGTGGTCAGATATTGCAGTGCTTAAAGCAACGATAAAAAATAAAAACGTGCAGCCAATTAAAATAGGTCATTCAAAACATTTAAAGCTAGGTGAATCCATCCTAGTTGTTGGTAATCCACTTGGAAATGATTTTAAAAATACAGTGACGAAAGGTATTATTTCCGGATTAAATAGGGCAGTACCTGTCGACTTCGATAAAGATAATAAGAATGATGAATTGGTTAATACATTTCAAATTGATGCTTCAGTTAACCCAGGTAATTCAGGAGGTGCTGTCGTCAATAGAGTTGGAGAATTAGTAGGCTTAGTATCGTTAAAAATAAATATGCCTAATATTGAAGGCATGGGCTTTGCAATTCCAATTGATGATGCACGAGAAATTGCTGAGGAATTAGAGAAAAATGGTGAAATTCAATATCCTAATACTGGTATTGGAATTAAAAATGTTTCAGATTTATTACCTTATGAAAGAAATTTATTAAAAGTGCCCGAAGATGTTCAAAACGGAATCGTAGTAGAAATGTTAAAAGAAAATGGTTTAGGTAAAAAATCAGGTTTAAAAATTGGTGATGTAGTTGTAGAATTAGATAGTAAATCAATTCAAAATAATTTACAGTATAGACAAATAATTTTTAATCATAGACAAGACTTAAAAACATTGTCGGCTGAAATTTATAGAGAAGGAAAATCTCAAGATATAAAAATAAAATTGAAATAATGTTGAGGTGACAAATGAGTGTCTATTTTCAGTAAGTTATTTAAAAAATCTAGCCCTCAACAGGGGATAGTTTTATATTATTTGATAGCCATAGTTGTCGCTTTTTTATTATTAAACCTCCCATTTGTGCATAAACATGGTGTTGATGTTAGCCCAATCGATACGCTATTCGTTGCTGTATCAGGGATTAGTGTTACTGGACTATCTCCCGTTAACATAGTAGATACATATTCAACATTTGGCCAAATTATTATATTAATCATACTTAATATAGGCGGTATTGGCGTCATGGCGATTGGTACAGTACTATGGGTTGTGTTAGGGAAACATATAGGTATCCGCGAACGCCAATTAATTATGTTAGATAATAATAAAGATACAATGAGTGGAACCGTTAAGCTGATATTAGAAATCATCAAAACGATATTAACAATAGAACTTATAGGTGCATTGTTATTAGCTTTTTATTTCTATAGAGATAATCCAGATTTAAAAAATGCACTCATGCAAGGTTTATTTGTGTCTGTCTCTGCTACAACTAACGGTGGACTAGATATCACAGGGCAATCATTAATACCTTACGCTAAGGATTATTTTGTTCAAACGATTGTCATGTTTCTAATCGTATTAGGATCAATAGGATTTCCTGTATTACTTGAAATCAGAGCATATGTAAGGAATAGAGTCAGTCATTTTAGATTTTCACTATTTACCAAAATAACTACATGCACATATCTATTTTTATTTGTTTTTGGTGTTTTAGCCATATTAGCATTAGAACATCACCATGCTTTTAAAGGATTAAGTTGGCATCAATCCTTATTTTATTCATTATTTCAATCTGCAACAACACGTAGTGCTGGATTACAAACCATTGATGTAACAAACTTTAGTGATGCAACGAATGTAATTATGAGTATCCTCATGTTTATTGGTTCATCTCCAAGTTCAGTTGGTGGTGGTATACGTACAACTACATTTGCGATACTAATTCTCTTTGTAATTAATTTTAATAATAATGCTGAAAAAACAGCTATAAAAGTATTCAATAGAGAAATACATGTAGTTGATATTCAACGTTCATTCGCCGTATTTACTATGGCGTCAATTCTAACTTTCGTAAGTATGATTGTTATTCTCGCTACTGAAAAAACAAATTTAACATTTCTACAAGTATTCTTTGAAGTCATGTCAGCCTTTGGAACATGTGGTCTATCTTTAGGTGTTACAGACGATATTAGTGGACTTACTAAAGTAATACTAATGATATTAATGTTTATAGGTCGTGTTGGTTTAATTTCATTTATTATTATGATAGCTGGACGTAAAGAACCGGATAAATACCATTATCCTAAAGAACGTGTTCAAATTGGTTAAATAGATTAGCATTCACAGAAATTATTAATTCTGAGAATGCTTTTTTGATTAGAAATAAATAGCAACTACAGATTAATAAATGTTAAACTAGCTTTAAATAAGGGGTGTGTAAATTGGAGAAAAATGAACATATAAATATAGATATCTTGGCAACATCCGATATGCATAGTCATTTTATGAATGGAGATTTTGGATCAAATATATATCGTGCTGGTACCTATGTTAAAAATATTAGAGAAAACAATGATAAAGTCATTTTATTAGATAGTGGGGGAAGTGTAGCTGGCTCATTGGCTGCGCATTATTATGCTATTGTCGCACCCTATAAACGTCATCCTATGATTAAATTAATGAATGCTATGCAGTATGATGCTAGTGGTATAAGTCCGGATGATTTTAAATTTGGATTATCATTTTTGACTAAAGCAGTATCACTATCAAGGTTTCAATGGTTATCTGCGAATATAGAATTTGCATTAACAAAGGAACCATACTTCTCAACACCTTATATAATTAAAGAATACGATAATGTTCGAATCGCAATTGTAGGTTTAACTGCAGATGGATTAATGAAAAACGAATTCGCTGAAATGGAGAAAGAGGTTAGTATTGAAAAAGCACTATTATCTGCTAAACGCTGGATTAGATATATACATGAAAGTGAACATCCTGACTTCTTAATTGTAATCTATCATGGAGGACTATATAAAATAAATCAAACGAATACAAGACATAGAAAAGGTTCTCATGAAGCGGAAAAAATAATGAAGGAAATAGGTGTGATCGATTTAATGATAACAGCGCACCAGCATCAAACGATTATAGGTAATGATTTTGAAACAGTGTATGTTCAAGCAGGACAAGATGCTCAAGAGTTAGTACACGTCAAAATTAAATTTAAAAAACGTACGAACTCGTTCGAAAAAGAAGATATTGAATCTACAGTAATTAATTTAAGTGAGTATCCAGAAGATCAGGAATTACTTGAGACAACGTATTATGATCGTAAAGCCTTAGAACATTGGTCAAAGGATATTGTTTCAGAGAATAAAGTCGATTTACAAGTTAATGGCTTGGAAGACTTACTAAGTAGTCCACACCCATTTATACAATTATTACATGATAGTCTACATTTAGCCTATGAGAATAATATTACTTGTATTAACGTGCCTAAAAATGGCGAAAAGGGATTAAAAGGTATAGTGACTAATGAGGGTGTCTATAATGCTTATCCACATCCTGATAAAGCAATAGATATAACACTTAGAGGCCATCAAATTAAAAAGATGCTTGAATATACTTATTCTTATATTCAATTTGAGCAAGATCAATTAAGTATGACTATTATTGATGAAACATTATGTACATTGTGGCAAGGATTTGATTATGAGGTAGATATGTTAGCGCCTCGTTTTGATAGAGTTAATATAAAAAATATTGAGTTAGATGAAAAGTATAGAGTTACAATGACAGATTATTGTTATAGAAATTATCGTCAATACTTGGAAGATGAATCAATACTTCATTCCACATATGATCGACCGATGAGTTCACTTATCGCTGAAAAGCTAAATCAACCTAATTATTATTTAAAGTTGGACTCTAATTTTTCAGTAACGTATTAAAAATAGTACTCATATAAGTAAACGTATTTAAATTGTAACTTACTTCAAAAAAACTTTTCTTAGTTAAAACTAAGAAAAGTTTTTTATCCATGAAATATTAATAATAGTATAATTGCCACAATTTGTCCTAAAGAGGTAGTTACGATGCGACGCGTATATTGATAACTCAATGATAATACTAATTGAGCTACAAAAATAAATGCTACTATCCACCATTTATCTAAATAAATAAATAAAGAACTAGAACATAATGCAGTAATCAAGATGATTAACCAAGTAGGCAATTTAAATTGAGTCAGTTCTTTTTGCAAAACAGTTCTCATGTATAACTCATGACAAGGAATTACAAAAATTAACGTCACTAACATTTGCCATTTGAAATAAACACCTGTTCTTGATAATTCTTTAATAAGTTCTGCATATGTTATTTGTGGTGAAAGTAATGAAAAAATTAATTGTATTATAACCAAGACGATACCTGTAGCGATACCAACTCCGATAGAAGTTAAAAGTCTTTTAGATTCTATGTCCCTTTGGTAAAATACATAACTAATGCCTGCAATTAACATAATACCAGTGTATAGATACCAGTATTCTTGATGCTCTCCCCACATAACAAATAAAATCAAATGGAATACAATGAAACTTGCTATAAACCAAATTAAAGCTTTTGATATATTTTTCATTTTAATGTATACCTTCTTATTCAACGATAGTATATCGTCTATGATTAATAACTGTTTTTTCTGGTAAGTCTAATTCATTGAAGTTATCCATAATTGTTAAGTCTACAATAACTGAATTGTCATTAATTTTCTCAACACGGCCTCTTAAACCGTCATAAAATTCTACGATATTTCCTACTTCTGCAACAGTCATACGGAGTCCTCCTAAATTCATAACTAGGCTATATTGTACTAAAAATTTGCATAATAATAAACAAATATATGCTAAAAATGGCAAATAATATTTTAATTATGAAAATAATGTCAAATTTGAGTAAATAATTGGCAAAATAACTAAATATAAGGCATAACTAAACTAAGGGCATATACGAGAGAGTCAAAGGAGAGATATAGATGAAATTTGTAAGCAATAATAATATTATTGATCCTACAATTAACCTTGCCATGGAAGAGTACGTGTTAAAACATTTACCTTCGGATGACAGTTACTTTCTATTTTATGTAAATGGACCGTCTATCATTGTCGGAAAAAATCAAAATACTATAGAAGAGGTTAATAAACAATATGTAGATGAAAATAACATACATGTTGTACGCCGTATTTCAGGTGGTGGCGCTGTATATCATGACCAAGGAAATCTAAATTTTAGTTTTATTACAGATGATGACGGTAATAGCTTCCATAATTTTAAAAAGTTTACAGAGCCAATTGTACAAGCACTTCAATCAATGGGTGTAGATGCTGAAATGACTGGTCGTAATGATATTCAAGTAGGGCAAGCTAAAATTTCAGGGAATGCCATGGTTAAAGTTAAAGATAGAATGTTTAGTCACGGTACATTAATGTTAAATAGTGACTTGGGAGAAGTACAAAATGCATTGAAAGTTAATCCTAAAAAAATTCAATCTAAAGGTGTTAAGTCAGTGCGTAAGCGTGTAGCAAATATCGATGAATTTTTAGAAGAATCGATTTCAATTGATGACTTTAAACAAATCATTCTAAAAACAATTTTTGGTGAACATGAAGTTGAAGAATATAAGTTAACAGACGAAGATTGGAAGAATATAGAAGCATTAAGTAATGAGAAATACCGTACCTGGGAATGGAACTACGGTCGAAATCCTAAGTATAATTTTGAACGCGATGAAAAATTTGAAAAAGGATTTGTACAAGTCAAATTTGATGTTAAAAAAGGCAAAATTGAACATGCTAGAATATTCGGAGATTTCTTTGGTGAAGGTGATGTAACAGAGTTGGAGAACGCACTTGTAGGTGTGTTGCATGATTACAATCACATTAAAGAAGCAATGGAAGAGTTTGATTTCTATCATTATTTCGGCGCTATTGAAAAAGAAGATATTTTAAAATTGATGTCTTATTAATATAACTAAGCGGCTATATAGGATTTAACCTATAGCCGCTATATTTTTATTTATTTAAATGATCTATAGCATATTGCGCTTCTTCTTGCGTGAACTTTTCACCGTAGCTAGAAGTGAGTTGATCATAAATTGCATCATTAGACATATCTTGTTGATTTGCATAATCCTTAGCTTTTTCTAAAGCATTTTTCTTATAATCAACTTTAAGATTATCAATTGCATATTGAGCAGCATCTTCTGGGAATTTTTCTCCTGCATCAGATGTTAATTGATCATAAATACCTTGTTTAGACATGTGCATAACATCAGAATATGTCTTAGCTTTATTAAGAGCCGATTTTTGTTCTCTAGTAGCATCAGAATCATTTGAACTTTGTTGCTCAGTATTATTAGAATTAAGACTATTATTAGAATTACTAAAAGAAGCAGTACAAGCTGATATTCCTATTATGATAAGGATTAATAAAACTAGGCAACCACCACAACCACCACATCCCCATAACCATCCTTTTTTCTTATTGGACTTATGCTGTTGGTAATCTTGAAATTGTTGCCATTGTCTTTGCGCTTCATTGCTCTCAAAATGTCGATCAGCCATTATTTAACATTCTCCTTTAAAATTTATATTTTATACAAATAAGTATATTATATAAATTAGACATATGGAACGAAATATTTTTAAATTTTAAAGTTTTAATATTTTAAATTAATGTAAGTTTTAACATTAAATTAATGCTAAAGAGTAAATTAATAATTTAATAGATAATTTATTTGAAAATGCAAAAGGAGTAAATTAGATTTTATGAGTGGAAAATAGAAATGTAAAAAACCCTCCAATAAATGGAGGGTTTAAAATGACGGAAACGGAGGGATTCGAACCCTCGCGCCGCTCTCGCGACCTACACCCTTAGCAGGGGCGCCTCTTCAGCCAACTTGAGTACGTTTCCATATGGCTCCGCAGGTAGGATTCGAACCTACGACCGATCGGTTAACAGCCGATAGCTCTACCACTGAGCTACTGCGGAATAATATGTATTTATATAATGTATCTCTATGAGCACAAATATTATTATATCAATAAACTTAAAATTTGCAAGGGATTATATTTAAAAAATATACGGAACATTTACACTATATTAATATAAAAGTCCCGTATGATTTAAAATTAAACGTAAAACTATTTATCTTGTAATAGTGAATAATGTGAAAGTGCTTCGAAAATATTTAAAGTCGTTTTTTCATAATCAATTGGCATTTCTGGATTGTTTGACTTCATACGAGATTGTTTATCGACCATGTAATAATAAAAAATGCAGTTAGAGTATTGGTGCCAAATACTGTGGTAGGAAACATTAAGTGTTAATGTTTGATGATTTGCAAAAATAATTTTACATTTTCGATTTTTAAGAGGCTTAATTTCATGTACATAATGCATATTAATCCACATGTTTTCTTCTAAACGGTCTGAATGCGTAGGGAAAAAATAAGTGGGGAAGAGAGGAGTCAATAAAATAGGTGGTTTACTAGTAATGCCGGCAATTCGTTGTGTTTCGGATTTCTTACTAATATAGCTATTACCATAAAATTTACATGAGCGTTCGACGATTTTTTGAGTTTTGAATGGGCTTGAAACTATTGTAGAATCATATTTCCATATTTCAGATCCTTTTGTTTGCTCATAATCATCAATGACGGGTTTGATTATCATATCTCCTTTTCGAATAATATATACAGTATTTTGGCTTTGAGAAATATTTGTCATCTCTTAACCTCCTTAAATTTATATCATTATTAAGCGCTAAAAACTCAACGATTAATAATATAAATTTATTATATAAAATTTTTATATGTTGTCAAGGTAATCATTACATATAAAATTACACTTATTTTTGCGAAAAGTCAGAATATTCTATTGATTTAAAAAATATAAGCTTGTATACTATCCTTATACAAAAAAAGAAAGGCAGTGATTACAATGAATCACAAAACGAATGTCAAAAATACGACACTAGAAGATTTTGTAACGACAGTTAATGATTTAGGCGTTGAGCTAGTCATTGAAGAGGCGCTTCGTCAAGGACGAAAGAAACAGTTAATGAAATTGATTGATGATGCGTTGATTAATAAGAACCAGGAAGATTTTATTAACTTTACTAATGAATATAAAAATCTGGAGGCATTTCTCAATGAGTAAATTAGGATCCTGTAACTCATTATAAAAGGTCTATTCACTACTTAAATCAAAGTTAGCGAATAGACCTTTTTATATTTTATTTTTGACCACCGTTTGATTTTCCCTCAATTTTATTACGAATCCATTTTACTAAATATCCTGTTATAACAATTCTAAGTACGCGTTTGATAATATTCATACTAGCTTACTCCTTTTTTTATGTTTATTTGAGTTTACCCGTTCTACACATTATTAAAGATAATTTCTAAAATTACTGATTAAATTTTTGGATGGCGGTTATTTGGTATAAATATATAGCCATTTTCATCAGCTTTAGTTGTAAAGATTATGATAATACCATGGATAATTGAAATAATGGTTGGAATAGTAGTCCAAAAGAACACTAAATGAAGCACGCCTTGCCACACTTTGTCTGCGTAAAATTTATGAATGCCGACACCACCCAAAAATAAAGAACATAATACATATAATGTTTTATTAACTCTCATAACTATGTTACCTCCTTAATCTCATATTTTAAGCATTTCAAAAATTAAATCAAATATTACTGAGGTGATTGAAAAAATGATTATAATTACAATTAAAATGTTTTAATTTGCTGCAATTAATTTATTAATATTTGTAAATTTTATATAATAAAGTTAACAAATTTATGGAGAGGAGAATGGTAAATTGATCAGAAAAGCACGTCCGAGCGACAGTAAGCAAATAGCGGAATTATGTTATATCATTTGGCATGATATGGAACTAGATATTGTACAAGAAATCACTAAAGAACGTGTTATTCATGCAATTGAAGAAAGTATAGTCAATATTAATTATAGAACGAATTATAATAACATTTGGGTATATGAGCAAGACAATCATGTTGCAGGATGCATCATAGCATATAAGGGTGATAAAGAATTAGAGTTAGAAGCAGCATGGAATAAATTGCCGTTGGAAGAGGACATAAAAGCAATAGGTACGCCATTACCTTTGAAAGAATCTAAAGATGATGAATGGTACATTGAGGCTGTTGCAACATTCTCGGAATATAGAGGACAGGGTATTGCAACTAAATTATTTAATTATCTAATATCTACATACCCGGATAGAAAGTGGAGCTTAAGTTGTGACTACGATAATCCAAGAGCTAAGAAATTATACGAACGTTTAGGTTTTAAATGGACTGAGGATATAGAGTTGTATGGCCATCAATATTTACATATGGTCTATTCATCATAGGCAAAAAATAAAACGGAGGAGACAGAAACTATAATTAGTTTCATTGACTCACTCCGTATCATCTTACAATGAAATATTTTAAATTTATCTGAGGATATATTAAATGCCACCTAATAGGGCACTAATATAAATACCTAAAGCGTATAATACACCAAAAATTGTGTTTGTTTTTCCAGTTGCAGCCATAGCAGGCATCATACTTGCAGGTGTATCATTCTTTTTGAAACGACGAATGGCTTTAACTGGCATAGGGAATGATAACAAGACAAGTAGATAAAATAGTGAACCACCATCTACAAATAATGCAGTATAGACAACGAAAACGTATGCAATGATATACATAACTGTCATAAATGTAATTGAGGCGCGTTTACCTAATAAAATAGGTAGAGTTTTACGTCCACTCGCTTGGTCTTTGACTCTGTCGCGTATATTATTAGCCATGTTAATTAGACCAATTGTAATTACTATTGGAATACTAATCCAAACCACAAAGCTATTGATATTGCCAGTTTGTATGAAGAACGCTAATAAAATAATAATCATACCCATGAATAAACCAGAAAACAGTTCACCAAAAGGCGTCCAAGAAATTGGCATTGGACCACCTGTATATAAATAGCCAATTGCCATACAGACGATTCCTACTGGAATGATCCAAAATGAACTATTCGCTGCTAAAAAGATACCAAGCAATGCAGCAACGATATAAAAAGCAATTGCTAGATTCATGACAAGTTTTGGACTCATACCATTTCTTACGATAGCACCACCGATACCAACGGAAGTGTGATCATCTAAACCTTTTTTAAAGTCATAGTATTCATTAAACATGTTTGTTGCAGCTTGGATAAGTAAACAAGCGATTAACATTGCAATAAATAACATGAATTTGATGTTATCTTGACTACCTAATAAAAAAAGTTTTGCAGTTGAAGTACCAACTAAAACTGGTACAACAGCAGCAGTTAAAGTATGAGGTCGCATCAAATGCCAATATTTTCTAACAGTAGAATATTGTTGATATTGATTTGCCATAATTTAATCTACCTCTTATTGTATTTTTTTAACATATGTATTTTAAAGGAATAGTAAATAAAGGTCAATCAAGGTAAAATATTTCTCTAGAAGATTAAGCAATTATGCCACCATAAATAGTTAAAAATGATACAATATTGTAATGAGAAAAAATAGATAATGAAAGAAGTGAAATGAATGGCTGCGAATATAAAGGAAGATGACATTATTGAGTCAATATATGAAAGTAACAAAAGCTGGGTATCTGTTGAAGTGAAAATTGATAGAGAACTTACACCTGATGAATTATTCAATTTAACAGAATCTCAGGCAGGAGATCGCTTTTATTTTCGCTTAAATGATAATACGTCTTCATTTTTCGGCTATCATGCTGTTCAAAGATTCAAAAATAACTTTGATAATAAGCAATCGATCTTTCGTGAGTGGGAAAAATTTAAAAAAGATATTGAATTGGTACACCCGGATATAGAAAAGCATCATTTGAAAGTCATTGGTGGATTTCAATTTTCTAGCCATAAATCTGATGATGAATGGCGTGAATTTGGCATTAATCATTTTGTGATACCTCAAGTTTTAATATCAAATATCGGACAAACTACTTATCTGACATATACAGTTGAAAGAGCCCAATTTGATATTGAACAGTTTAAAGAAGTAGTAAATTACTTTGAAGAAACTCAAATTGCTAAAGCTGAACCTGTTGAAACAATGGGGAATATCTTACGAATGGAAGATATCTATGTTGATGAGTGGAAAGAACTCGTTAGTGATGCGATTGCTCAGCTTGATGAAACTAAAAAAATCGTTCTTGCAAGACGTCGTATGATTAAATTTGATAAACCAATTAATATACCTTATGTGCTTAATCGAGCATTACAAAGTGAAAGAAACAGCTATTTATTCATTTTAGAATCCAATCAATCTGTATTCTTTTCACAAACGCCAGAACAACTTTTAAAAGTAGAAGACGGTGTTCTATCTACAAAAGCTGTAGCTGGTACAATTAAGCGATCTAACGACATAGACGAAGATGAAAGAAATATACAAGCATTTCTAAAAGATAAAAAGAATTTAGGTGAACATGATTTTGTAGTTAAAAGTATTCTAGATGACATAACGCCTTATGTTGATAATATTGAATATAATCATTCACCTAATATTTTAAAAAACGACCATCTATATCATTTATATACTCAAATTCAAGGTCAGTTAAAAAACAATTCCTTTATAGGATTAATTGATGAAATGCATCCTACACCAGCTTTAGGTGGCTACCCTAAAAATGAAGCACTTAAATTTATTGAAGAAAATGAATTTGGAACACGAGGCTTATATGGCGCACCAGTTGGTTATATCGACATGAATGATGATTGTGAATTTATTGTAGCAATACGCTCAATGTTAATAAAACAAAATCAAACCACGTTATTTGCAGGGTGTGGTATCGTAAAAGATTCTGACCCTGATAGTGAGTTAGCTGAAACTGCAGTTAAATTTTCACCGATGATGAATGCTTTAGGAGTAGTGGATAAGAATGAATCATAATGACGCACTAACAAAACAAGTATATACATTTGCTTCGGAGTTATATGCCTATGGCGTACGTGAAGTTGTAATTAGTCCCGGCTCAAGATCAACGCCATTGGCCATTGCTTTTGAAGCACATCCTAATATTAAGACATGGATACATCCTGATGAACGTAGTGCAGCGTTTTTTGCTTTAGGCTTAATAAAAGGTAGCGAACGCCCTGTAGCTATTTTATGTACCTCTGGCACTGCGGCGGCAAATTATACACCAGCAATTGCAGAGAGCCAAATCAGTCGTATACCTTTAATTGTATTAACAAGTGATCGTCCACATGAATTAAGAAGTGTGGGGGCACCACAAGCAATTAATCAAGTTAATATGTTCGCAAATTATGTTAATTTTCAATTTGATATGCCTGTAGCAGATGGTACTGATTACGTGCTAGACGCAATTTATTATCAAATGCAAATTGCAAGTCAGTATCTATATGGTCCACATAGAGGTCCTATTCATTTTAATTTACCATTTAGAGAACCATTAACACCTAACTTAGAAAGACAAAAGTGGCTAACATCTTATTCTAAAAAGCTGCCGCATTATCAAAAAAATATTAATGTTCAAGACATCAGACATATATTAAAAGAGAAAAAAGGGTTAATAATAGTTGGTGATATGCAACATCAAGCTATCGATCAAATACTTACTTATGCGACCGTGCATGACATACCTATACTTGCAGATCCATTAAGTCAATTACGTAAGTATAATCATCCAAATGTGATTACGACATATGATTTATACTATCGTGCAGGTCTCGACTTAGATGTTGATTTCGTAATAAGAGTTGGTAAACCTGTTATCTCAAAAAAATTAAATCAATGGCTTAAGCGCACAAATGCATATCAAATTTTAGTGCAGAATAATGACAAGATAGATGTATTTCCAACGCCACCGAGTATTTCATATGAAATATCTGCAAATGATTTCTTTAGAAATCTTATCGAAGAAACAGCTGTCGATCGAAAAGACTGGATAAACATGTGGCGAACACTTGAATCACAGGCTAGAAATACAATCGATAAACATATGACAAATGCAACAGATGAAGCGGCATTTGTAAAAATATTAATTGATAAATTAACTAAAGACGATGCTATTTTTGTAAGTAACAGTATGCCAGTTCGTGATGTCGATAATCTACTTTATAATAGTGAAGTTGAAGTATATGCTAATCGCGGTGCAAATGGTATCGATGGAGTTGTATCAACTGCTATTGGAATGGCTGTACACAAGAAAATCACTTTGATAATCGGCGATTTAGCATTCTACCATGACATGAATGGTCTTTTAATGGCTAAAATTAATAATATTAATTTAAATATTGTTTTACTTAATAATGATGGTGGCGGTATATTCTCATATCTTCCACAAAAAGCATCTGCTGAAGCATATTTTGAACGTTTGTTTGGAACGCCGACTGGATTGAATTTTGAGTATACAGCCTTGCTTTATGATTTTACATTCAAACGATTTAATAATGTGGCAGATTTCACTCAAGAAAAGCTATCACATATGAATTCACATATTTACGAAATGGTAACAAATCGAGATGACAATATGTCACAACATCAAATTCTATATAAGAAATTGAGTGGTATTCTAAATGTTACACTATAACTTCTATCAATCACAAAATAATTCAAATCAGTTATTAGTACTTTTACATGGCTTTATTAGTGATAGTCGTACGTTTAATGATGATGTTCAATATTTTTCACAAGAGGCTAATGTTCTTACAATCGATTTACCAGGGCATGGACAAGATCAATCACCAATTGATGTAACTTGGGACTTTCCATACATTACGACACAATTAGATGAGTTATTAGATATATACAAATCTTATGATATTACTTTACTCGGATATTCAATGGGTGGCAGAGTGGCATTGTATTATGCGTTGTACGGGAAATGCTCTTTGTCAAAATTGATAATTGAAAGTAGTTCTCCAGGAATTAAAGATGAAAATAATCGACATGAGCGTCAACAAATAGATGCAGCAAGAGCAAAAGTATTAGATATTGCTGGGTTAGAGGTATTCGTTAATGATTGGGAAAAATTACCATTATTTTATACGCAATATGAACTAGATAAAGATAAAAAGTCGGCTATAAGAGAAATGCGATTATCCCAAGATCCACATAAATTAGCAAAAGCTTTGCGTGATTATGGCACTGGTCAAATGCCTAATTTATGGGAACAAATTGGTAATATTCAAATACCTTGCTTTATTTTAACTGGTGAATTAGACCAAAAATTTGTGAAAACTGGACAAGCTATGAATAAGGATATGAAATACAGTCAAATCCATACTTTTTCAAATGTAGGTCATACAATTCATGTGGAAGATAAAGCGGAATTTGATACAATAGTATTAGGTTTTTTAAAGGAGGAGCAAAATGAATAGACAGTGGGAAACACTTAGAGAATATGATGAAATAAAATATGAATTCTACGAAGGAATTGCTAAAGTAACGATTAATAGACCTGAGGTAAGAAATGCATTTACACCTAAAACAGTAGCTGAGATGATTGATGCATTTAGTCGTGCACGTGATGATCAAAACATTTCTGTAATCATCTTAACGGGTGAAGGTGACAAAGCATTTTGTTCTGGCGGTGACCAAAAGAAACGTGGACATGGTGGCTATGTAGGCGAAGACCAAATCCCACGTTTAAATGTATTAGATTTACAACGTTTAATCCGTGTCATTCCTAAACCAGTTATCGCAATGGTTAGAGGTTATGCCATCGGTGGTGGTAACGTATTAAACGTAGTATGTGACCTAACAATCGCTGCTGATAATGCTATTTTCGGACAAACAGGTCCTAAAGTAGGTTCATTCGATGCTGGTTATGGTTCTGGTTACTTAGCAAGAATCGTTGGTCATAAAAAAGCACGTGAAATTTGGTACTTATGTCGTCAATATAATGCACAAGAAGCTTTAGACATGGGCTTAGTTAATACAGTGGTACCATTAGATCAAATCGAAGATGAAACAGTTCAATGGTGTAAAGAAATTATGAAACACTCTCCAACAGCTTTACGTTTCTTAAAAGCTGCTATGAATGCGGATACTGATGGCTTGGCTGGATTACAACAAATGGCTGGAGATGCTACATTACTTTACTACACTACTGATGAAGCTAAAGAAGGTCGTGACGCGTTTAAAGAAAAACGTGATCCAGACTTTGATCAATTTCCTAAATTCCCATAAATCAGTAACGGTAATATAAAAAAGTATAATTTTAGGACACTTATATAGTGATAAACTGATTGACAGTTAACCACTATTTTAAGTGTCCTTTTTTAATTAAAGTTATATACTGTAATTTGCTTTTAAGAATCTTTCTAATCGACGCATACCCTCTTTTAAAACATCCATGTCATATGCATAAGAGATACGAATATAACCTTTACCCATATCGGTGAATGATGATCCGGGAACCATTGCTACGTGTGCTTCTTCAAGCACTTTGACGCAGAAATCGAAATCATCAGAAGTATAGTTACGAATACTTGGGAATATATAAAAAGCGCCTTCTGGTTGAGCATCCAATTCGAAACCCAATTCTTTTAATTTACTTACTAAATAGTTACGACGCTCTATATAAGCTCGGTTCATATATTGAGGCGCATCTAATCCTTCATTAAGTGCAGCAATACATGCGATTTGTGACGGTACATTTGCACATATACAATTATATGCATGCATAAATGTTAACTTTTCAATTAGGTACTCAGGACCTAGTAAGAAGCCTATACGAATACCGGTAGCGGAGTGAGACTTACTTAACCCACCAATAAGTAATAGTTGATCACGAATTTCCTCAAATTCTGCAAATGAGACATGATTACCTTTGAAAGTATTTTCTGCATAAATTTCATCGCTAATAATAAAAATTTCTTTTTGTTTCAAATAATTTACAATGTCTTTTACTTCATCACGTTCTAATATCACACCAGTTGGATTCGTAGGATAATTAAGCAAAATTGCTTTTGTTTTATCAGTGTAATGTTGCGCAATTAATTCTGGAGTGATTTTAAATTCTGTATTTGTAGTATCTATATAAATAGGCTTACCACCTAATGTTTCAACTAAAGGAATGTAGCCTGCATAAATAGGTCCTGGAATTAATATCTCATCTCCAGGTTCGATAATACTTCGCAATGACGTATCAAGTGCTTCACTCGCACCATTCGTAATAATGATTTCCTCTTCACTATAATAAAAACCGTACTTATTTTTGAAATAATTACTTATTGCCTGTCGAGTTTCCGGCAATCCCTTATTGTGTGAGTAACTAGTTTTATCTTCTTTAATCGCATTGATGTATGCCTCTTTTACCATATCTGGCATAGGAAAGTCGGGTTGACCAATCGTTAAATTCACACAATCATCAATGTGCTTCATACGATTAGAGAACTGACGTATACTTGGTGCTCTTAAAAATTTGGAATTCGTATTTAAAGATAGTTTCATTTTTTACACCTCAAAAAACCAAATTATAGTAACTTTAAATGTTACTACAAAATTTTAGAATAATCTTATAATAACATATTTTTTAGTCACCATAATTTGGTAAGTCCTTTTGTATTTAACTTTTCATTATCCTCTAAAAGAAGAAGGTTTCTTTAAATTAATCAAAGGATTCGTCCATTTACAAACAAGGTTCGTCGATAGTAAATATACAATTAATACTGAAATGAGAATTAAATAACCGTAAGTGAATACTGATATATGATCTTTAAAAGGATATATTTCCAATCCTCTAACTATACCTATAACTAAACCATGTAATAAATAGACGTACATTGTGCGATTTCCTATATAAGTATAAACACGTTTATGATTACTCATTAAATTGAGGAATGAGAACATAGCTACAAAGATAACGAAGTATAGCAATAGTCTTTTCAATGGGCTGTACACATTTTCATTATTATTTTCAAGTGAAGTATAGGGACTACTACCTAAAAGCCAATCTGAATTGATTGGGTGTATATAGTAGACGATGAAAAATATAATAAGTACAATGATTGAAATTAGCCTTAATTTTTTATTTCTCAATAATTGAGTATGAGCTCGCGTTGTTAAATAACCAACATAAAAAATCGGGAAAAATACGATTGTTCTTGAAATACTCATATAACCATTGATATCATCAGAAAAACCTGCAAGTATTGAAATAATCAAAGCGACAGGTAATACATAATATGCTTTATAGCGACGTACTATGACAAGGATGACATGGAAACAAAATAATGTAAGTAAGAACCACAAAGCAAATACAGGATTAAAAGGGTCCATTTGAATTGCATCACTTTTACCAGTTACAAAATAATAGATAGAAAAGAATGCATAAAATATAGCGTAAGGTGCAATTAACTTTTTAGCTACATTCTCTAGGTAATGTGGTTTATCTAAATGTTTCGCAAAGTATCCAGAGATAAATAAAAACGATGGCATATGGAAACTATAAATTAACAAATATAATGCAGATAAGTATTTACTTTCAGAAGTATAAGGTTGAATCATATGACCGAATACGACTAAAAAGATAAGGATGGCGCGCGCGTTATCGAAAAAGTAATCTCTTTTTGTATCCATCGACATACGATTGTCTCCTTTTTTAATTAATAACTGTATTTAATTTAGTATATATTAACATTGAAATGCAACAATTTAGGATGAAATGTTGGGTAATAACTATTATTTGTATGTAAATTCTATTTGATTTTAAAAAAATAGATTTAAATATGAATAGTATTTGCATAATAGGAAGAGCAAGTTATCACATTAAAGGAGTGGATTAATATTAACACGTTAAAAGACATCATTAAGCTGATACATCCAATGGTAGGTGGGAGTATCATCGGTCGAATCATAGCAAAGGAATCACAACAGGACTACAAAATTTTAGAAAACCACCATTTTCTCCACCTACAAAAACATTTCCGATTGTATGGCCAATATTATATTTATTAATGGGCGTTTCTTATTTAATCACTACTAAAAATAAAAAAAGACAACTCGAATTAAAGTGACACATTATACGCAGTTAACTTTAAACTATTTGTGGTCGATACTTTATTTTAAAAAGAAAGTAAGAGGTATTGCATTAATTGAAAGTATCATGTTGTTTATCTCAGTAGTTGCTAATGCAGTATCAATGTTTAAAATACATCGAGTGACTGGATTATTACAGATTCCATATGTACTTTGGTCTGCATTTGCAAGTTATTTAAATGCAGGTAATTATTACCTTAATAAGGACAATCCAAACTATAAATAGCAATGGAATATATCAATGATTCATAGTTTAAATATATATTCAGCGAGATGCTTTAAAACTTAATGAAATTAAAATTGAATTATTTAGAATTGTATTGTGACAAAATATTGAAAGTACATGACATATAAAAAATCATAGTATAATAGTATTATCAATTATAAATGTGGAGTAGAACAACAATGTATAATCAACTAGAAAAACTTATTACACTAACTAATAATGACCTTAATTTGGTTAATAGACGTTTTGGACAGCGTACAGATATTACAAATGATCAATTAGAACTATTGAGAATTTTATATAGTTATGATCGATTGTCGCAATATGATTTAACGATGAAGATTAGTAGAGAGCAATCCATTGTATCTAGATGGATTAAGAAATTAGTGCAAAAAGGATATATAACTAGTCAACAGTCTCATGAAGATTTACGTTGCAAAGACTTATGCCTAACAGAAGAAGCTCGTAATTTGATTCAACAAATCAATACGGCAAGATGTGAGTTAATAGAAGCGCGTTGTCAGTGTCTAAGTAAGGAAGAAATACAAAGTTTAAATCAACTATTAGATAAGCTAAATAGTCGTCACATATATATTTAAATAAATGAGTCCTATTGTCTTAATGAATTTAGCCAAATGATCATTATAGCGATAGGGCTTTTTTAGTACAGTTAAATGGGCACAAGAATATAATTTTTAATTGAATATTTAAAATTGTACGAACTAGCAACATATATATAATAAAATAATTATAAAAAGACAATTTCTATAGTGTATCAATAGAAATTGTCTTTTTAATTTGTCCAAGAACTTAATGTCCTAGAATCTTGGTTATTCAAATGAGAATTTTATGTCTCATTCATTTTATTAGTAAATATAGTTATTTATTTGCTATAGCTTGAGATATCAAAATATTTACCAACAGCTTTAATTTCATTATAAAGTTGTTTTAAATATTGAGCGTTAGAATTAGCCCAATTAATATCAGTTGCATATTGGTGTGTAGCAGGGTGGTCTGGATTCCAACGCATTTTATATAGCGTATTTTGGCCTGCTTTAATATAGTCTTTACCTATAAATTTAGCACCACCAATAATCGCTTTAGATACTGAATTCCAACCAGCTTGCTTAGCATAATTAATACCTTTATATAGTGGATTAGCATCAAAAGCGGCTATACCAAATACATTATGATATTTTGTAGCACTATTAGTAGTAACATAGTTATTTACGATGTTTGCACCTTTAGCTAATTGAGATTGACCATTACCAGTTTCAATTAATGCATGTGCAATTAAGTAAATTTCATTGATACCTGAAGTAGCAGCAGCTTGACTGAATGCTTGACCTTGATTTTCAAGAACACCTTTACCTTTAAGTAATTGATTCAAACTTGCTACAGAAAGATTTTGCGGGCGATCTAAGCGTAAGAATTGGTATTTAAGCGTATCATCTTTAGCTAATTTTTCTGTGTTCATAGCGTTTTTAATTTCACTATAAGTTGCGTTTGACCAACCATAACCATTTCTTTGAACTTGTGGTGGAGCCCCGTACGCATTTTGTTGAAGTGATACAGCTTGATTTAATGTTCTATATGATTTTGAATATTTAACTAATTCTTTTTTCAAATCAGTATCTTTAATCCATACATATTTGCCATTACTTAATTTACCATAATACCAAGTTTTACCATTAACGACTTTACGAATTGTTACTTGGAAAATTTGTTCATTAAAAGCTTTTAATGAAGTTGCTTTAGCTGTACTAGGGTCATCATAGTAATAACCATTAGTTGTGTTGATAATAAATTCATATTGATATTTTTCACCATTATCTGATGAAGTATTTGATGAAGTTAAGTCATTCTTAGCAATCCAACCAGTTTTACCGTTAACAGTACCGTATAGATAAGTTGTGTTTCCAATAACAACTGATTTAGATACTTTAATTGATTTATTAGCTAAATCTTTATTATCTAAACGTTGTTGGTTTGTACCCCACGCAATTGAGTATAGACCATTATTTTTGTTGTTAATTTTATAAGTACCTGATGTTTTTTGTTCAGAACTAGAGTTTTGAACTTTCAAGTCTTTGACATTGAACCAACCTAAAGGTGTATTTGTCGTAGTATTTTGAAGTAACACATAAGTATTACCATCAATTGTTTTTTCTTTAGAAACGTTGAAAGTACGATTAGCATACTTAGTTGCATTTTTACCTGTTTTATCATAAACAGTTGCACGTGCACCGCTGTTGTTCGCATTAACTTGAGCTACTTTTGACACAGTTTGAGTTGATGCAGTAGATGGTTTAGTAGCTTTAGTGTTTACAGCAAATTTAGCATTTACTTTAGGTGTTTGTTTAACATCAGTTGATTTAATCCAACCCCAAACATTGTTGATTACACCGTGTAAGTACGTTTCGTTACCAACTTTAAGGTTATCAATTGATTTTAACTGTTTACCACTTGAAGGTACTGTAGCTTTAACTTGTTTAGCTGTTCCCCAAGGTGTGTCGTAAATATTTGCATTTCCATTAATATCGTAATAAGTGGCATTAGTTTTGTTAGGTGTTGTAGTTTTAACAGAAATTTCTGAAACAGGTACCCAACCACGTGAAGTATTACCATTATAATCAGAAATTAAGTAATAATCTTTATTGTTCAACGTAGCTTTCTTAGTTATGTTGTACGTTTTTCCACCAATAGTTGCGTTAGCTTTCACATTTTTATCATAAACAGTTGTATACGTTCCTTTATTCTTAGTAGAAACCTGACCTAATGTATTCTTAAGATTCGATACTTTTAAAGTATTATCTACAGTAGGTGTTTTACTTTCAGAAGATGGTTTAGTTATATTAGATAGAAATGCTTTGCTAACCCATCCATTTTTACCATTTAAAGAGCCATATAAATAAGTGGCTGTGCCAACTTGTTGAGACTTTGTTGCTTTAAATGGTGCTGTATTAGATTTTAAAACAGTTCCAGCTACTTGATTATAGTTACCCCATGGCACTGTATATAGCGTAGCACCTGATTTTATATTATATGATTGGTTTATTTTTACAGGAGATTTTACTGTATTATAAACGGTTTCTCCTTGCTTAACCCAACCGTACACTTTACCACTATTGTAGTCAGATAATAGATAATACTTATCTTTACCAAGTGTGGCAGATTTAGTTACAGATAAAGTGTTATGAACTTGGTTGGTAGCTTTACCTTTATCATCATAAACTGTTGTGTAAACACCACTATTATCAGTTTTAATTTGAGCTAAGCCACTATTTGACTTAACAGTTAATTTTGGTGATGTAGTAGTGGAACCATTATTACTTGAACCACCTTTATTGGTATTAGATGAGCTACTACTTGAAGTAGTACCCCAAGGTGCTACTTGGCCTGTTTTAATTAAATATTTTTCATTAATTAAATCGTATAATTCATTATAAGTATAATTATGGCTTTGTAGGTAAGCGTGTGGGTCAGAATGGTCTGTACCACCTAGGAATCGACTAATTGCATAGTGAGTCCAAACTGTACCTTGACCATCATTTTCAGCACTATTAGGTGTTAATCCATAATATTGTAATTGTGTTGCAGCATAATCTGCATAGTTATTCATTGATTTAGCGAATGAAGCATAGTCATGTGTATGAACAATTTCAACATTTATAAAACGATCATTAGCATTTGGACCCGCACCCCATGATAAGTAGTCAGTAGGGGCAGTTTCTATAATACGGTTACCGTCTACAAATGCATGAACGAAAGCTGAGTTGTAATTGTTTTTCATGTAATTAATTTCACCATCAATAGTTGAGTTATCATTAGCCGTTTCATGAACTACAATACCTTCAGGTTTACCTACACCATTACGATATCCATATTTAGGGAAATAAGATGAATAATTTTCTTCGATTTTAGATGCTTGTAAGTTATTCGAACGAATATAATTGTTGATTGATGAACTTACTTGTGGTTTATATTTCGGTAAAGATGATGTAGTTGCTTTAGCTGCATAACGTTTAACTGTTTTTACTGAAGTTGCTGGACCACCTTTGCCACCAACAGATCTAAATTCAGAATAACCTGATTGAGTACTGTTAGATGTAGATGTTTGAGTTGTTTTTGATGCTGATGCATTCTTAGTATTAGCTTCTTGTGATGTTTTAGCTTGATCTACGTTTACTTGAGTTGCATTATTATCATTATTACTATAAGTACTAACTTTCTTATCACTGCTTTGCTTAGACTCTATTTGGTTGTTAGACTGAGTCACTTGATTAGATTGTGATGGAGTAACAGATGATGAATTCAATTGATTTTTATTTGATGAAGTTAAACTATTCTCTTGTTGTGAGTTAGAACTACTTTCATCAATTTGATTATTAACATATTGTGTAGTGTTTTGATTAATATTAACAGATGTATCATCATTTGACTGAACTTGAGATGATGGTAAAGTGTTTTTAGAAGCTTGCAATGTTTTCTTATTAGCATCAGTATTACTTTGTGTGTTATTGATATTAGTATTTTGATCAGATTTATTTGAAGATGAAACTTCTTGCTTGCTATCTTTAACCTTAGCTAGCTCACTATTTGAATTAGTAGCGTTTGTGTTAGCAGTACTTTGATTTTGCGTACTTTGTTGATCTTGTGAAGTCTGTTTTGTTGTAGTTAAATTATCTAATTTAGCATCATACGTTTTGCTTTCTGTAGCAACAGATGCTTTAACATCAGAAGGATTTTGATACGTTTGTACCCCTGATACACTTTGAGCTGAATTAGTTACTTCTTTTTTAGCTTGCTCAGCATTTTCTATATTCTGTTGATCATCAATAACATTATTTGTATTATTCGAATTTTGATTCACTTCAGCTGCATGTGCATGTTGTGAAGTAAATGCAGCACCAAATAATGTGATCGCAATCATCGAAGGAAATTTTAAATTAAACTTTTTGGTCATTTTGTTACTCCTCGTTATTATTAATATTACAAATTCATTATAGTATTTAAATTAAGGCTATGATTAGATTTAACTTATTTGTAAACTAACTTTAATACTTTCTTACATATAGTAAACAAATTATGATTTTACTAAGGAATACATTACGAAGCACAGATAATTTAAAATACATTAGTTTAAGCTACTATTAAAAAAATGAGATAGTCTATTTAATTAATTACAAGTACTCTATGAATTTAGAATATAAATAGTTTAAATATTCTTATACATTTTTATATGATCGATATTTTCCTCAATAAAAACTGGGCCCGTTTGAATATAATCTAGTTTCTCATAAAAGCCTTGAGCTTGTACTTGAGCATTTAAAACTAATTGATTGTATCCCTTATCTTTTGCAAAACGTTCAATAGCGTGCATCATTGTTTTGCCATACCCATCTTTTCTATAAGGTTTTAAAATAGCAACTCTTTCTACTTTTGCTGCGTTGTTATAAGGTCTAAATCTCGCACATGCAAAAGGTACATGATTTTTGTCGTAGCCAATAATATGTGTAGATTCTTCCTCAAATGAATCTAATTCATTTTCCAAGGGAACACCTTGTTCTTTCACAAATACTTCTCTTCTAATAAAAAAACATTCTGATAACATATCTTTGTTTTTTACTATTTCAAACATCTTAATTCCCCCATATATATGTAATTATTAAAAGTTACAAAAATTAAATTTATAAAAGTATAAAGTTATTCTATATGATTTAAAGATATAAAAAACTCCTTTTTACAACAAATTTGTAAAAAGGAGTGGAAATTGTTTTATTATAAGGCTTCTTGGCGAACAATCGCACTGTACTGCCAAAATATTCTCATTTGAGCAATATTCCAATTATTCATGCCCATTGTAAAACCTGAAGGCTTGAATAATGTTACATCAGTAACTTCTAATGCTGCCGCAATAAGATATTGAAGAGGAACGCTAATACTTTGCATTGTCTCAGTAATACCATTT
Organism: Staphylococcus sp. MB377; assembly: GCF_001922505.1. Lineage (NCBI taxonomy): Bacteria > Bacillati > Bacillota > Bacilli > Caryophanales > Staphylococcaceae > Staphylococcus > Staphylococcus sp. MB377. Next base: position 10,898 of record NZ_MAON01000044.1, on the reverse strand, counting down.
TCATCATAAACCCATGAGAACGGTAAATCCGATTCAAAAACATCTACTTTATTGAAGATTTCTGGTAAAGCAAGAATGTAGCACGCACCACTTACAATTGGATTAACAGAATTTTCACCATAGTAGACTAATAATGCTTCAAAATTTTCACGATGTTCATGATTAACGTAAAAGAATTCACTTCTAAATAATGCCATGTCTTTGCTATGAATAATTTGTTGCTCTAAAACATTAAACATACCATTAATGTTAGCAGCTTTTTCATATGTTTTACGTGACATAGTTTGTACTCCTCTCAATTAGTAAATTTGATTCATTTGATCTTGATTGTTATTGAATGAATCAGAACTATTTGTCTGATTGTAGTTATCATTTTGAGTACTACCTTGACTACTTTGGTCAATACCTTCATTTGAGTTTGAACTATTTTCTTCAGATGATTGTATATTATTATTGTTATCTGAATTTGTTGAATCATCGATGTTATCATCAGAAGAAGATGAATCTTTTTGATTATTTTTCAATAAAGACTGATCAAGAGGTGTAAGTGGTACAAGTGTACCGTAATGTTTAATAACGCGTTGATCTAAGAATTCATCCTTATTTGTTATTTTAGATAGTCCTAAATCAGAACGCAATATATTTGAATATTTCATAATACTACTAACGCTCGGATTATAATAGTAAATATTTTGTAAGTAATCATCTTTACCCTTGAGTTGAGACTTTTTAAATTCAATGTCATCAGATAAGTACATAGATGCTAGAGATTTGATTTCAGAAGAAGTTAAATTATGTTTCGCATTTTTCCCAACTATTTGTACTAAATCATCTAATTTATCATATGAATCAAGGCTCTTAGCTTTTTGGAATAATAATTTAATTAAATCCATTTGTCTTTCGCCACGTTTTAAATCAGAATCGTGATGTCGTGTTCTTGCAACGGCTAGCGCTTCATCACCATTAAGTTTTTGATAGCCTTTTTTAATTTTAATTCTACCGCTATCGTCTGTATTAGGCTCATTTAAGTCGTAAGGAACGTCATAATAAATACCACCAAGTTCATCAACTGCCTCAACGAAGGCATCCATATTTACTCGTACATAATAATCAACAGGAACGTTTAATGTCGCCTCGACAGAATCCATAGCAGCTACAGGTCCTCCGTATGCATGTGCGTGAGTTATCTTGTCGTAATAACCAACTTTTGGTATATAACTAATCGTATCACGTGGGATACTAAGTAATCGTATTTGACGCTTTTCAGGACTGAAGGTAGAAAGAATCATAGAATCCGTTCTTGAATGTTCTGTAGTTTGGCCATTTTTACGACGACCTTCATTATCATCAATTCCTAAAAATAAGATTGAAACTGCATCTTTAGAAGGGTTTACTTTTCCTTCACGTATGTTTGATTGACGCTTCGAATCAGATTTATCATATGAGGCTTGCATTGCACTTTCAGAAGTTTTATACAAATTGATGATAAAAATTACAGGAACAACGATTAGTACTAGTGTAAGTAGCATCATAAAATATTTTAAAAATCGGTTCATAGCATTTGCTCCTATACATATTATCTTTTATAAGAGATTTTATGATTTGAAAAATAAAAATTGTTACATTTTTATTTAACATGAAGTATAAAATCAAAAATAAATTTATATTTTTTGCTTGTATTCAAAGTTGTAAGGATGGTGTAATTATATATAATGTATACTCTCATACCCTTAAATTGTATTACTTTTTGGAGAGAATTACAACTTTAAGTTTAATACAAAATTTACATTATTAAAATAGAATTTACAAAAGATGGTTAAGCAATATTAGATAATACTTTATCATACTAAAGTACGATGTAATAAAAAATTATAACTGTATGATTAAAGAAAGATGAATTCAATGGTGTTGTGTTATATAATATAAAATATTAAACGAATAAAAAATGATTTAGATAGAATAGGTTTTAATTTAGATATACTTCTATATTAGACGTAAGAGGGACTCCATGAAAAATAACAAATTAAAAATTATAGCTTTTATTTTAGTATTAATTGTTTTAATACTTCTCATTATATTATTCGTCATTAAAATTACTAACTATAGTATTAAGGACAGTGAATATAACAATGTTAATGATAACAAGGCTTATATAGAACATCGTGATAAAAACTATAAAACAGTTGATAAGCTCAAAACGGTTCAAGCAAAAGATGATAATATTGAACAAATTAATACGTATTTAAAAAATGTTCATTTCAATGGATCAATTACAGTTTTAAAAGATGGAAAATTAATGCTTGATAAAGGGTATGGTTATCAAAATATTAGCAGTAAGAAAAAAAGCAATGCAAATACGATGTATTTAATTGGATCAGCTCAAAAATTCACTACTGGCTTAGTACTCAAGCACTTAGAATTATCAAACAAAATTAATATTAATGACCCTGTTACTAAGTATTTGCCGTGGTTTAAGACAAATAAAACAATTACATTGAAAGATTTAATGTTACATAGAAGTGGTTTATATAAATTTAATGCTAATCCTAATACAAAGAGTTTAGATGGGGCAGTTCATGATATTCAAAGAAGAGGGATTAATAGTAAATATTATCATAAGCATTTATATAACGATGCTAACTATCTAGTTCTTGCGCAAGTTATAGAAGCAGTAACACATCATTCTTATGTGGAAAATTATTATAAATTACTAGCAGAACCCTATCATTTAGAGCATAGTGCTTTCTTTAATGAAAAGCCTTATAAAAAGGATATGGCCACTGGATACAAAGTAAAAAATAATAAACTAAAAACGATGAATCCGAATGTATTAGGTCAATATTATGGTGCAGGAAATTTATTTATGTCTACACATGATATGGCTAGATTAGTTAATGATTTACAGCAAAATAATATTTTCAATCAAGCAGTTACAACATCATTACTTCAAGAAATTGGGAGCACTAAATATCCAGAATCTTATAGATATGGATTCTATTCGACTCCTCAAGTCAATCGAATTAATGGTGTGTTTTTCGGTCAAATATTTACGGTATATTTTAATGAAGATTATATTATTGTACTGGCTACGAATAAAGTTGATTATTCTAAAGTGTCAAATGAGTCAATTATTTCTCATATTTATTATCAATTACTTGGTCAAAATATTTATGAAACCAAATAAAGAGAGCTATAACGAAATGTAATAAAGATGCATTTTGTTATAGCTTTTTTTAATTAAAATGAATTATTTAATTGTGTCTTTAAATATTGAGCAGTAGTTCTTATTTAGACTTGAAGTAACAATTTTACAATTTGGATAGGGGGAGTCGTAATCAACAACTGTAGCTCCCTTGGTCAATGTGCCATGTAATTCAATTCGTACACTAGCTAGTATCGTTTCATAGCTTTCAGGATCAAGTAAATATAATACTGTGAAGACATCATATAATTTTAACCCTTTAGCGAAGTCTTTCTCTCTATAATGTTGAAAGATTTGATAGAGCATTGAACTTGTTCTACTCATATGTTCAAATGACGCTAAATAGTCATGAGTTAACAGCGATTGTCGTGCTAAATCAAGTCCAATCATAGTGATGGGAAGGTTACTCTCAAATACAATATGCGCTGCTTCAGGATCACTATAGATATTAAACTCTGCAAGTGGCGTTACATTACCTCGTCCTGAACTTCCTCCCATTAAGACAATTTCTTTAATATGATCTTTAACTTCAGGAAACGTACTTATCAATAGAGCAATATTCGTAAGTGGACCTAACGCTATAAGCGTAATAGGGGTGTTTGAATGTAAAAGTATCTCCTTCATTGCAGTTATTGAGTTAGTAGAAGCTAATTGGTCATTTGATATAGATGGGAAGTCGTATCCATCCATACCACTTTCACCATGAACTTGGCTTGCATCTATTGCTTTATTAATTAACGGTTTTGCAGAACCTCTGTGAACAGGTACGTCACTATTGAAGAAAGCTTTCAATTTCAGAGCATTAGCAGTCGTTTTTTCTATATTGACATTTCCATTGACTGTGGAAATCATTTTTACATCGAAGAATGGATGTAATAGGGCAACACTCAATGCAGCAGCATCATCAATTCCTGGATCAGTATCTATGATTATAGGTAAAGTCATTATTCAAATGCATCTCCTTCACAATAAATGATTTAAATTAAAGATAACTTAAATCAGGTATGAAATGAAAGCATAAAGAAAGAACCTGTTTGAAACTTTGACGAGTTTCATAACAGGTTCTTTGTGTGAGATAAATATTAAATTATAAGTGGTGAGAATGTCCACCTTGCATAACCCAATACGTACCAATAACAGTCACTAATGTGATGATAATCGCAAAGATAACTTTGAACGATTGTACTTGACCATCTTTACCTTCAGTTAAGTGCATGAACATTAATAATTGAACTGCAGCTTGAATAAATGCAAAGCCAAAGATGATTGTTGTTTTAGCATGGAATGTCATGTTTGTGTATAGAGTTACGAAAACTGCTAATAACGTCAAGACGATTGAGGCAATAAAGCCGACTGTATGTTTTACGATTGTATTCATCCGCTATACACCATCCCTATCATATATACGGCAGTGAAGATGAAGATCCAAACAACATCTAAGAAGTGCCAGTATAAACTTACAATGAATAATTTAGGAGCATTAAATTTATTAAGACCACGTGTAGCCACTTGAATTAATAAACAAATGATCCAACCAATACCTAATGATACGTGAGCACCGTGTGTACCTAATAGGATGAAGAAACTAGACCAATAAGATCCAATTTGTGGTGTTACACCTTCAGAAACATAGTGAGCAAATTCGTAAATTTCGAATCCAACGAACACTAGACCTAAAAGGACAGTAAGAATCATCCAGAACATCATTAAGTTTTGTTTTTCTTTACGCATGTAATAAATTGAAATACCACATGTGTAAGAACTAATTAATAAGGCAAACGTCATAATTAATACAAGCGGTAACTCGAATAATTCTGTTGTCATTTTGCCAGCATAATCGCCACCATGTTGCAACGTTAATAACGTTGCGAACAAAGTACCGAATAATGAGAATTCGGCTGTAAGGAAAATCCAGAAGCCAAGTTTATTTAATTGACCTTCGTGCGTACGTGAATCAACAGTATTTGTATCATGACTCATGACCTACAGCCTCCCTTTCTTTAATACGAGCTTCTCTTAAACGAGCTTCATTTTCAGCAACTTCAGAAGCAGGGATATGATAACCATGATCTTGTACGAAACTTTGGTAAACTAATGAACCAAGAATACCTACTAAGCAGATTGCAGCAGGGATTACAGTTTCGAAGATTAAGAAGAAACCACCTAATAACATGAATATACCCATAATTACACCTGTATGTGTATTGTTTGGCATATGAATGTCTTTATAATTATGGTTATCTAAATAATGACGACCATGTTCTTTCATATCAACAAATGTATCATAGTCATTCCAATCTGGAGTGATAGCAAAGTTGTATTTAGGTGGAATTGCAGAAGCAGTAGACCACTCTAAAGTACGTCCAAGACCATCCCAGTTATCTCCAGTAGCTTCACGTGGAGCTTTGATATGACTGTATACAATGCTTACTACTAAGAATAGGAAACCAACAGCCATTAATAATGCACCAATAGTAGAGATTAGGTTTAATAACCACCAACCATCAGAAGGCATATAAGTGTATAAACGACGAGGCATTCCGTCTAATCCAAGAATGAATTGTGGTAAGAAACATACGTTAAATCCAATCATGAATAACCAGAAACACCATGCATTTAGTTTTTCGTTTAATTTGTAACCCATCATCTTAGGATACCAGAAGATTAAACCAGCTAGGCAGGCAAATACAACACCAGTAACCAATGTATAGTGGAAGTGAGCTACTAAGAAATAAGTATTATGGTATTGATAGTCAGCTGATGCCATCGCTAACATTACACCTGTAACCCCACCTAATAAGAAGTTAGGGATGAAGGCTAATGAGAATAGCATAGGTGACTCGAACGTAATACGTCCTTTATATAATGTTAATAACCAGTTAAATAATTTAACCCCGGTTGGTACACCGATTAACATTGTTGAAATTGAGAAGAATGAGTTGATTAAAGCACCATTACCCATTGTGAAGAAATGGTGAACCCAAACTAAGAAACTTAAGAATGCGATACCAGCAGTTGCCCACACCATACTTTGGTGTCCGAATAAACGTTTACGAGCAAATGTTGGAATAATTTCTGAATAAATACCAAATGCAGGCAAGATAACGATATAAACCTCAGGGTGCCCCCATACCCAGAAGAAGTTTGCCCATAACATTGGCATACCGCCATCGGCAACTGTAAAGAATGCAGTTCCAAATACACGGTCAGTAGTCATTAATGCAAGTACAACTGTGAATACTGGGAACGCAAGAATTACGATTAAAGTCGTAATAAATGTTGTTACAGTAAACATAGGCATTTGCATGAATTTCATTGTTGGTGTTTTACATCTAAGTATTGTTACGAAGAAGTTAATACCAGTCATTAAAGTACCAATACCTGAAATTTGAATTGCGACTAGGTAATAGTTAACACCTGGGCCTGGACTAAATTCACCAGCTAATGGTGCGTAGTTTGTCCAACCAGCCGCTGGTGAACCACCAATAATGAATGAAAGGTTGAATAATATCATACCAACGAAGAATAACCAGAAACTAATGTTATTCATAACTGGGAACGCCACATCACGAGCCCCAATTTGTAGTGGAACGACTAAGTTCCATAAACCAAATACGAATGGCATAGCCATAAAGATAATCATGATAACGCCGTGCGTACTGAAGATTTCATTATAGTGATTTGATTCCAAGAAAGTATTATCTGGAATTGTTAATTGAGTACGTAATAGTAATGCATCAATACCACCACGAACGAACATAAGTACGGCACAAATTAAGTACATTAAACCGATTTTTTTATGGTCTACGGATGTGAACCATTCTTTGTAAAGATATTTCCATAACTTGAAGTAAGTAATTACTGCGATTAAACCAATAACTAGGAATGGCGCACCAATTTGTGCCATTGTAATCATCCAGTTACCTTTAACGAGCAATTGATCCCATGGAAAATTCATTAATGTCCACCTCCATGATCATTGTCTGCTTTGCTACCAAATTTAGACGCATTTTCGTCTTTTGCACTTTTACTGATTTTTTCCATTTCCTTAGAGTTATGATCTTCTTCTTTCTTGAATTCATTATCATAAGGATCATTGTTACCAAGAATCATAGGTTTCATACCATGACGCTTATAGTTAGCGTTAGTGATTTGAACCTTACGAGCTGGTTTTTGTGGTTTATCAGTAACATCTTTGTACAAGTCTTTCTCAGCTACAAAGTTAGGATCTTTTTGAACATAATTGTAACGTTTGTAAGCGTAGAAGATGTACTCTGGATCAGCTGCAGGGTCAACGAATGCCATATGCGTACCACTGAATGTCAATTCTTTATTAGGTGTACTTGGTAAGAGTTGTTTATCAAACTCATCTTGGCTAAGTGTTTTCTTGCTCTTAGCATCTTTAACCCAAGAATCGAATTCACTTTGGTCTACAGAGTGTACTTTAAACGTTTGGCGAGAGAAACCTTCACCATTGAAGTTTGAGTTACGACCTCTGAAAGTACCTGTTTGATCAGCTTGTAAAGTCCAATCCATTGTCATGCCAGTCATGGCATATTTTTGACCACCTAGTTGAGGAATCCAGAAACTTGTCATCGTATCCATAGATTGTAATTTGAATACTACAGGACGGTTTTTAGGAATAGTTAAAGTATTAACCGTTTCAACTTTTTGTTCTGGATAAGCGAAGAACCATTTATATCCAGCACTTACTGCGTATACAACCACTGGATCTTCCTTACTTTCTGGTGGTTTCTCATAATCGTATAAAGTTTTAACTGTTGGAATAGATAAAGCAATTACGATAATGATAGGTACCACAAACCAAATTGTTTCAATTAAAGAATTGTGGTGCATCTTACCAGTTTCGCTGTTTTTATTGTAGCTATACTTGAAAATAAAAATAGCGAACATAGTAAGTACAACAGCAACAATAACAAGCATGAAGATGATTGAATAGATAATCAAGAACTTCTGACTACTTGCTACTGGCCCTTTTGCATTAAATACTTCAACATTCGAACAACCACTAAGTAAAATTAGCGTGCCGAACATTAGAAGTAAAGACTTAAATTTTGACACTTTTTTGACCTCCTAATACTACAAATGTAGGGCTTATCATTAATTTTAGTTTATTACGCAATATTTACAAGTACTTATCCGAAAAAAATTATAATTATATATAGGAAACAACTAGAAACAATAGGAATGACGGGGAATGTAAGATTTGTTAAAATTATGTGTCTATTATGTGAAAAATGACAAATTTAAGTGATATACGCATATAGTTGAGAAATGTTATCATTTTCAATGTTTTCAAGTGTTTTTGACACAAAAAAAGATGAGATTATTCATCTCATCTCAAAAATTTGTCATATTATTTAACTTCTATGTATCGAGTTGAAGTTTCTTCTGCACCATCTGAATCAATGACATTATATTTCACTTTATATTTGCCTACTTTAGAAGTATCAACATGACCATCTACAGTGATCTTATGTGTTAAATCACCATCTTCTTTATCATAAGCACTAATTCCATTTAGTAGATTATAATTTTGGCCTTTTTCGATTACGATATCATTCACACCTCTAAGCTCAGGGGAGTGATTAGTTGTTGCTTCTGCACTTAAGTTGGGGGTAACTAGAGTTGCGGAGACGCCTAGCGCTGAAAGTGACTGGATTAGTTTATTCATTAAGTTAACCTCCGTTAAAAAAATAAAGTCATTGACTAATTTAATTAAACTATACAATATATTCTGAAAATAAACATCATACTATAGTCCTAATATATCGTATTATTTTAAGAATTTAAATAATAAGAGGAAAAATATATATTAAGATTATGTAAAATGAACAATTTGTGAATTTAATTACAATTGATTTAAAAATTTTGCAAATTGGAATAGAATGAATTTGGAAAGGTTTGAAATATTTAACTAAATGGGAGTGACTTTCATGTTAAATGAAAAAGAAAAAGGCATTATCAAAGAAACGGTACCAGTATTACAAGAGAAAGGCACTGAAATAACCTCATATTTTTACAATAGAATGTTCAATCAACATCCAGAATTAAAAAATATGTTTAACCAAACGAACCAACAAAAAGGATTTCAATCAACTGCATTAGCGCAAAGTGTTTTAGCGGCAGCTGTTAATATTGATAATTTAGGCAACATCATGCCTGTAGTTAAAGAAATCGCTTATAAACATTGTGCATTAGAAGTTCCGCCAGCAGGTTATGACATTGTTGGAGAAAATTTAATAGAAGCAATAAAGGCAGTAGTAGGACTAGAAGATGATCATCCAATCATACAAACTTGGAAGAAAGCTTATCAAGAAATCGCAGATGTGTTTATTCAAGTTGAAAAAGATATCTATGCTAGTATGCTTTGGGAAGGTTTCCAACCTTTTGAAATTGAAAAAATCGAACAATTATCTTCAGATATCAAAGCTTTCACAGTTAAATCTACTGACTATGATTTAAGTCAATTTACACCTGGTGAATACATCACTGTGGATGTAAGTAGTGAAAAAATGCCATATCGCGCAAAAAGACATTATTCAATTGTATCTGGAGAAAACGAGCGTTTAACATTTGCTGTTAAACGTGATGTGACAACTGACCATGAAGGTGAAGTTTCAACTATATTGCATGATGAATTAAAAGAAGGAGACAAAATTAATTTATCAGCACCTGTAGGTCCATTTGCGGTTGCAAATCCTGAAAAGCCTCAATTATTTATTGGTGCGGGTATCGGTGTTACACCATTAGTTTCAATGTTTAATGAAGTGGTTGTTAAAGATAGTAATGCTCAATTTATTCAAGTAACTGGAGATGTCAACGATACACCATTCACTTCATATTTAGAAAATATTAGTCAAAAATCAGACAAAGCAAAATATGAACTTTATGATCGCGAAAAAAATGGCTATTTAACTAAAGAATACTTAGAAAAATATATAAGTGAAAATACAGAGGTTTACGTTTGTGGTGGTGCTAAATTTATTCAATCTGTTATTGAAGTATTAAAAGCATTAGATGTTGATCAAAGTCATATTCATTATGAAACATTTGTACCAAAATTAAGTGTTGCAGTTTAATATTGAAATAGATATTTATTAATAAGATTTTGTATAAATTATGGCTCTACGTCAAATCGGACTGATGAGTCCAAATATTGAGATTAAGCAACCTTAGGTTGTTTAATCTCTTTTTTTGTTGTTGAGGCAAATAGTCGCGAAGTTATAATAATTCGATTACGCAAATTATCATAATTTCTATAACCAAAAGATACCCTTTTAATGAGTTTGATTTTATTATTAATTCCTTCTAACGGACCATTGGTCAGGTTAGAATATGTCATAGTATTTTCAATGAAAGCTGCTAAGCGTCTTAAAGTTCTAATGACTGGGCGTAATTTAGGACACACATCTGAAAGATGAATAGAAAAGAGTTTATGACTAAATTTCTCTATTTGATTTTCTTTTAATAATCTTCTTAGCTCATGAACGTAGTGATATGTATTAAATAATTCAACATCTACACCTAATAAGTAATTTATAATGCCTTTTTCGGTTTTCCACTCTTTAAATAAATGGACTTTATGATAATTAAATGCTTCTAGCGTTTCAAAAGGTTTAAGAAATAGTTTCCAATAACTTTTATATTTATTATAAAGCGGTCTATTAGAGGT